>NZ_CP053344.1:942409-1256546 GCF_013113715.1 Herbiconiux sp. SALV-R1
CCGCGGTCACCCACTTCGGTGTCGGCTCCTACGCCGGGGTGCCGCTGCGGGTGCCCGGCGGGCTCGCGGTGGGAACGCTCTGCGTCATGCACCCCGAGGCGCGCTCGCTGAGCGCGGAGGAGCGCTCCCGGCTCGAGGCCCTCGGGCGCTGGGCGGAGGGCGAGCTGCGCGAGGGGCTCGAGGAGCCCGTCGACGCGGCGGGGGCCGCGAGCCGGGCGCACGAGCTGCCCTCGGTGCACGCCGGCTCGGTCGACGCCACCGCGCTCGCCCTGCCTTTCGGCGAGGTCAGCGGCGACCTGTACGGCTGGTCGGGCGACGACGATGCGATCGTCGCGACGCTCGGCGACGTGATGGGCAAAGGCCCGCGCGCCGGGGCCGTCGCCGAGGCGCTGCGGTCGGCGCTGCACTCCGGCACGGCCGACACCGACGGCGGTGCCGCGGAGTCGCCGGGTGAGGCGCTCCGGCGGGTCGCCCGTGAACTCGCTCCCCGGCTCGACGAGCTCGGCGCCTTCGTCACGCTCTTCCACGCGCGCATCGACACCCGCACGGGTGTGGTGGAGTTCGCGGATGCGGGCCACGGCCTCACCCTGCACCTCAGCCAGGCGGGTACCACCACCCGCCTCGCCTCGCACGACATGCCTCTGGGTCTCCACGACGAGGCTCAGGGCTGGGCGGTGCAACGTGTGCAGCTCGAGCGCGGCGACATCCTGCTGTCGGTCACCGACGGCATGCTCGACGCCTACGACTCCACGCTCGCGAGCCTCGACCGCATCGCGGAAGAGCTCCGCGCGCAGCCCGCGGTACCGGCCTTCCTCGACACGATGACCGCGCGCATAGCGATCGCCAGGGTCGATGACGACGTCACGATCCTGGCGATCACCTTCGGCTGAGACCCGGCCACCTGGGTCGCAGCCGGTTCCTACCGCACGTTGGCGCGGAGTGTGCTGAGTTCGCGGTGCAGCTGGTCGGGGATGCGGTCGCTGCCGAGCTCCTCGAAGTAGTGCTCGATCTCGTCGGCCTCACGGCTCCACGCGGCGCGGTCGACCGAGAGGATCGACTGCAGCTCCTCGTAGCCGAGGTCGAGTCCGTCGACGTTGAAGTCGCGCACCTTGGGGAGCTTGCCGACGGGGGTGTCGACCACCTCCACGTCGCCCTCGATGCGACGGACGATCCACTCGATGACGCGGGAGTTCTCCGAGAACCCGGGCCAGAGGAACTTGCCGTTCTCGTCTTTGCGGAACCAGTTCACCGAGAAGATGGGGGGCGCATCCGTTCCGAGCTTCTCACCGATGGTCAGCCAGTGACCGAAGTAGTCGGTGATGTTGTAGCCGCAGAACGGCAGCATCGCGAAGGGGTCGTGACGGAGGCGCCCGACGGCGCCCTCGGCGGCGGCGGTGGTCTCGGAGGCCATGGTCGCCCCCATGAACACGCCGTGCGACCAGTCGCGGGCCTGCGACACCAGCGGCACCGTCGAGGGCCGGCGGCCGCCGAACAGGATGGCGTCGATGACGACACCCTCGGGCGAGTCCCACTCGGAGGCGATCGACGGGCACTGGTCGGCGGTCACCGTGAAGCGCGAGTTCGGGTGCGCGGCCGGGGTGCTCGACGACGGGGTCCAATCGTTGCCCTGCCAGTCGATGAGGTGGCCGGGCGCCTTCGGGGTGAGCCCCTCCCACCAGATGTCGCCGTCGTCGCGCAGCGCGACGTTGGTGAAGATCGAGTTGCCCCACACGGTGTCGACCGCCGTCGGGTTGGTGGTGATGCCGGTGCCCGGGGCGACGCCGAAGAAGCCGCGCTCGGGGTTGATGGCACGCAGCTTGCCGTCGGGGCCGGGGCGCATCCAGGCGATGTCGTCGCCGATGGTCTCGACCTTCCAGCCCGGGATGCTCGGGTTCAGCATCGCGAGGTTGGTCTTGCCGCAGGCCGAGGGGAACGCCGCGGCCACGTGGTAGACCTTGCCGGCGGGCGAGGTGATCTTGATGATGAGCATGTGCTCGGCCAGCCAGCCCTCGTCGCGCGCCATCACCGAGGCGATGCGCAGCGCGAAGCACTTCTTGCCGAGCAGCGCGTTGCCGCCGTAGCCCGACCCGAACGACCAGATCTCGCGGGTCTCGGGGAAGTGGCTGATGTACTTGGCCGGGTTGTGCGGCCAGGCCACGTCGGGAATGCGGGTGCCGGCGTCGTCGACGAGCGGCATGCCCACCGAGTGCAGCGCGGGAACCCACGGCGTCTCGGGCTCGATGAGGTCGAGCGCAGCCTCGCCCATGCGGGTCATGAGCTGCATGCTCACCACGACGTAGGGGGAGTCGGTGACCTGCACGCCGAGCTGCGAGATGGGGCCGCCGAGCGGGCCCATCGAGAACGGCACGACGTACATGGTGCGGCCGCGCATGCTGCCGGCGAACAGCTTGGTGAGCTCCTCGCGCATCTCGAACGGGTCGCGCCAGTTGTTCGTGGGGCCCGCATCCTCCTCCTTCTCGGAGCAGATGTAGGTGCGGTCTTCGACGCGCGCGACGTCGGCGGGGTCGCTGCGGGCAAGGAAGCTGTTCGGGCGCCACTCCGGGTTGAGGCGGATGAGGGTGCCCTGGGCGACCATCATCTTGGTGAGCTCGTCCCACTCCCTGGTCGACCCGTCACACCACACGATCGAGTCGGGCTTGGTGAGGGCGGCGATGTCGCGCACCCATTCGTTGACGTCGGCGTTCTTGCTGGGGCCGTCGACGCCGACCATGGAGGTGGTTTCCAGAATGCTCATCGTGTGACCTGCTTCTTCGTCAAGGTGGCTGCGGTATTTCCACTATGACGAGCATCCGGAGCGGTATTCGTCTATTCTGCTGGAAAGATCGGCCGATTTTTACAGGAGGCGAAAATGGCGGACTCGACCGACCTCATCACGCTCGGGAGGCGCATCCGGCACCACCGGAAGGAGCGCGGGCTCACGCTCGACCAGCTGGGCGCGCGGGTGGGCGTGGTGGGCAGCCAGCTCTCGCTGATCGAGAACGGCAGGCGCGAGCCCAAGCTCTCGCTGCTGCAGGCGCTCTCGGCCGAGTTGGGTGTCGCCGTGCCCGATCTGTTGAGCCCCGAGGCTCCGGATGCGCGCACGGCTCTCGAGATCGAATTGAGCAAGGCGCAGGCGGGCCCCCTCTACGCCTCGCTCGGGTTGCCCGTCGTGCCGGCGAGCCGCAACCTGCCGCTCGAGACCCTCGAGTCGCTCGTGGGGCTGCACCGCGAGCTCACCCGGCGGGCGCGGGAATCCATCGCCACTCCCGAGGAGGCTCGGCGCGCGAACACCGAGAACCGGCTCGCGATGCGCGCGCGCAACAACTACCTGCCCGAGCTCGAGAAGCTCGCCGAGGAGACCATGGCCTCGGTGGGCCACACGACCGGCGCGCTGACGCACCGCAGCGTGTCGCTTTTGGCGGAGAAGCTCGGCTTCACCCTCATCTATGTCGACAACCTGCCGCACTCGGCCCGCTCGGTCACCGATCTGGCGAACGGGCGCATCTACCTGCCGCCGGCCTCGATTCCCGGCGGTCACGGCCTGCGGTCGATGGCTCTGCAGGCGGTGGCGCACCGCGTGCTCGGGCACACGCCTCCCGCGAGCTACGCCGAGTTCCTGCAGCAGCGGCTCGAGATCAACTACTTCGCCGCCGCCTGCCTCATGCCCGAGACGGCGTCGGTCGCCTTCCTGAGCGCCGCGAAGTTGCGGCGCGACCTCTCGGTGGAGGACTACCGCGACGCCTTCGGCGTCACCCACGAGGCGGCGGCCCTGCGCATGACGAACCTGTCGACGGCCCACCTCGACATGGGTGTGCACTTCTTGCGGGTGGGGGAGGACGGCGCCATCTACAAGGCCTACGAGAACGACGGCCTGCCGCTCCCGGTCGATGTGACGGGTGCCGTCGAGGGGCAGCTGGTGTGCCGCAACTGGGCGGCTCGCGGCGCGCTCGCGCGCACCAACCGCACCACGGAGTTCTACCAGTACACCGACACGCCCGCCGGTACCTTCTGGTGCGCCACCCAGACCGGCAAGACCGACGCCGGCTCGTTCTCCATCTCGTTCGGCGTGCCGTTCGCCGACGCCAAGTGGTTCCGTGGGCGCGACACCGACAAGCGGCAGCTCTCCCGCTGCCCCGACGAGTCGTGCTGCCGCAAGCCGGCGTCGGAGCTCGCCGAGCGGTGGTCTGACAACGCCTGGCCGAGCGCGAAGCTGCACGCGCACATCCTGTCGCCGCTGCCGTCGGGCAAGTTCCCGGGCGTCGACGAGAACGAGGTGTACCAGTTCCTCGAGGCGCACTCGGGGAGCTGAGGCGGTGCTGCGGCGGCGCCGAGACGGCGACCCGGCGGCGCGGCGCCGAGCCCGCGCTAGAGCATCTGCGCGGCGAGGCCCGCGCCGTCGGGCGCGTACACCCAGCGGGTGGCGTCGCCCGGGTGCGCGCTCTTCGAGCGGCCGCCGGCCAGCACCGCCTCGCTGGGGGAGAGCTGACGGATGGCGATGGCCTCGACGCTCCCGGGGTTCTCGCGCGCGAACGCTCCGTAGATGGACTCGTCGTGCTGCCCGTCGTCGCCGATGAGCACCCAGCGGATGTCGGGGAACTGCTCCGCGAGACGCTTGAGGTTCGACCGCTTGTGCTCGGGCCCGCTGCGGAAGAAGCGGTCGGGGGTGGGGCCCCAGTCGGTGAGCAGCAGCGGCCCCCGCGGGTAGAGGTTGCGGGAGAGGAAGCGCGTGAGGGTGGGGGCCACGTTCCAGGCGCCGGTCGAGAGGTAGATGACGGGGGCTCCGGGGTGCGCCGAGGTGAGCCGTTCGAGGAACACGGCCATGCCGGGGGTCGGGGTTCTGGCGTGCTCGTTGAGCACGAAGGTGTTCCAGAACGCCAGGAAGGGGCGGGGGAGCGCGGTGACCATCACGGTGTCGTCGATGTCGCAGACGATGCCGAAGTCGGTGTCGGGCGCCACGATGTTCACCGGCGCCTCGACCGTGTCGGAGCCTTCCGTGTGCATCGTGATGGTGTGCCAGCCGGGCTCGAGCTCGACGTCGACCGTGGTGTCGACCACGCCACCGCGGTCGGCCTTCACCGTGCGCACGATGCCCTCGATCTCGATGGTGACGTCGACGGAGCCCACCGGCACGCTGGTGAAGCTGCGCCAGCCCCGCACCCGCTCCTCCTTGCGGCGCCAGGGCAGGGCGCGGCGCGAGCCGGGCTTCGGCGGTTTCGCCAGCAGCACGCGCCCGAGCACCCGCACCCGGGTGACCGATCCGTAGCCGGCGTAGGGGATGACGGTGGGGAGGTGGCCGCGTCTGCGCGCCCACTTCTCGCGGAACTCGTGGATGGCGTCGTCGATTCGGGCAGCACGATGCAGCCGGGGAAGGGCCACGGGATGAGAACGCATCCGTTCCAGTCTGTCATGGCTCGCCGCCGCGCGGGGGGGAGCCTGATTGATGCATCCTCATGAGACGACGATCTAGACTCAGGTGTCGGGACTTCGGGAAGGGACGGGTGCGGTGGCATTCAACGACCTCATCAGCGGTGCGCTCACGACGACCGGAGGGGTTCGCAACGAGCCGGTGCAGGCGCGCAGCAGCGAACGCATCGAGGCGCTGCTCGATGCGGCGTCGGCGGTCGTGGCGGAGGTCGGCATCGAGCGGCTCACCACCGCCATGGTGGCCGAGCGTGCGGGCGCCTCGATCGGCACCGTCTACCGGTACTTCCCCGACCGCATCGCGGTGCTCGCCGCCATGAGCCGCCGCGGGTACGAGCGCTTCATCCGCAGCGGTGTGGAGCGGCTCGAGGCCGTGCGCCCCACCACGCTCGACGCCGCCTTCGGTGCGCTCATCGACGCCGCGGTCGAGCTGCACCGCTCGGAGCCTGGCTACACCTCCATCAGGCTGAGCGACCAGGTGGCGCTGCCCGAGGTCGACGGCGGCTCCGCCATCGCGGCCCGCACGGCAGGGCCGCTGGCCGCCGTGTTCGTGGCCGAGCTCGGCCTCACCGACGACGGCGGTCTCGCGAGCGCACTCGACGTGGCGCTCACCATCGCCGACGCGCTGCTCGTGCGCGCGTTCATCATCGACCCCGCGGGCGATGCGAAGGCCATCGAGACCTGCCGTGCCGTGGTCTCGGCGTACCTGGCGGGCACCACCTCTTGAGCTCTGCCGCGCATCCGCTCGGCGGGGCAACGGCTCGGCAACAATGTGACGATCTCTGACGGTAGGGCTTTGACTTTCGGCCGAACGATGTTTGGCTGAGTCGAAGGGTCGCCGTCGGCGGTCCACCGATGATTGGACCCGCGATGATCGAGTTCCGCTCGGTGACCAAGCGCTTCCCCGACGGCACCGTCGCGGTCGACAGCTTCGACCTCGTCATCCCGCCCCGCAAGACCACCGTGTTCGTGGGCTCCTCGGGCTGCGGCAAGACGACACTGCTGCGCATGATCAACCGCATGATCGATCCGAGCTCGGGCAGCATCCTCATCGACGGCGAGGAGACCGGCAGCCTGGCACCGGTGAAGCTCCGTCGCCGCATCGGCTACGTCATGCAGAACTCCGGGTTGCTGCCGCACCGCAAGGTGATCGACAACGTCGCCACCGTGCCGATGCTGAACGGGGTGTCGAAGAAGGATGCGCGGGAGCGCGCCCTGGCGCTCCTCGACACCGTGGGCCTCGACCGCTCGCTCGCCACCAAATACCCCCGCCAGCTCTCGGGCGGCCAGCAGCAGCGCGTGGGAGTGGCACGCGGCCTCGCCGCCGACCCGAACATCTTGCTCATGGACGAGCCGTTCGGCGCCGTCGACCCCATCGTGCGCGCCGAGCTGCAGCAGGAGACGCTGCGGCTGCAGAACGACCTCGGCAAGACCGTGGTGTTCGTCACCCACGACATCGACGAGGCGTTCCTGCTCGGCCACCAGGTGGTCATCCTCACCAAGGGCGGACACATCGAGCAGGTGGGCACGCCCGCCGAGATCCTCGCCCGCCCGGCCAACGACTTCGTCGCCTCGTTCGTCGGGGCCGACAAGGGCAAGCGGATGCTGCGCATCGAGCGCATCGACGGCCGCGACGTCGTGGTCGACGAGCACGGCACCCCCACGGGAGTGCTCCAACCGTGAAGTGGCTCGAGTCGAACCTCGGGCTGGTGTGGGAGCTCATCCTCACCCATGTCGGGCTGTGCATCCCGCCGATCATCCTCGGCTTCGTCATCTCCATCCCGCTCGGCTGGCTGGCGAACCGCTACCGCTGGTCGCGCGGCACCATCCTCGTGGTGCTCGGGCTGCTCTACACGATCCCGTCGCTGCCGTTGTTCATCTTCATGCCACTCATCCTCGGCACCCCGCAGCTGTCGTCGGCGAACGTCGTGGTGGCTCTCACCATCTATGCCGTGGCGCTCATGGTGCGGTCGGCCGCCGAGGGCCTCGGTTCGGTCGACGCCGACGTGCTGCAGGCCGCCTCGGCGATGGGCTACTCGCCCTGGCAACGCTTCTGGCGGGTCGAGCTGCCCCTCGCCGGGCCCGTGCTCCTCGCCGGGCTCCGGGTGGTGTCGGCCAGCACGGTGAGCCTCGCCACGATCGGCTCCGTGATCGGTGTCACGAGCCTCGGCTACCTGTTCCTCAACGGCCTCCAGCGCACCATCCCGGCCGAGGTCGCCACCGGCATCGTCGCCGTGCTGCTCATCGCCGTGGTGTTCGACCTGCTGCTCGTGCTGCTCGGCCGCGCGGTGCTGCCCTGGAACCGGCGTGACCGGGTGAAGAACAGGCGGGCCAGGCAACTCGCCGACAGCCGCGCCGCCGTGCTGACGGGGGCGGGCTCGTGAACCTGTTCGGCGAGGCGATCGCCTGGATCCTCGACCCCGCGAACATGTCAGGGCCCACCGGTTGGGTGGCGCGGCTGCTCGAGCAGCTCGCCTACACCTTCGGCGCGGTCGCCATCGCCGCGGTCATCGCGGTGCCGTTCGGCTACCTGGTCGGGCACACGGGCCGCGGCCGCGACATCGCGGTGTCGCTCTCGGGCGGGTTCAGGGCGCTGCCGAGTCTCGGTGTCATCATCCTGCTCGCCCTCGGGCTCGGCATCGGCTTCCGCGCGCCCCTGCTCACCTTCGTCATCATCGCCATCCCGCCCATCCTGGCGGGCGCCTACGCGGGGTTCGAGGCGGTCGACCGCAAGACCGTCGATGCGGCACGGGCGATGGGCATGACCGAGTGGCAGGTCGTGACGCGGGTCGAGATCCCGCTCGGTCTGCCGCTGCTGATCGGCGGCATCCGGTCGGCCGTGCTGCAGGTGGTGGCCACCGCGACACTCGCGGCCTACGTCTCGGGCGGGGCGCTCGGCGCCTTCATCTTCCAGGCGTTCGCCACCAAGAACTACCCGCTGGCGCTGGCGGCGTCGATCCTCGTCACGGCGCTCGCGCTGGTGCTCGAGGGAATATTCGCGCTCATCCAGAGGCTTGTGGTTCCACGCGGCGTGGTCGCGACGGAGCAGAGAGAAGTCCGTGCACGGTCGCCCCGACCGCGTGCGGTGATGGGGAATCCCATCCGAGAAGGGAAATGAATCACATGGTCACAGCAATCAAGAAAGGCCGGCTCGTCGCAGGGCTAGTCGCGGTCAGCGCCGTGGTGGCGCTGGCAGGGTGTGCGTCGAGCGATCCGCTGGGCACCACGTCCACATCGGGTGCCGGCTCGAGCGACGGGGCGTCGGGCCCCATCGTCATCGGGTCGCAGGCGTACTACTCGAACGAGATCATCGCCGAGATCTACGCCCAGGCCCTCGAGGCCAACGACATCGAGGTGACGCGCCAGTTCAACATCGGGCAGCGCGACGCCTACCTCCCCGCCCTCGAGAGCGGCGAGGTGCAGCTGTTCCCGGAGTACACCGGCAACCTGCTGCAGTACTACGACCCCGAGACCACCGCCAAGACGAGCGACGACGTGTACGCCGCCCTCGCGAGCGCGCTGCCCTCGGGTCTCGAGGTGCTCGACCAGTCGCCCGCCACCGACCAGGACTCGTACAACGTCACCAAGGAGTTCTCCGAGCAGAACGGTGTGACGAGCCTCGAAGACCTCTCGAAGGTCACCACGCCCATCACCCTCGGCGGCAACTCCGAGCTGCAGACGCGCCCCTACGGCCCCGAGGGTCTGCTCTCGACCTACGGCGTGACCGTCGGCTTCACCCCGATCGAAGACTCGGGCGGCCCGCTCACCATTCAGGCGCTGAAGGACAACACCGTGCAGATGGTCAACATCTACTCGGCCGACCCGAACATCAAGACCTCGGGCCTCGTGACGCTGGAAGACCCGAAGGGTCTCTTCCTCGCCTCGAACGTCGTGCCGCTCATCAACACCGACGCGGCGACCCCCGAGGTCACCGAGGTCATCAACAAGGTCAGCGCGGCCCTCACCGCCGAAGACCTCGTCGACCTCAACTCGCAGAGCGTCAACGACCAGGACTCGGCCGAGAACATCGCCAAGAACTGGCTCGAGAAGGTCGCCCTCTTCTAGGCAGCCCTCACCCCGAGACCCCGTCCTCCTCCGCTGCGGCGGCGGGGGGCGGGGTCTCCTGCATGTGGCGCGACTCGGCACGGCCGACGAGCTTCTTCACCACGAAGACGGTGATGACGAACGCGGCGATCACCGCGACGAAGATGTAGCCCGCTCCGTGCAGCTCCTTCGAGAGCTCACGGTAGGAGCCGGCGGCGAAGGCGCCGACGGAGACGTAGGCGAAGGCCCAGATGATGCACGCCGGCACCGTCCACGCCATGAACCGGCGGTAGCGCATCGGGCTCATCCCGACCGTGAGGGGGATGAGGGAGTGCAGCACCGGGAGGAACCGCGACAGGAACACGGCGATGCCGCCGCGCCGGGCGAGATAGGTCTCGGCCCGCACCCAGTTCTTCTCGCCGATCCTCCTGCCCAGCCTGCTGGCGCGCAGCTTCGGCCCGAACCAGCGTCCGATGGCGAAGCCGAGGCTCTCCCCGCAGAGTGCTCCGACCACCACGACGATCACCAGAGAGATGTATTCAAGTGGGGATGCAACCCCGGTCGCGGCGACGATCACGACGGTGTCGCCCGGCACGATGAGCCCGACCAGCACGCTCGTCTCGAGCATGATGGCAATGCCAGCCAAAAGCGTTCTGACCAGCGGATCTACCGACTGCACGGTATCCAGGATCCAGGACAGCGCCTCGTTCATAGCTGTATTCCACACGGCATGCACGACACTCTAGCGAAGCAACCATGGGATTCCCCGATGGGTTTGATTGCTTGTATACAAGCTCGCTAGGATCAAGGTGTCGCATCCACTGCGGCGGCAGCGTGGCCTGGTCTTCCGCGCAAGGAGTTCCCTCGTGAACGAACTACTCGATCCGCTCATCCTCTCGAGGTGGCAATTCGGTCTCACGACCATCTACCACTTCCTGTTCGTGCCCCTCACCATCGGGCTGGCGGTCACCGTCGCGATCTTCCAGTCGGCCTGGGTGCGCACAGACAAGGAGAAGTACCTCCAGCTCACCCGCTTCTTCGGCAAGGTCTTCCTCATCAACTTCGCCATGGGCGTGGTGACGGGAATCGTGCAGGAGTTCCAGTTCGGCATGAACTGGAGCGACTACTCGCGCTTCGTCGGCGACGTCTTCGGCGCCCCGCTCGCGCTCGAGGGGCTCCTCGCCTTCTTCCTCGAAGCCACCTTCATCGGGCTGTGGATCTTCGGCTGGAACCGCCTGCCGCGCAGGGTGCACCTGCTCACCATCTGGGCCGCCGCCGTCGGCAGCGTGCTCTCGGCCTACTTCATCATCGCGGCGAACGCCTTCATGCAGAACCCGGTGGGCTTCCAGATCAACGAGGCCAAGGGCAGGGCCGAGCTCACCGACATCTGGGCGCTGCTGACCAACAAGGTGGCGCTCGCCGCCTTCCCGCACACGATCTTCGCCTGCTTCATGGTGACGGCCGGCCTCATCATCGCCGCTGCCGCCTGGCACCTCTACCGCAACCAGCACCTCGAGACCATGCGCCCCGCGCTGAAGTTCGGCCTCTGGATGATGGTGATCGCCGGGGCGCTGACGGTGCTGAGCGGCGACCAGCTGGGCCTCGCGATGGTCGAGACCCAGCCCATGAAGATGGCGGCGGCGGAGGCGCTGTACCGCACCTCGACCGGCGCCGACGCCTCCTTCTCGGTGTTCACCCTGGGCACGCCCGACGGGGTGAGCGAGCTGTTCAGCATCCGCATCCCGTACCTGCTGTCGTTCCTGTCGACCCACACCTTCGACGGCACGGTCGAGGGCATCAACGACCTGCAGGCGCAGTACGTGCAGCTCTACGGCCCCGGCGACTACACGCCCACCATCTGGATCACCTACTGGTCGTTCCGCTGGATGATCGGCCTCGGCATGCTGCACGTGCTCATCGCCGTCGTCGGCCTCTGGCTCACCCGCCGCGGGCGCTCGCCGAAGTGGCGCTGGATGTGGCGCGTGGCGGTCTGGGCCTTCCCGCTCTCGCTCGGCGCCATGATCGTCGGCTGGATCTTCACCGAGATGGGCCGTCAGCCCTGGATCGTGTTCAGCCTGCTGAAGACCGAAGACGCCGTCTCGCCCGGCATCACCGGCCTCGACGTGCTCATCTCGCTCATCGTCTTCACCGTGCTCTACGGCTCGCTCGCGGTGGTGGAGTTCAAGCTCATCAAGAAGGCGATCCAGAAAGGGCCGGATGCTCCACCCCCGGTCGACGAGGAGACGGGTGAGCTCAAGCACGAGGCGACGGTCTACTAGGAGCGCATGATGGATCTCACACTTCTCTGGTTCGGCATCGTCGGCTTCCTCTTCGTCGGCTACTTCGTGCTCGACGGCTTCGACTTCGGCGTCGGCATGTCGCTGCCCTTCCTCTCGAAAGACGACACCGACCGTCGCGTGCTCATCAACACCATCGGCCCGGTCTGGGACCTCAACGAGACCTGGGTCATCGTGGCGGGCGCGTCGCTGTTCGCCGCCTTCCCCGAGTGGTACGCCACCCTGTTCAGCGGCTTCTACCTGCCGCTGCTGCTCATCCTCGCCGCGCTCATCCTGCGCGGGGTCTCGTTCGAGTACCGGCACCAGCGCCCCGAGCCGGCCTGGAAGAAGCGGTTCGACCGGATGATCGTGATCGGCTCGGCGGTTCCGGCCTTCCTCTGGGGGGTCGCCTTCGCGAACATCGTGCGTGGTGTGCCGCTCGACGAGGGGCACAACTACATCGGCACCTTCTTCGACCTGCTGAACCCGTACGCCCTCCTCGGCGGCCTCACGACCCTGCTGCTGTTCTTCACGCACGGCGTGGTGTTCGTGGCGCTGAAGACCGACGGCGAGATCAGGCAGCGGGCGCGCGCGCTCGCCACCCGCGCCGGGCTCGTCACCGTGGTCGTGGCCGCCGCGTTCCTCGTCTGGACCTCGCTCGCGCACGGCACCGTCGCATCCGTCGCCCTCTCGGGCGCCGCCGCGGTGGCCCTCGTGGTGGCGGTGCTGGCGAACCGGCGGGGAGCCGAGAAGCTGGCTTTCGGCCTCATGGCCGCCACCATCGGCCTCGCCGTGCTGAGCCTGTTCTTCGCGCTCTTCCCAGACGTGATGCCGGCCTCGAACGACCCGGCGAACAGCCTCACCGTGGCGAACGCGTCGTCGTCGGAGTACACGCTCACGATCATGAGCTGGGTGGCGCTGATCTTCCTGCCGCTCATCCTCGCCTATCAGGGCTGGACGTACTGGGTGTTCCGCAAGCGCGTGACGCGTGCTCACATCCCCGCCGAGGCACACTAGTCAGGTGCGACCCCTCGATCCCCGCCTCCTGACCTATGCAGCGTCGGCGCGGTCGTTCTTCGCGGCGGGCGCGCTGCTGGCGGTGGTGCAGACGGGGGCGGTCATCGCCTTCGCCTACCTTGTGACGCAGCTCGTCGTGCGGGCGATCGACGGAGAGTCGCTTGCCGACCTCGGCGGGTGGCTGGCGGCGCTCGCCGGCGTGGTGGTGCTGCGCTTCGCGGCGGCCTGGCTCACCGAGGTCAACTCCACGCGGGGAGCGGCGGTGGTGAAGAGCCAGCTGCGCGCGAAGGTGCTTGACGCCGTCGACCGGCTCGGCCCCGGCTGGCTGGCCGGGCGCAACGCGACGGCGGTGGGGGTGACGGCGGGGCCCGGGCTCGACGCGCTCGACACGTACTTCTCGCGCTACCTGCCGCAGCTCATCCTCACGGTGGTCGCGACGCCGGCGGTGCTCGTCGTCATCTGGTGGCAGGACTGGATCTCGGGGCTGACCGTCTCGGTGACCCTCCCGCTCATCCCCGTGTTCATGGTGCTCATCGGGCTCGCCACCCAGTCGGTGCAGCAGAAGCAGTGGGAGAAGCTCTCCCGACTGTCGACCGCGTTCCTCGACGTGGTGGGGGGACTGTCGACGCTCACGGTGTTCGGGCGGCAGCACCGGCAGGCGGCGCGCATCCGCACCGTCACCGACGACTACCGGCGGCAGACCATGAAGGTGCTGCGCATCTCCTTCCTCAGCGGCTTCGCGCTGGAGCTGGCGGCGAGCCTCGCGGTGGCGCTGGTCGCCGTGTCGATCGGCGTGAGGCTCATCGACGGATCGCTCGGCCTCGAGGTGGGCCTCTTCGTGCTGCTGCTCGCCCCCGAGGCGTTCCTCCCCCTGCGCAACGTGGGCGCCCAGTTCCACGCGGCTGCCGACGGGGTGGCCGCCTCCACCGAGGTGTTCTCTCTGCTGGAGGCTGCGGGGGCATCGACCCGTCACGATCCGCCCTCTGCGCGGGCTGAGAGGGCGGATCGTGACGGGTCGATCGGTGCCGGCCTTGAGTTGAGGGGGGTGGGTGTGCGCTATGGGGAGGTCGTGGCTTTTGAGGGGCTGGATGCGCGGGCGCGGGCCGGGCAGGTGACCGCGGTGGTGGGGGAGAGCGGGAGCGGGAAGTCCTCGCTGCTCGCCGCTCTCGTGGGCTTCGCCGAGCACGAGGGGACGATCGTCGTCGACGGCAGCGACGTGGGCGGGCAGCCCGCACCGCGCGCGTGGCTCGCCTGGGCCGGACAGCGTGCGGCCGTGCTGCCTGGCACGGTGCTCGAGAACGTGACGCTCGGCGATGCCGAGCCGCAGCATCCGCTCGCCGAGGCCGCACTGGCGCTCGCCGGTGCGCCCGAGATCGGGCTCGACACGGTGGTCGACTCGCTCGGCGGGGGGCTGTCGGGCGGGCAGGCGCAGCGGGTGTCGGCGGCGCGGGCGATCTACCGGGCGCGGCGGCTCGACTGCGCGGTGGTCGCGTTCGACGAGCCCACCTCGGCTCTCGACCCGGTGCACGAGGCGCAGTTCGCGGCGGGGCTGCGCGCGCTGGCAGACGAGGGGCGTGCGGTGGTGGTGGTGACGCACCGGCCCGATCTCGTCGCGGCGGCGGATGCGGTGATCACGGTGGTGGCGGGTGAGGCGGGGGTGTCGTCGGATGCGGCACGAGCATCCGTCGCCGCCACCTCCGCCGCCGACGACGGGGGCACGCGATGAGGCGCGCCGAGGTGCTGCGGCTCGCGCAGCCGAGGCTCGGGCGGTTCCTGCCCGGGGTGGCGTTCGGGCTGCTGTCGGCGCTGTGCGCGGTGGGGCTGCTCGCGACGGCGGCCTGGCTCATCACGCGGGCGGCGGAGATGCCGCCGATCCTCTTCCTCTCGATGGCGATGGTGGGGGTGCGGGCGTTCGCGCTGGGGCGGGCGGCGTTCCGCTACGTCGAGCGGCTGTTCAGCCACGACGCCGCCTTCGCGACGATGCCCGAGCTCCGGGTGGGCGTGTACGAGCGCCTGGTGCCGGTGTCGCCCGACGGGCTCGGCAGCACCCGGCGCGGCGACCTGCTGGCAAGGCTCGTGAGCGACGTCGACGAGCAGCAGAACCTTCCGCTGCGGGTCGTGCAGCCCCTCGTCGTGTCGGGGCTCACGGCGGTGGCGAGCGTCGTCGTCATGTCGTTCGTGCTGCCGGCCGCGGGTCTGGTGCTCGGGGTCGCGCTCGTCGTGGTGTTCGTGCTCGGCACGGTGGTGAACGCGCTCGTCTCGGGCCGGGCGGAGCGGGCGATCGCCGGCCTGCGCGGCGCGTACCAGGCCGAGCTCGCCGACCACTTGGCGAACCTCGACGTGCTCACCGCCTACGGCGCGGTGGCCCAGGGGCGTGAGCGGCTGGCTGCTGCCGACCGCGAGCTGACCCGCGCGGTGCTGCGACGCTCGGCCGGCATCGGGGCGACCTCGGCGCTCGTGGTGCTCGTCGCAGGGATGGTCACGGTGCTCGCCCTCGTGGTGGGCGTTCCCGCGCTCGGCACGGGAGGCTTCGGGGGGCCGGCGCTCGCCGTGGTCGCGCTGCTGCCGATGGCGGTGTTCGAGGTGGTGGCGATGGTGCCGCTCGCTGCGGGCGCCTGGCGGCAGGTCTCGGCGAGCGCCGAGCGCATCGCCTCGGTCGTGCCCGACGAGGTGCCGGCGGGCATCCCGGTCGACGGGCCCCGCGCCACCCGCCGTGCTCCGAGCGGGGCGGTGCGGCTGAGCCTGCGCGGGGTGACGGCGCGGTGGCCGGGTGGGGGTGAGGGCGCGAGTGCGGGTGGGGGCGCGGGCGCGGGCGCGGGCGCGGGTGCGGGTGACCGTCCGCTCGCCCTCGCGCCGGTGTCGTTCGAGGTGGAGCCGGGCGACCGCATCCTGGTGCGGGGCGGCAGCGGAGCGGGCAAGACGACGCTGGCCCACGTGCTCGTGCGCTTCCTCGACCACGGCGGCGACTACCTGCTCGACGGGGTCGACGTGGCCGAGTACCCCGCCGACGAGGTGCGGCGGGTGGTGGGTCTGTGCGAGCAGCGGCCCTACCTCTTCGACGACGACATCAGGCAGAACCTGCTGTTCGCCCGCGACACCGCTACCGACGACGAGCTCGAAGCCGTGCTCGAGCGCGTCGGACTCGGCGACTGGATGCGCGCCCGCGGCGGCCTCCACGCCCGGGTCGGCGACAGGGGCGCCCTGGTCTCCGGCGGACAGGCTCAGCGCCTCGCCCTGGCCAGGGCCCTGCTCGCCGACTTCCCCGTGCTCGTGCTCGACGAGCCGACCGCGAACGTCGACCCCGACCGGGCCGACGCGCTGCTGCGCGACCTGCTACAGGCTGCGGGCCGGGGCGACCGGGCCGTGGTGCTCATCTCGCACACGCCGGTGCCCGGCGAGCTCGTGACGAAGACCGTGCGGCTGGAGCCGCCTGCCGGGGGTGCTAGAGCGGGCGGCTGAGTGCGGCCAGGCGCTTACGCCAGGTGGCCGCGCGCGAGGGGCGCACCGCGAGCGCGGGGCCGTCGATCCACTGCTCCACCACCGAGATGCCGTGCAGCGCGTTCACCGCCCACAGCTCGCAGCCCTCGAGGTCGGCCGGCCGCGCACGCTCCTCCACGACGCGGGTTCCCGTCGCCGTGGCGATGAGCCGGATGCTCCGCGCCGTCACACTCGCCACCCTGGCCAGGTCGCCGCTCGGCGCCACGAGCGTCTCGCCGCGCCACCACAGCAGCGCCGCGCTGCAGCCGTCGACCACGAGGCCATGGTGCAAGAGCACGATCTCGTCGGCACCGTCTTCCTGCGCCTGGCCGCGCAGAGCGATGAGGTGCTCGAGGTCGGGTCCCTTGATGCGCGGTACCCGCCGCGGGTCGTCTCCGGTGCGGGTCACCACGACCGAGCTCGTGCGCGGGCGGGGCGCGAGGCGCACGCGGAGGCGGAGCTCGAGGCCGGTGCCGTCGAGCCCGGCGGCGCTGTCGGGCCCCGCGGCGCCCTCGACCCGCGCCAGCTCCACCCGCGGAAACAGCCGAGCCTGCGGGAACGCCTTCAGCCGCCCGATCGCCGCACCCCAGAACGCGGTCGCCGCGGCGATCGTCGCGGCGTCATCAGCCGTCTGAGCGACGCTGTCGAGAAAGCGGTCGCGGTGCGCGTCGAGGGCCCGCACCGTACCCGTCGCCTCCACCAGCCAGGAGTCGGCGACGAGCAGCTCGGCGTGCGGCTGCAGCTCCCGCTCCACGAGCGCGCCGCGCGACCAGACGAAGGTGGCCGGGGCCGTCGCCATGCGCGCTCCTCTCGCCGTCGGGTCACGAACTACGCTATTACAGTGCCGCCGACGCCCCTGCGACGAACCCTGGCCGTGGGCATCGACCCGGCCGCCGCGTTCGCCGCGCTCTACGGCGACTCGCCCCGCGCGTTCTGGCTCGACGGGGGCCGCGGGGCCACCCGTGGCATGAGCTATCTCGGCGCCGCTGAGACCGTCGTCGAGGCCCGGTCGTGGGGCGAGCTCCGCGCCGCGTGGGCGGCCACTCCCGCCCCTGAGCCCTCTCCCGCCTCCGCTCCTGCCTTCGCCCTCGGCTGGGTCGGCTGGCTCGAGTACGAACTCGGCACCCTCGACGAGGAGCGCGCGCACGGCCCTAGCACCACCCCCGCAGGTCGCGCCCCAGCCCGTTTCCTCTTCGTCGAGCGCGCGATCGCCCTCGACCACACGACCGGCGAGGTCACCCTCCTCGCCCTCCCGGCACCGGACGCGCAGCGTTGGCTCGACGCCACCGAGCGCACCCTCGTCGAGCTGAGCCGCGCATCCGTCACCCGCTTCTCGGCTGGGGTCCCCGCGGGGGCGGTCGCGCATCCGCGTCACGACCTCGCCCGGTACGCCGAGCTCGTCGAGGAGTGCCGCCGAGTCATCGCCCGGGGAGAGGCCTACCAGCTCTGCCTCACCAACCGTTTCGACGTGCCCGGCGAGTTCGACCCGTGGCGCACCTACCTGCGGCTCCGCGAGCTCAGCCCCACCGCGCACGGCGGCTACCTGCGCCTCGACGACACCGCGTTGCTCAGTGCCTCGCCCGAACTCTTCCTCGCGGTGTCGGCCGACGGCCGGGTGGCGACGCGCCCGGTGAAAGGCACGCGCCGCCGGGGCACCGACGCCGGCGACGACGCGCGGCTCTCCGCCGAGCTCCTGGCGAGCGAGAAGGAGCGGGCCGAGAACCTCATGATCGTCGACCTCATGCGCAACGACCTGGCCCGGGTGTGCGAGCTCGGCACGGTGCGGGTGAGCGAGCTGCTCGCGGTGGAGACGCATCCGCAGGTGCACCAGCTGGTGAGCACGATCGAGGGCCGGCTGCGGGCGGGGCTCGACGTCATCGACGTGCTCGGCGCGACCTTTCCGGCCGGCTCGATGACGGGCGCACCCAAGCGCAGCGCGATGCAGCACCTCGAGCGGCTCGAGGGTGGCGAGCGCGGAATCTACGCGGGTGCCTTCGGCTTCCTGTCGTTCGACGGGGCGGCGGAGCTGGCCATGGTGATCAGGAGCATCGTGCTGGAGCCGGGGGGAGCATCCATCGGCACCGGCGGTGGCATCACGACGCTCTCGGTGGCGGCCGACGAGGTCGAGGAGACGAGGCTGAAGGCGGCGGCTCTGCTGCAGGTTCTCGGGGCGGTTCTGCCGGGGTAGTAGTGTGGTTTGCTGGCGCGTCGTGCGCGCCGATCCTTGCGACCCACTGCTTCCGGCAGATCTGCCGTCGATGTGGTTCGCCTGCGCGAGCATGAATGAGAGTCACGTGGTCACCGAGAACACCTTCGACGAGCCCGGCCAGGCACACGACGAGGCCGAGCGCTACGACATCCGTGCCCTTCAGGAGAAGTGGCTTCCCCGCTGGGAGGAGCTGAAGCCGTTCAGCACCGACCTCGACGGCGACAAGCGCCCGCGCAAGTACGTGCTCGACATGTTCCCCTACCCCTCCGGCGACCTGCACATGGGGCACGCCGAGGCCTACGCGCTGGGTGACGTCGTGGCCCGCTACTGGCGTCAGCAGGGCTTCAACGTGCTGCACCCCATCGGCTGGGACTCGTTCGGCCTGCCCGCCGAGAACGCCGCCATCAAGCGCGGCCTCGACCCCCGCGAGTGGACCTACGACAACATCGCGCAGCAGCACTCGAGCTTCAAGAAGTACGCCGGCTCCTTCGACTGGGACCGCGTGCTGCACACCAGCGACCCCGAGTACTACAAGTGGAACCAGTGGCTGTTCCTCAAGATGTACGAGAAGGGCCTCGCCTACCGCAAGGCCAGCTGGGTCAACTGGGACCCGGTCGACCAGACCGTGCTCGCCAACGAGCAGGTGCTGCCCGACGGCACCTCCGAGCGCTCGGGCGCCGTCGTGGTGAAGAAGAAGCTCACGCAGTGGTACTTCCGCATCACCGACTACGCCGACCGCCTGCTCGACGACCTCAAGCAGCTCGAGGGCACCTGGCCCGCCAAGGTCATCGCGATGCAGCGCAACTGGATCGGCCGCTCCGTCGGCGCCGACGTCGACTTCGAGATCGAGGGGCGTTCCGAGCGTGTGACCGTGTTCACCACGCGGCCCGACACGCTCTACGGCGCGACCTTCATGGTCGTCGCCCCCGACTCCGACCTGGCCCAGGAGCTCGTCGCCACGGGAACCGGAGACGACGCGGATGCGGTGCGCGAGCGCTTTGCGAAGTACCTCGCCGAGGTGCAGAAGTCGTCGGAGACCGAGCGGCAGGCGACCGACCGCCCGAAGACGGGCATCTTCCTCGACCGCTACGCCATCAACCCGGTGAACGGGGAGCGCCTGCCCATCTGGGCTGCCGACTACGTGCTGGCCGACTACGGGCACGGTGCGGTGATGGCGGTTCCCGCGCACGACCAGCGCGACCTCGACTTCGCCCGTGCCTTCGGGCTGCCGGTGCGCGTGGTCGTCGACACCCTCGCTCCGGTCACGGGTGTGATCCCCGTGATCGACCCCGACGACCTGCCCGAGCTCGAAGACCTCGACCCGGCCACCACCGGTATCGCGCTCGCGGGCGAGGGGCGGCTCATCAACTCCGGTCCGCTCGACGGGCTGTCGAAGTCGAACGCCATCCGCAAGATCATCGAGATCCTCGAGGCGGCGGGCACCGGGCGGCCGGCCAAGAACTACCGCCTGCGCGACTGGCTCATCTCGCGGCAGCGCTACTGGGGTACGCCCATCCCGATCATCCACGGCGCCGACGGCTCCGAGCATCCGGTGCCCGAAGACCAGCTGCCCGTGCTGCTGCCGCCCACCGAGGGGCTGAACCTCACGCCCAAGGGCACGTCGCCGCTCGGCGGGGCCTCCGACTGGGTGAACGTGCCGAACCCCGTCGACGGAACGCCGGCGCTCCGCGACCCCGACACGATGGACACCTTCGTCGACAGCTCGTGGTACTTCCTGCGCTTCCTGTCGCCTCACGATTCCGAGCAGGCGTTCGACCCCAAGCAGGTCGACAAATGGGCGCCCGTCGACCAGTACGTGGGCGGTGTGACGCACGCCATCCTGCACCTGCTCTACGCGCGATTCATCACCAAGGTGCTGTTCGACCTCGGCTACGTCGGGTTCACCGAGCCCTTCAGCGCGCTGCTCAACCAGGGCATGGTGCTCATGGACGGCTCGGCCATGTCGAAGTCGAAGGGCAACCTGGTGCGGCTCTCCGACCAGCTCGAGGAGCACGGAGTGGATGCGGTGCGCCTCACCATGGCGTTCGCCGGCCCGCCCGAAGACGACATCGACTGGGCCGACGTGTCGCCGGCCGGCTCGGCGAAGTTCCTGGCGCGTGCCTGGCGGCTTACGGCCGACGTCACCTCGCCGCCTTCGGTCAACTGGCGTGAGGGCGACCGTGCGCTCCGACGGGTCACCCACCGTTTCCTCGCCGAGGCGCCCGGGCTCATCGAGGCGTTCAAGTTCAACGTGGTCGTGGCGCGTCTGATGGAGCTCGTGAACGCGGCCCGCAAGGCCATCGACTCGGGCCCCGGCGGCTCCGACCCGGCGGTTCGTGAGGCGGTCGAGACGATCGCGCTCGGGCTGTCGCTGTTCGCGCCGTACACCGCAGAAGACATGTGGGAGCGGCTCGGCTACGAGCCGTCGATCGCGAACTACGGCTGGCGCGGGGCCGACCCGTCGCTGCTCACCGAAGACACCGTCACCGCGGTGGTGCAGGTCGACGGCAAGGTGCGCGACCGGCTCGAGGTGTCGCCGAAGATCGACGGCGCCGCCCTCGAGGCGGAGGCGCGCGAGCTGGCGTCGGTGAAGCGGTCGATCGGCGACCGGGAGGTCGTGACGGTGGTGGCGCGGGCGCCGCGGCTGATCAACTTCGTGACGCGGCCGGCTTCGTAGCGGGTTCCCTTCTCCACATCCTTCGTGGGGTGGGCGATCGTCCACAGCTCGACTGGTCGGGCGGGGGAGGGCGGGCGGATGCTCGTAGCCTCCCCGCATGTCCGTCCCTGAGTCGCCTTCGCAAGCCGGGTCGTCCGGTCCGTCCGGTACTTCCGTGAGCGTGCGGGTGGGCGTCGGGGCGGCGATCGTGCTGGTGGTGGTGGCGCTGGTCGCGTCGGTGCTCATCACGGCGTTGGCGCCTGTGGGGGCGACGACGGTGGTGGCGGCGACGGGCGGTGCTGCCTCGGGCGCTGCGTCTGGCGCTGCGTCTGGCGCTGCGACGGCTGCTGGGCCGGTGGAGCTGCCCGCTGACGAGGGTGCTCCGACACCCGCTGCGATCATGGTGCACCTCCTCGGCGCCGTCGCGGCGCCCGGGGTCTATGAGCTCGCGAGCGGCGCCAGGGTGGTCGATGTCGTGGCACTGGCGGGCGGCTTCAGCGAGCAGGCAGAGCGGTCGTCGGTGAATCTCGCCCGGGTGCTCGTCGATGGTGAGCAGGTGCGGGTGCTCGCGGTGGGGGAGGTGGCGCCGGGTGACGGTGCGGGTGCGGGCGGGGCTGCGGCGGGCGGCGCTGCGGCGGGCGGGGGCGGCGCTGGGGCAGGCGCCGGCGGTGTGCCTGCCGGCGGGGGCGCCGGCGCGGGTGGGGTCATCGACTTGAACCGGGCCACCGCCACCGACCTCGACACGCTGCCCCGCATCGGGCCCGCGATGGCAGCGCGCATCGTCGCGTGGCGCGACGAGAACGGGCCGTTCACCTCGGTCGACGACCTGCTGCAGGTCACCGGCATCGGCGACAAGACCCTTGAGGGCCTCCGCGACCTGGTGCGCGTCTGATGCGCGGCGATCTCCGGCTCGCGATGCCGGCCGCCGCCGCGTGGCTGACCGCGCTCGTGGTCGTCGGGTTGCCCGAATGGGTACCGTGGGCCACCGCCGTGCTGTGGGCGCTCAGCGCGGTCGCGTCGATCGTCGCGCTGCTCGCTGTGCGGCGGCGAGACGATCCCTTCCCCGACGGATTGCCGCCGACTGACACCGAGCACAAACCGTCAGCAGCGATGGCTCTCGTCGCCGTGAGCGTCGCTGCGGCCGCGCTGGTGTGCACGGCCGTCGCCGCGCAGAACCCGACCCGGCACCCCGCCCAACTGCCCGGGGTCGGCGACTCGGCGGTGGGGTCGGCGGTGCTGCGCGTGACCGGCCTGCCCGAGGCGGCTCCGGCCCCGTTCGGGTCTGAGCGACACCGCGTGCAGGTGCCGGCAGAACTCGCGACCTTCGCCAGTGGGAAGGTGGAGACGGCAGCCCGCTCGCCGGTGCTCGCCTTCACCGAGGTCGACGACCCGGAGACCCTCCGCATCGGTGCCGTCCTCACGGCACGGGGCACCCTCACCGCGGTGGAGCCCGGTGGTTCCCGCGAGTTCCTGTTCTTCGGAAGAGGCGCCGCCGAGGTCGTCTCCCCGCCCGAGTGGTGGCTCGACTGGGCCGACCAGGTGCGCAGCTCGTTCCGCACCTCGGTCGAGCATCTCCCCGGCGACGGGCGCAAGCTCCTCACCGGTCTCGCCATCGGCGACGACCGCCAGGTCTCCGACGAGCTCACCGAGGCCATGACTGTCACCGGACTCACCCACCTCACCGCCGTCTCCGGCGCCAACTGCGCCGTCGTGGTCGGCACGGCCGTGCTCGTCGCAGGTGCCCTCGGAGCGAGTCGCCGGCTGCGCCTCGTGGGTGGACTCGTCACGCTCGCGCTCTTCGTCGTGCTCGTCACCCCCGAGCCGAGTGTGCTGCGGGCGGCGACGATGGCGACCATCGTCCTTGTCGCCACCCTCTTCGGTCGGCCGGCAGCCGGGCTGCCGCCCCTCTTCCTCTCGGTCGTCGTGCTTCTGGCGGTCGACCCCTGGCTGGCGCGCAGTGCGGGCTTCGCCCTGTCGGTGCTCGCCACGGCGGGCCTCCTGCTCCTGACCCGGCCGCTCGCGACCTTCGCGGAACGAGTCATGCCGCGCTGGCTGGCGCTCGCGGTCGCGGTGCCGGTGGCCGCGCAACTGGCCTGTCAGCCCGTGCTGTTCCTCCTGTCGCCGCAGCTGACTCCGTACACGGTGCCGGCGAACCTGCTCGCCGAGCCCGCCGCCGCAGCGGTCAGCGTCCTCGGCCTCGGCGTGTGCCTGCTCGGGGTGCTGGCGCCGGGTCTCGCCGCCGTGGCCGCCTGGTTGCCCTGGGTGCCGTCAGCCTGGATCGGTGCCGTCGCCCGCTTCTTCGCCGGTCTTCCGCTGGCGGTCGTGCCGCTCCCTGACAGCCTGCTCGCCGCATCCGTCGCCGTACTGCTGCTCGGCGCGATCGTGTTCTGCATCGCGGCGGCTCGAAGGCACCGCGTCGCCACCCGTCTCGTTGCTGGCGGATGCGCGGTCGCCGTCGTCGTCTCGGTCGGCCTCGCGGCCGGCGGCGTCGTCGCCCGCGACACCGCGATCCCGCCCGGGTGGGTCATCGCAGCCTGCGACATCGGACAGGGCGACGCGGTGCTGCTACGAAGCGCCGACCGCGTCGCGCTCGTCGACGTGGGCCCCGACCCCGATCCGCTCGAGGAGTGCCTCTCGCGGCTCAGGATCGACCACATCGACCTCCTCGTGCTCACCCACTACGACCGTGACCACGTCGGCGGCCTCGACGCCGTCATCGGCCGGGTCTCCACCGCCCTCGTCGGCCCACCCGACGGCGCCGCCGACACCCACCTGCTCGACCGCCTCGAGCAGGGCGGCGCCCACCTCGTCGACGGCACCCGCGGCCTCCACGGCGACCTCGGATCCTTCCACTGGGCCGTCCTCTGGCCCCACCCCCACACCCGCCTCCACGGCAACGACGCCAGCGTCACCGTCCTCTTCACCGGCCCCCTCTCCGCCCTCTTCCTCGGCGACCTCGGCGAGTCCGCCCAATCCTCCCTCCTCACCGCTTCCCCCCTCCTCCCCACCACCACCTCCTCGCCGCCGCCCCCGAACCCCGCCGGCCCCGCCGCACCCCTCGTCCCCGCCGAGTCATCCCTGACCGCCGCCGGCCGCATCGTCCCCGCCACCTTCGACGCGTCGAGCCCGAGCCCCGCCGGCATCTTCGTTCCCGCCACTGTCGATATGTCCCCTCCGTTCGCCCTCGGCCCCCTCGTCCCGGCCGCTCTCGACGCGTCGAGCCAGAACGCCGCCGGCCCCGTTCTCGCGAGCGGCCTTCGCGGGTCGCCGCAGGGCGCCACCCTCGCCGCGGGCCTCCCCGAGCACGTCGACGTCGTCAAGGTCTCCCACCACGGATCCGCCGACCAGAGCGACCGTCTCTACGCCCACATCTCCGCCCGCCTCGGACTCATCTCGGTCGGCGCCGACAACACCTACGGCCACCCCACCGATCGCCTGCTCGCCCTCCTCGCCCGCACCGGCACCCAGCCCTTCCGCACCGACACCATGGGCCTCATCACCGTCAGCGTCTCCGGCCCCGCATCCGGCCGCGCCGCCAGCCCACCCACGCTCAGCGTCTGGAGCGAGCGCAGTCCGCCTTAGCGTCTTCGCCGAAAGCCAAGCGAGTCACCACGCCGGGCCGTGCCAGCGGCCCACCGACGCTCAGCGTCTGGAGCGAGCGCCGTCCGGGCCGTGGGCGGCGGTGTCGTGGGTGGCGGATAGGCTGGACAGGTAGCGGAAGAGGGTGTCATGGCGGTCGCACGTGGGGCGAAGGCTCCGGCCAAGTCGGCGGCGAAGGTCGCCATTCCGCAGATCGCGTGGAACGAGGTGCGGCCCGCCTCCGTCGTGCTGGTGTCGGGCACCGAGAGCTTCCTCGCCGACCGGGCCATCCGCCGCCTCCGCGACCTCCTCAAGGCCGAAGACCCGAGCCTGGAGGTCACCGACATCGACGCTGCCTCCTACGCCCCGGGCGAGCTCATGACCCTGGCGAGCCCGTCGCTGTTCGACGAGCCGCGGCTCATCCGTGTGTCGTCGGTCGAGAAGTGCACCGACGCGTTCATCGAAGAGACCCTCGCCTACCTCGCCTACCCGGCCGACGACACCTACCTAGTGCTGCGTCACGGCGGGGGGGTGCGCGGCAAGAAGCTCCTCGAGGGCGTCCGCGCCGCCGCGGGAGTAGCGGTCGAGGTGGTCTGCGCGGAGTTGAAGCGCGACACCGACAAGTACGAGTTCGCCTCGGCCGAGTTCCGGGCGGCCGGCAAGCGTGTCACCCCAGGCGCGCTGCGCGCTCTCGTGTCGGCCTTCACCGACGACCTCGCCGAGCTCTCAGCGGCCTGCAACCAGCTCATCTCCGACACCACGGAGGAGGTCACCGAGGTCACGGTCGAGCGCTACTACGCCGGCCGGGTCGAGACCAACGCGTTCGCCGTCGCCGACTCCGCCCTCGCCGGCCACTACGGCGAGTCGCTCGCGCTCCTGCGCCACGCGCTCGCCTCGGGCGCCGACCCGGTTCCGATGGTCGCGGCCTTCGCGATGAAGCTCCGCACCATGGCCAAGGTGCTCGGCGCGCGCGGTGGCTCGGCACAGCTCGCCGGCCAGCTCGGCATGGCCCCCTGGCAGATCGACCGAGCCCGCCGCGACCTCGCCGGCTGGGACGGCAAGGGCCTCGGCCGCTGCATCCAAGTCCTCGCCGAAACAGACGAGAGCATCAAGGGCGCCGGCCGCGACCCCGTCTTCGCCCTCGAACGCATGATCAGCATCATCTCCGCCCGCGGCACCCTCTAACCCCGCGCCCCACCCCACCCACCCGAGCATCCGGCACCACCGCCCACCCCACCCGTTTCTTACGGACAAAGTCCGTGATAACCGAGTTCTTCACGGACTTTGTCCGTAAGAACGTGCAGCGCCCCCAGCCCCCCCCCCCAAACGCCGAAGGGCCCCACCGGAGTGGGGCCCTTCGGGCGACCGGGCAGGCAGCCCGCCGAGGTCGGCTCAGAGAGCGGCGACCTGCTTGGCGATGGCCGACTTGCGGTTCGCCGCCTGGTTCTTGTGGATGACGCCCTTCGAGGTCGCCTTGTCGAGCTTCTTGCTCGCGACGAGGAGGGCGGCTGCCGCCTTGTCCTTGTCGCCGGCGACGACGGCCTCACGGGTGGCGCGGATGGCGGTCTTGAGCTCGCTCTTGACGGCCTTATTGCGCTCCTGCGCCTTCTTGTTGGTGCCGATGCGCTTGATCTGCGACTTGATGTTTGCCACGGAAATAACCTCTGTATCTGTTCGGATGAGTGCGGTGCGATGACCCGCTGCGGCCGAGCCGCGGAAGGAGCCACTCGCTGTTCGCACCCGTCACATACGTGTGGATGCGTAAGCCAACAGGCAACATTACCAGTTCTCGCGCCTCCCATCAATCTGCGACGGGCTCGCCGTCGCGCGCAGGAGGTACCGTGGAATCCTATGCCACGTCTCGCCCCGCACACCGATTCGGTGCCGCCGTCCGGCATCCGCCGCATCTTCGAGCTCGCCCACGCGCTCGACGACGTCATCCTCCTCGTCATCGGCGAACCCGACGTGCCGGTGGCCCCGGCGATCCTCGCCGAGGGCGCCCAAGCCTGGGCAGACGACGACACCGCCTACACCCCGAACGGTGGCATCACTCCGCTCCGCGAGGCGATCGTGCGCGAGGTCGCCCGCCGCAACGGCATCCACACCGACGTCGAACGCGTCTGGGTGACGAACGGCGCGACGCAGGCCCTCTTCCTCGCCATGTCGCTCGTGCTCGATCCGGGCGACGAGGTGCTCGTGCCCGATCCGGGCTACACGACGTTCACCATGAACGCCCACCTGCTGAACGCCGTCCCGGTGCCCTACCCGCTGCGTCCCGAGAACGACTTCGCGCCCGATCTCGCCGAGCTCGCCCGCCTGGTCACCGACCGCACGCGCCTCCTCGTCGTCAACTCGCCCTCGAACCCCCTCGGCGCCGTCTTCGACGAGAGCACCCTCCAGGCCCTGCTCGACTTCGCCCACGAGCACGACCTCTGGATCATCAGCGACGAGGTCTACGAGCGTTTCAGCTACGAGCATCCGCATGTCAGCATCGCCTCGCTCGAGCCCACCGGCGCGCCGGAGAGAAGTGTGAAGAGAACGGATGCGCGGGGCGACGACGACCGCGTGCTCACCGTCTTCTCGGCGTCGAAGACCTACGCGCTCACGGGCGCCCGGGTCGGCTGGCTGCTCACCCCGTCGGGCTTCGCGCCCCTCATGAGGTCGGCGCAGGAGGCGATGATCAGCTGCGTCAACACGCCGGCGCAGCGCGCCGTGGTCGCGGCGCTCGAGGGACCGCAGCATCCGGTGGACGAGGCGGCGGCGCATTACCGTGACAACCTCGCCGCGGCCACCGCGCTCCTGCGTGAGCGCGGCATCCGCTACCTCGAGCCGACGGGGGCGTTCTACCTCTGGGTCGACGTGTCGCACGCGACCGGCGGAGACGTGGCCGGCTGGGCCGAGCGCTTCCTGCTCGAGCAGCGCGTCGCCGTGGCCCCGGGGAGCGCGTTCGGGCGCATGGGGGAGGGGTGGATCCGCCTCTGCGTCGCCGCCTCCCGCGACGACCTCCTCGAGGGCATCCGCCGCCTCCCGGCTCCCGCGGCGGTCTCGGACGAGGCGACGCCGTGAGGATCGCCGTCGTCGGCGCCGGCGCGGTCGGCGGGGCGATCGCCGCGGTCGCCGATCGAGCCGGGTACGAGCTGGTCGTGACGGCCCGGGGCGAGCACCTCGCGACCATCCAGCGCGACGGGTTGCGGCTCTCTGGCGCCTGGGGCGACCACCTCGCCCACCCGCGCGCCGCCGAGACCCTCCTCGATCTGCCCGACGTCGCGAGCCGCGAGTGGCGCCCCGACCTCGCGCTGCTCTGCGTGAAGGCTCAGGATGCGCGCTCCGCCCTCGCCGCGAACGCCCCCGTTCTCGACGGCGTTCCGCTCGTGGTGGTGCAGAACGGGCTCGGCGGTGCCGAGTCCGCCGCTGCCCAGATGCCCGGCACCCCCGTCATCGGGGCCCTGGCGCTCTTCGCCGCCTCCTACCTCGAACCCGGCCGCATCTCCATCACCGCGAGCGGCTCCACCTACCTCGGCCGCGTCGCGCCCCCGACGCCGCCCGCCGGCGGACCGCCGTCGCCCGCCCCTCACACCTCGGTCGCCGCGACCCGCGACGAGGCAGCCGCCCTCCGCCTCGCCGAGTCGCTCGCGCCCCTCGACGACGCGGCGGCCCTCCGCCCCGCCGACGAGTCGCTCGCGCCCGCCGCGTCCCCCGACGACACGGCGGCCCCCCGCCCTGCCGCCGATGCGCACCCACCCGTCCCGACGTTCGCGCCCCCCGACGACGCGGCGGCCCTCCGCCTCGCGGTCGACGCGCTCTCGCCCGTCATGCCCCGCTCACCCAGCGACGAGGCGACCGCCCTCCACCCCACCGATGAGTCGCTCGCGCCCGCCGCGCCCCGCGACGACGCGGCGGCCCTCCGCCTCGCGGTCGACGCGCTCTCGCCCGTCATGCCCATCGAGACCACCGACGACTTCGCCGGCGCCCAATGGACCAAGCTCCTCGTCAACCACGTCAACGCCCTCCCCGCCATCACCGGACTCTCCGTCCAGCAGACCATCGCCGACCCCCGCCTCCGCGCCGTCCTCCTCGCCAGCATGAAGGAGACCATCGGCATCGCCCGCGCCAAGGGCGTGCACTTCGCGCCGGTGCAAGGCCTAGACGACCGCCTCCTCCGCTTCGTGCAGCGTGCCCCGCGCATCCTGGCCCAGCTCGTGCCCCGCGCCATGGCCCGCCGCATGGGCTCGACACCCAACCCCGGATCGACCCTCCAGAGCATCCGCCGCGGCCAACTCACCGAGATCGATCACCTGAACGGCGCCGTCGTCGTAGCCGCCGCCACCCTCAGCCGCCCGGCGCCCGTCAACGCGACCCTCGTCACCCTCGTCCACGCCGTCGAACACGACCACCGCTTCCGCACCCCCACGGAAGTCACCGCCGCCCTCCACTCCCGTCGCTGACCCCGCCGACCCGGATTGAGCGAGCGGCCGAATCGGCCCCCACCCTCGACCCGTTTCCGGAGGTGCCGCCGAAGTCCATCGAGCTCCGCCGGCCCGCCGCCTGACGCAGCTCCCAAACGACGGATGCTCGCTCCGCTACTCCACCGAGCATCCGTCGATCTGCCCAAACCCTCCGAAACTCCGGCGTTTCGCACCCCGGTGATGGCCGCAGAACTCCATCGAGCTCGGGCGGCTCGCCGGCAGCTGCAACGGCCAAACGACGGATGCTCGCTCCCCAACCCCACCGAGCATCCGTCGATCTGCACAAAGCCACCGAGACCCCGTCGTTTTGCCGCGCAGCTCCCAATACGGGTGGAGGGAGGGGCCGATTCGGCGCCCTCCCTCCGTCCGGTTCGGCAGGCGCCGCTGTATTCCCTCGAGTTCGGGCGGGTTCTTGGGTGGTGTGGCGGCAAAACGACGGATGCTCGCTCCCCAACCCCACCGAGCATCCGTCGATCTGCACAAAGCCGCCGAAACTTCGTCGTCTCGCCGCGCAGCTCCCAATACGGGTGGAGGGAGTGGCGGCAAAACGACGGATGCTCGCTCACCAACCTCACCGAGCATCCGTCGATCTGCACAAAGCCGCCGAAACTTCGTCGTCTCGCCGCGCAGCTCCCAATACGGGTGGAGGGAGTGGCGGCAAAACGACGGATGCTCGCTCACCAACCTCACCGAGCATCCGTCGATCTGCACAAAGCCGCCGGAACTCCGTCGTTTTGCCGCGACAGCTCCCGAAACGGGTGGAGGGAGGGGGCCGTTTAGGCACCCTCCCTCCATCGAGTTCGGAGGCGACGCCGCTCAGCCCGCGTACGCGCCCGCGCGCAGGTCGTCGACGAGGGTGGGCCCGTTGGGCTCCCACCCGAGGTCGATGCGGGCGGCGGAGCCGGTGGCCTGCTGGTCGAGCAGGAGGGCGTCGCCGAGGCCCTCGCCGAGCCACTCGTGCACCTCGGCGGTGGTGGTCGGCTCGACCCGCCCGTCGAGCCCGGCGGCGACCGCCGCCGCCTCGCCGAGCTCGCGCACGGTCGGGTTCTGCCCGCTGGCACCGATGTAGTACGAGCCGCCGTCGGCGAGGTCGAAGGCGAGCACGTAGAGCTCGGCGAGGTCGTCGACGAACACGGTGGTCCAGTGCTGCTCGCCCGATCCGATGAGCTGGAGGGCGGGCGCGACCCCCGAGCCCCGCGGCGCCTGCGCGATCACGTTCGGCAGCCCCCCGCCGTGCCCGAACACCACGGCCGGCGCGACGATCGTGGTCTTCACGCCCGAGGCGCCGAGCACGCGCTCCTCGATCGGCAGCCGCCACGCGGTGAGCGCCGGCGGGTCGAACGGCGAGCGCTCGGTGATCTCGGCCGACGAGCCGTACACCCAGATGCCCCCGGTGTGCACATAGGGCTTGTCGCTGCCCTCGAGCCCCGCGAACACCGCGTCGACGACCCCCTCGTCGAAGGCGGCGCTCGTCTCGTCGCCGGGCGACGCGGTGTGAATGACGCCGTCGCTCTCGAGCGCGAGCCTCTCGACGAGCTCGCGGTCGGTGAGCGTGCCGACCACGGCGCGAGCACCGGTCGCCTCGACGTCGCGAGCCTTCGCCTCGTCACGCACGACGGCGACGACGTCGCGACCCTGGGCGCGCAGGGCGCGGAGAACTGCTGAACCGATGAATCCGGATGCGCCGGTGAGGAAGATAGCCATGTCTCGATCTAACCGGGTCGGCGGATGCGTATTCCACAGTCGTGACGAACAGAGACGTTCTCCACAGCATCCGTCTCGCGGCCCACCGCATCCGGTGCATGGCAGAATGGGACGTCACCCCCGACCCAGAGGAATGCGTGAGTCCCCAAGCCCTGAAGGCCCTCCAGCCGGCCTCCACCGACCCCGCGTTCATCCGCAACTTCTGCATCATCGCGCACATCGACCACGGCAAGTCGACCCTCGCCGACCGCATGCTCGGCATCACCGGCGTCGTCAGCGACCGCGACATGCGCGCGCAGTACCTCGACCGGATGGACATCGAGCGCGAGCGCGGCATCACCATCAAGAGCCAGGCCGTGCGCATGCCCTGGGCGCTCGACGGCGCGAGCTACGCGCTCAACATGATCGACACCCCGGGCCACGTCGACTTCACCTACGAGGTCTCGCGGTCGCTCGCCGCGTGCGAGGGTGCCATCCTGCTCGTCGACGCCGCCCAGGGCATCGAGGCGCAGACGCTGGCGAACCTCTACCTCGCGCTCGAGAACGACCTCACCATCATCCCGGTGCTCAACAAGATCGACCTGCCGGCAGCCGACCCCGAGAAGTACGCGAAGGAGCTGGCCGGCCTCATCGGCGGCGACCCCGACGACGTGCTGCGGGTGAGCGGCAAGACGGGCATGGGCGTCGAAGACCTGCTCGATCGCGTCGTCGAGCTCATCCCGCCGCCCGTCGGAGATCCGGATGCTGCGGCCCGCGCCATGATCTTCGACTCCGTCTACGACGCCTACCGCGGTGTCGTCACCTACGTGCGCATGATCGACGGGCAGCTGAACCCGCGCGAGCGCATCCAGATGATGTCGACGAAGGCGACCCACGAGATCCTCGAGATCGGGGTGTCGAGCCCTGAGCCGACGCCCTCGAAGGGTCTCGGCGTGGGCGAGGTGGGCTACCTCATCACCGGTGTGAAAGACGTGCGCCAGTCGAAGGTGGGCGACACGGTCACCACGGCGCAGAAGCCGGCCACCGTCGCGCTGCCCGGCTACACCGAGCCGCTGCCGATGGTGTTCTCGGGGCTGTACCCCATCGACGGCAGCGACTACCCGGCGCTGCGCGAGGCGCTCGACAAGCTGAAGCTCAGCGACGCCGCGCTGGTCTACGAGCCGGAGACCTCGGTGGCGCTCGGCTTCGGCTTCCGCTGCGGGTTCCTCGGCCTGCTGCACCTCGAGATCATCACCGAACGCCTCGAGCGCGAGTTCGGTCTCGACCTCATCGCCACGGCGCCGAGCGTCATCTACGAGGTCACGACCGAAGACAAGAAGACGATCACCGTCACCAACCCGAGCGAGTTCCCCGAGGGCAAGATCTCGGCCGTCTCCGAGCCCGTGGTGAACGCCGCCATCCTGGCGCCGAAAGACTACGTGGGCACCATCATGGAGCTCTGCCAGAGCCGGCGCGGCACCCTGCAGGGCATGGAGTACCTCGGCGAAGACCGCGTCGAGATCAAGTACACGATCCCGCTCGGCGAGATCGTCTTCGACTTCTTCGACCAGCTGAAGTCGAAGACGGCCGGCTACGCCAGCCTCGACTACGAGCCCGCCGGCGAGGAGGTCGCCGACCTGGTGAAGGTCGACATCCTGCTGCAGGGCGAGCGGGTCGACGCGTTCAGCGCCATCGTGCACCGCGACAAGGCCTACGCCTACGGCGTGCTCATGACGGGCCGCCTGCGCGAGCTCATCCCGCGCCAGCAGTTCGAGGTGCCCATCCAGGCGGCCATCGGCGCCCGCATCATCGCCCGCGAGTCGATCCGCGCCATGCGCAAGGACGTTCTCGCGAAGTGCTACGGCGGTGACATCACCCGTAAGCGCAAGCTGCTCGAGAAGCAGAAGGAGGGCAAGAAGCGCATGAAGATGGTGGGCCGTGTCGAGGTTCCCCAAGAAGCGTTCATCGCCGCCCTCTCCGGCGACGTCGAGAAGAAGGACAAGAAGTAGCGTGGCGCCCAGCACGGTGGCCGAGCGGGAGCGCGGTCGTTCGCGAGACACCGGCGCGAGTGCCGGCGCCGGCGCGAGCAGCGCCGCCGACGCCGCCCTGCGCCTGCGCGACGAGCCCCTGAGCTACGCGGCAGTCGGGGCGACGCAGGCGCCCGACCTGCTCTACTTCCCGCCGAAGGGCTACCGCCCGGTCGAGCGCCAGGCCCGCATCGGCTCGGGCACCGCCCGCTTCGAGGTGGCCTCGGCGAAGCTCATGGCCTGGGGCGTGCAGCGCGGCGCGGGCATCGACGTCGGTGAGGTGCTGCTGCCGGCGCCCACCTCCGCCGACTACGTCGGCATCCGCTACGACGAGTTCGGCACGCCACTCGGTCCGAAGCGCGCCGCCCACGAGCAGGAGTACGCGCCCGACGGCACGCCGCTCGCGTCGCCCGGCGCGACCGCCGTGCTCACCATCCGCCTGCTGGGCCTGCCGTTCAAGGCCCCCGTGCGCGTGGTCTACCAGGTCGACGAGCGCGGCCGCCGCGGCTTCGCCTACGGCACCCTCCCCGGCCACCCCGTCTCGGGGGAGGAGAGCTTCGTGGTCGAGCACCGCGCCGACGACTCGGTCTGGGTGGTCGTGCGCGCCTTCTCGCGCGGCAGCACCTGGTTCTACCGCCTCGGCGCCCCCTTCGTGCGCGCCGTGCAGACCCGCAGTCTGAAGCGCTACCTCAGCGCCCTCTCCCCGGCGAGAGGGCTCTAGCCTCCCCGTGCCGTCGATCCTCCCCGTGGGAGACCCCGCTCCCGCCGACGGACTGCTCCCCGCCCAGGGAGCGGCCTCCTCCGCCACGCGCGATCTCGGCCTCTACGTGCACGTGCCATTCTGCCGCGTGCGCTGCGGCTACTGCGACTTCAACACCTACACCGCCACCGAACTGCGCGGCGTGAAGCAGAGCGACTACGCCAGCCAGGCCGTGGCCGAGATGCGCTTCGGCGCGGGGGTGCTGCGCGCATCCGGGGTCGCCGACCGCGAGCTCTCCACCGTGTTCTTCGGCGGCGGCACGCCGACCCTGCTCCCGTCGGCGCAGCTCGTGCAGATGGTGCACGCCGCCCGTGACACGTGGGGCTTCGCTCCGGATGCGGAGATCACCACCGAGGCCAACCCCGACTCGGTCGACGCCCGCTACCTCGGCGAGCTCGCCGACGCCGGTTTCACCCGGGTGAGCTTCGGCATGCAGTCGGCGGTGCCGAATGTGCTCGCCACGCTCGAGCGCACGCACGACCCCGAGCGCATCCCGCTCGTCGTGCGCTGGGCCAAGGAGGCGGGGCTCGAGGTGAGCCTCGACCTCATCTACGGCACCCCCGGCGAGACCCTCGACGACTGGTCGCGCTCACTCGACGCCGTGCTCGAGAACGAGCCGGGGCACGTCTCGGCGTACGCGCTCATCGTCGAGGAGGGCACGAAGCTGGCGCGGCAGATCCGCTCGGGCGAGGTCGCCGAGCCATCCGACGACCTGCAGGCCGACATGTACGAGATGGCGGATGCGCGACTCGCCGACGCCGGATTCCACTGGTACGAGGTGAGCAACTGGGCCCGCACCCCCGAGCAGCGTTCGCGGCACAACCTCGGCTACTGGCTCGGGCACGACTGGTGGGGCATCGGCCCCGGATCGCACAGCTTCGTGGGTGACACCCGCTGGTGGAACGTGAAGCACCCCGCCGCCTACGCCCAGCGCATCGCCGCGGGGGAGTCGCCGGCGGCCGGGCGGGAGACGATCGACTCCGAGACGCGGGAGCTCGAGCGCATCCTGCTGCTCGCCCGCGTGCGCGACGGCCTCGGGCTGCGCTCGCTCGCCCCCGAGTTCCGGCAGGAGGTCGCCGGGCTCATCGCCGACGGCCTCATCGACGGCCCCGCGGCCCTCCGCGGCTCCCTCGTGCTCACCCTGTCGGGCCGCCTCCTCGCCGACGCCGTCGTGCGCCGCCTCACCTGAGCCGCCGCGCCGCACCGCGCCGACCCTCGCCGCGCCGTCTCGCGCATCCGCCCGACGCAGGCCGCGCATCCGCCCCACAAAACACAACGTCGCGGCCCCCGCGCCCATGAGGGCGGCGGAGACCGCGACGCTGAGACAAGCCCCGGGCGCGAGCGCCCGCACCGGACTACTTGATGAACCGGAAGTTGAAGAAGTACCGGTACGTTCCGCCTGCGTTGACCTTCACACCCGCGATGATCGCGAAGATGAGGCCCACGATCTGCACGGCCCAGGCCAGGAAGTAGAACAGGAAGCCGATGAAGATGAACGCCGTGATGGTGCCCAGGATGTAGAGGCCCACCACGAAGATGGCGACCGTGATCTGGAAGTTCAGCGACTCCTTGGCCTCCTGGTTCGTGAGGGGGCCGCGGTCTTTGAAGACCAGCCAGATGATGAGCGGGGGAATCCAGCCCAGGATGCCGCCGAGCTGCCCGAGGAAGGCCCACTGCTTGTCTTCGGCCGGGCTGAGCGGCGCCGCGCCGGGCGCGCCCTGATAGCCGGGCTGCTGCTGGTAGCCCGAGCCGGGCGGCGGGGCCTGGTAGCCGGGCGGGGGAGCCTGGTAGCCGGGCGGGGGAGCCTGGTAGCCGGGGGGAGGCGTCTGCCCGGCGGGCGGAGTGGGCTGGCCGGCGGCCGGGTCGTACGGCGGTGTTGCGTTGGGGTCAGTCATGGTCTCGCGCCTTTCAGACGGGGAAGCCGTTCAGGGATACGGTCTCTGAGGAACCGGTCCGTGTACGGGCTCGTACACAGAGACAAGATAGCGCCGACCCCCACCCGCAGCAACGATTTCGACCACGGGTGTCACGAACCGACTGTCAGGGATGCGAGTTATGATTGGCACTCTGAATGTGTGAGTGCCAGCGAGAGGACGGTGTCGCCATGGTCTCCGAACGCAGTCTCGAGGTGCTGCGCGTCATCGTGCAGGACTATGTCGCCTCGCGCGAGCCCGTCGGTTCGAAGAGCATCGCCGAGCGTCATTCCTTCGGGGTCTCGGCGGCGACCATCCGCAACGACATGGCCCTCCTCGAGGAGGAGGAGCTCATCACCGCTCCGCACACCTCGAGCGGCCGGGTGCCCACCGACAAGGGCTACCGTCTCTTCGTCGACCACCTCTCCGACGTGCGCCCGCTCACGCAGGCGCAGCGGCACGCCATCGAGACCTTCCTGGGCTCCTCGGTCGACGTCGACGACGTGCTCGCCCGCACCGTGCGCCTGCTCTCCCAGCTCACCCACCAGGTCGCCCTGGTGCAGTACCCCTCGCGTTCGCAGGCGAAGGTGCGCCACGTCGAGCTGGTGGCCCTCGCCACCCGGCGCCTCATGACCGTGGTCATCACCGACACCGGCCACGTCGATCAGCGCATCGTCGAGGTGCCCGCCGACCTCGACGACTCCTTCATCGCCGAGTTGCGTCAGCGCTTCAACGAGACGCTCTCGGGCCTCGGTCTCCTCGAGGCGGCGGCTGCGCTGCCGGGAGCCGTCGACCGCTTCGCGCCCGACCGCGCGCCGACGGCGACCGTGGTGGCGGCCACCCTGCAGGAGCAGGTCACCGCGAACCGGCAGGAGAAGCTGCTCATCGCCGGCGCCGCGAACCTGGTGCGCACCGAAGACGACTTCCACGGCAGCATCCTCCCGGTGCTCGAGGCCGTCGAGGAGCAGGTGGTGCTGCTCCGCCTGTTCAGCGAGATGGAGGCCGACCAGCGCGGCATCTCGGTGTCGATCGGCCGCGAGAACGAGTCGTTCGGCCTCGGCGAGACCTCGGTGCTGGCGAGCGGCTACACCGGCATCGGCACCGCTGTGGCGCGCCTCGGCGTCCTCGGCCCCACCCGCATGGACTACTCGAGCAACATCTCCGCGGTGCGCGCCGTCGCCCGCTACCTCTCCCGCACCCTCGGGGAGGCGGGCGCACAGGGCTGACCGGCCCCGCGCATCCGTTCGCCCTCCCCGCACCGAATCTTTCCGACTCACGACCGATACCGAAGGAGAAGCCCCTGGTGGCTGACCACTACGACGTGCTCGGGGTGTCGCGCGAAGCGACGCCCGAGGAGATCAAGAAGGCCTACCGCCGTCTGGCGCGCGAACTGCACCCCGACGTGAACCCGAGCCCGGATGCGCAGGAGAAGTTCAAGCAGGTCACCCACGCCTACGACGTGCTGAGCGACCCCGGCCAGCGCCGCGACTACGACCGCGGCCCCCAGCCCGGCTTCGGCGGCGGCGGAGCCCAGGGCTTCGGCGGCTTCGGCGACATCTTCGAGACCTTCTTCGGCGGCCAGGGCGGGGGCACTCGCGGCCCGAAGTCGCGCGCCGAGCGTGGTCAAGACGCCCTGCTGCGGGTGGAGGTCGACCTCGGCGAGGTGGTCTTCGGCACGCACCGCGACCTCGAGGTCGACACCGCCGTGCTCTGCGAGACCTGCAACGGCTCGTGCTGCCAGCCGGGCACGAGCCCGGTCACCTGCGACATCTGCCACGGCTCGGGCTCGATCCAGCGCACCGTGCGGTCGCTGCTCGGCAACGTCGTCACGAGCGCTCCGTGCGGCACCTGCCGCGGCTACGGGTCGATCATCCCGAACCCGTGCCACACCTGCCAGGGCCAGGGTCGCGTGCGTGCGCGTCGCACCATTCCCATCGACATCCCCGCCGGTGTCGACACCGGGCTGCGGCTGCAGCTTCCGGGTCACGGCGAGGTGGGCCCCGCGGGCGGCCCGCAGGGCGACATCTACCTCGAGATCAAGGTGAAGCACCACGAGGTCTACTCCCGCAACGACGACGATCTGCTGTGCACCCTCGAGGTGCAGATGTGGGATGCGGTGCTCGGCACCACCACCACCATCAAGGCCCTCGACGGCGACATCGAGCTCGAGATCAAGCCGGGCACGCAGAGCGCCGACGTGCTCACCATCAAGGGCCGCGGCATCACGCACCTGCGCGGCAGCGGTCGCGGCGACCTCAAGGTCGGGGTGCAGGTGGTGACGCCCACGAAGCTCGACCACAAGCAGAAGGAGCTGGTGAAGCAGCTCGCCGCTGCGCACAAGTACCCGGCGCCGAGCCTCGGGCACTTCCAGCAGGGACTGTTCGCGAAGCTCCGCGACCGCTTCCTCAACGTCTGACGGGCACCCGATGAGCTCTCTGTTCCTGCGCGCCGACCTGGCGCTCGCGCCCCACGAGGTGGGCGAGGTGGTCACCCTGTCGGGCGACGAGGCGCGCCACGCGGTGACCGTCAACCGGCTGCGGGTCGGCGAGCACACCGCGCTCGGCGACGGCAACGGCCTCGTGGTGCACGGCGTCGTGGTGCGCGTCGAGGGCAAGGAGCTCGACATCGCCGTGGAGCGCTCCGAGGTGCACGAGGCGCCCACCCCCCGGCTGGTGCTCGTGCAAGCGCTCGCGAAGGGCGACCGCGACGAGCTCGCCATCCAGGCCGCCACCGAGCTCGGGGTGGCCGCGGTGGTGCCGTGGCAGGCCGAGCGCTCGGTGTCGCGCTGGAACGAGCAGAAGGCGGCCAAGGGCGTCGAGCGCTGGTCGACGATCGTGCGCGAGGCGGCGAAGCAGTCGATCAGGCCGTTCGTGCCGGCGGTCGGCGATCTCGTCGACACGACCGCGCTCGCGGCCGTCGCCCGCGAGGGCGGGGAGGGCAGACGGATGCTGCTGCTCGAGCCCTCCGCCGAGATGCGGCTCACCGAGCTCGCGCTCGAGCCGCTCCGCGGCACGGGCGGGCCGGTCACCTCGGCCGACGAGTCGAACACCGAGCCCACCGTCTTGCTCGTGGTCGGGCCGGAGGGCGGCATCTCGCCGCGCGAGCTCGAACTGCTCGGCGAGGCGGGCGCCGTGGCCGTGCGCCTCGGCGACGAGGTGCTGCGCACCTCGACCGCGGGGCCGGCAGCGCTCGCGGTGCTGAACGCCGCGTTCGGACGCTGGTAGCGAACCACGCCCTCGCGCGGGTCGCCACCCCTGCTGGCCGGGCCCGCCCGAAACTAGGATGGAGTCATGTCCAGCACCGAATCGTCCCCCTCGATCTTCTCGCGCATCGTCGCCCGTGAGATCCCCGCCACCATCGTGCGGGAGACCGACCGGGTGATCGCCTTCGAAGACATCGCGCCCCAGGCTCCCGTGCACGTGCTCGTCGTTCCGAAGACCGAGCAGTACCGCGACGTCGTCGAGCTCGCCGCGGGCGACCCCGCCCTTCTCGCCGAGCTCGTCGCCACGGCGAAGGAGATCGCCGACGAGCGCGCCGACGGCGAGTTCCGTCTCCTCTTCAACACCGGCGAGAACGCCGGTCAGACCGTCTTCCATGTGCACGCCCATGTTCTCGCGGGCGGCCTGAAGGAATCGTCACTTGGCTGAAACCCCGTCCACCCCGTCCGTCCCCTCCGCCTCCGAGGCCGCCACCGGCGCATCCGAAGCCCGACTCCACGTCGACGGCGTCGAGATGGTGCGCCTGCTCGGCCCGCAAGACCGGCTGCTGACCACCATGGAGCGCCAGTTCCCGCAGGTCACCGTGCTCGTGCGGGGCAACGACATCTCGCTCACGGGTGAGCCCTCGCAGGTCGAGGGCGCCCGGCGCCTGGTCGAAGAGCTGCTCGAGCTCGTGCGCGGCGGCCACGAGGTCACGCCCGTCGAGGTCACGAGCTCGGCGCGCATGCTCGAGAACGACCGCTCCGCGCATCCGGCAGCCGAGCTGCTGAGCCAGGCCATCGTCACCGCGCGGGGCAAGAGCGTGCGGCCGAAGACCGCAGGGCAGAAGAGCTACGTCGACGCCATCGACGAGAACACGATCGTCTTCGGCATCGGCCCGGCCGGTACCGGCAAGACCTACCTCGCCATGGCGAAGGCCGTGCAGGCGCTGCAGCGCAAGGAGGTGGAGCGCATCATCCTCACCCGGCCCGCCGTCGAGGCGGGGGAGCGGCTCGGCTTCCTGCCCGGCACGCTGACCGACAAGATCGACCCCTACCTCCGCCCCCTCTACGACGCGCTCAACGAGATGATGGACCCGGAGATCGTGCCGAAGCTCCTGGCCGTCGGCACCATCGAGGTGGCGCCCCTGGCCTACATGCGAGGTCGTACGCTGAACAACTCGTTCGTCGTGCTCGACGAGGCGCAGAACACGACTCCCGAGCAGATGAAGATGTTCCTCACCCGCCTCGGCTTCGGCTCGAAGATGGTGGTGACGGGCGACATCACCCAGGTCGACCTGCCCATCGGCACCAGCGGTCTGCAGGTCGTCACGCGCATCCTCGACTCGATCGACGACATCCACTTCGCCACGCTCACGAGCGCCGACGTGGTGCGGCACACCCTGGTGGGGCAGATCGTCGACGCGTACACGAAATACGATCAGGTGCAGCTCGCCCGCCGCGAGAACCCCGGGTACCAGGGGCCGAGCGAGCGCGACCGCCGGTACAAGAACAAGCGATGAGGATGCCCACGTGTCGATCGAACTGAACAACGAGTCGTCCATCGAGGTCGACGAGACGGCTCTGCTGCGCCTGGCGAGCTACGCGCTCGACCAGATGCACGTGCATCCGGATGCGGAGCTCGCCATCGTGCTGGTCGACGAGGCCGCCATGGAGCAGCTTCACGTGCAGTGGATGGACGAGCCCGGCCCCACCGACGTGCTCAGCTTCCCGATGGACGAGCTGCGCCCCGGCACCGAAGACTCGCCCACCCCGGCGGGCCTGCTCGGCGACGTGGTGCTCTGCCCGCAGGTGGCCGAGGAGCAGGCCAAGGCGGCCAAGCACTCGACGCTCGAGGAGCTGCTGCTGCTCACCACCCACGGCATCCTGCACCTGCTCGGCTTCGACCACGCCGAACCCGACGAGGAGCGCGAGATGTTCGGCATCCAGCGCGACATCCTGGTCGGCTTCGCGATGAGCGAGCGCCGCCGTAAGTAATGACCATCGTCCTGTTCCTCCTCGCGGCCGTCGTGCTGGTGGCGCTGGGCGGCCTGTTCGCGGCGATCGACACCGCCGTGCTCTCGCTCTCCCGCAGCGATCTGCTCGAGCTCGCCGAGCGGGCGCGCGCGAAACGGTCGCTCCGGGCCGTCGCCGAAGACCCGGCGGCTCACCTCAACGCCGCGAACTTCGCCCGCGTGGTGTTCGAGACCACGGCGGCGGTGCTCATCACCATCTCGTTCGCGTTCACCATCGATGAGCTGTGGATCGCCCTGGTGCTGTCGGCGGTCGTGATGACGGCGGTCTCGTTCGTGCTCGTGGGCTCGAGCCCGCGCAGCGTCGGCCGCGCGCATCCGAAAGCCATCGTGCGGTGGGGCGCCGTGCCCGTGCACGTCACCCGGGTGGTGCTCGGCCCCCTGGCGAACGCGCTCGTGGCGATCGGCAACCGCGTGACGCCGGGGCGCATCCGGTCGGGCACCTTCTCCTCCGAGGAGCAGCTGCTCAGCATGGTCGACGAGGCCACCGAGCTCGAGGTGCTCGAAGAAGACGACCGTGAGCTCATCCACTCCATCCTCGAGTTCAACGACACGGTGGTGCGCGAGGTGATGATCCCGCGCACCGACATGGTGACGGTCGACGACGACGACACGGTCGGGCACGGCCTCGGGCTCTTCCTGAGTAAGGGCGTCTCCCGCATGCCCGTGGTGGTCGGCGGTCGCGTCGACGACATCTCGGGGGTGCTCTACCTCCGCGACGTCGCGCGGCTGAGCTACGAACGCCCGGCCAAGCTCGAGACCACCACGGTGGCCGAGCTCGCCCGGCCCGCCCTGCTCATCCCCGAGTCGAAGAAGGTCGACGACACCCTGCGGCAGATGCAGGCGGAGTCGAACCACCTCGCCATGGTGGTCGACGAGTACGGCGGCATCGCCGGCCTGGTCACCCTCGAAGACCTGCTCGAGGAACTCGTCGGCGACATCTCCGACGAGTACGACCGCGACATGGTGGAGGTCGAGCCGCTCGAGGCCGTCGACACCTTCCGGGTGAGCGCACGGCTGCCGGTCGACGAGCTGGGCGAGCTGTTCGGTCTCGAGCTCGACGACGACGACGTCGACACCGTGGGCGGCCTGCTCGCGAAGGGCCTCGGCAGGCTTCCCGAGACGGGCGACGAGGCGCGCATCGCGGGGCTCATCCTCACGGCAGACCGCACCGAGGGCAGACGCAAGCGCCTGGTCACCGCCACGGTGCGACGCGACCCGGATGCGCGGGGAGACGACGACGGTGACACCGGCCCGGTGCGGGTCGCCACGGGCCCGGTGAAGCTGCCGAAGGCCGGCAAGGGCAAGACGCACGACGACACGAAGGAGAAGGCATGAGCGAGCAGGGCAGCGACGACTTCAGAGCGGGGTTCGTCACCTTCGTGGGCCGCCCGAACGTGGGCAAGTCGACCCTCACGAACGCGCTGGTGGGCGAGAAGGTCGCCATCACGAGTTCGAAGCCGCAGACCACGCGGCAGACCATCCGGGGCATCGTGCACGAGCCGGCCGGGCAGATCATCGTCGTCGACACCCCGGGCATGCACCGCCCGCGCACGCTGCTCGGCGAGCGGCTGAACTCGCTGGTGCAGTCGACCCTCGGCGACGTCGACGTCATCGGCTTCTGTCTTCCCGCCGACGAGAAGCTCGGGCCGGGCGACCGCTTCATCAACGAGCAGCTCGACGCCTACCCGGGCGCGAAGAAGGTGGCGATCGTCACGAAGATCGACCAGGCGTCGAAGCAGCGGGTGGGCGAGCAGCTGCTCGCCGTGTCGGAGCTGCGCGACTGGGAGGCGATCATCCCGGTGTCGGCCACCGACCGCATCCAGCTCGACGTGCTCGTGAACGAGCTCATCGCGCTGCTGCCGCGCTCCGAGAAGCTCTACCCCGACGACCAGTTCACCGACGCCGGCCTCGAGTCGCGCATCGCCGAGCTCATCAGGGAGGCGGCGCTCGAGGGTGTGCGCGACGAGCTGCCGCACTCCATCGCCGTCACCATCGACGACATGACCGAGCGCGACGACCGCGACCTGGTGGAGATCTACGCGAACCTGTTCGTGGAGCGTGACAGCCAGAAGGGCATCATCATCGGCCCGAAGGGCTCCCGGCTCGGCGAGGTGGGTGCGCGGGCCAGGGCGCAGATCGAACCGCTGCTCGGCCGGCAGGTCTATCTGAACATCAGGGTGAAAGTGGCCAAAGACTGGCAGCGAGACGCCAAGCAGCTCGGAAGGCTGGGCTTCTGACCCGATAGCCTGTAGTCGTGTCTACTGCCTCAACTGCCGAGAACCCGTTCGGCCAGGTGCTCGTCGCCATGGTCACCCCGTTCACCGCCGACGGCGAGGTCGACTGGCCCGGTGTGGAGAAGCTCATCGACGAGCTCATCGTCGGCGGCGCCGACGGTATCGTGGTGTCGGGAACGACGGGCGAGACCTCGACCCTCACCGACCCCGAGAAGATCAGGCTGGTCGAGGTGGGCAAAGACGTCGCGGCGGGGCGCGCCAAGATCATCACGGGCGGCGGTTCGAACGAGACCGCCCACGCGATGCAGCTCGCCCGGCAGAGCGAGAAGGCGGGGGCCGACGGCAACCTCGTCGTCACGCCGTACTACAACAAGCCGACGCAGGCGGGCATCCTCACCCACTTCCGCATGATCGCCGACGCCACCGATCTGCCCGTCATCCTCTACGACATCCCCGGCCGCACCGGTGTGCCCATCAAGTACGAGACCATCCTGCGCCTGGCGAAGCACCCCAACGTGCTCGCGATCAAAGACGCCAAGGGCGACTTCAGCGAGGTGAGCCGGGTCATCAACCAGACCGAGCTGCTCTACTTCTCGGGCGACGACGCGAACGTGCTGCCGCACATGTCGATCGGGGCGGTCGGCCTCATCGGCGTCACGGCGAACGTGGCGCCCGCGCCCTACCGCACCATCGTCGACGCCGTGAACGCGGGCGACCTGGCCACGGCGACGGCCGCACACCAGTCGCTCGAGCCGCTGGTGCGCGCCATCATGACGCATGTTCCCGGTACGGTGGCGGCGAAGTACATCCTGCACGGCCTCGGCCGCATCGGCAGCCCCCGCGTGCGCCTTCCCCTGGTCGGCCCCGAGGAGTGGGAGGCCGCCCAGATCGAAGACGAGATCGACCTGGTGAAGGGCATCGAGGGGCTCGGCCTCAAGAACTTCCGCCCCGACCGCAACGCTGCCGCCGGCGGAGCGCTGCCGAAGGTGGCGGGAACCACCCGCTGAGCGCCCTCGAGGTCGGCGCGGCGCACAGCACAACAGACCACAGCGTGAGCACGACGCCACGCACCGCACGACGACCCACGAGAACTGAGGAGGGCGCATGAACACCAGCCCCGTCTACGATCCGCCGACCCTGGAGGCGGGCACACTCCGCATCACGCCGGTGGGAGGCCTCGGCGAGATCGGCCGCAACATGACCGTCTTCGAGTACGAGGGCAAGCTCCTCGTCGTCGACTGCGGCGTGCTGTTCCCCGAGGAGCACCAGCCGGGTGTCGACCTCATCCTCCCCGACTTCAGCATCGTGCGCGATCGCCTCGACGACATCGTCGGCATCGTGCTCACGCACGGCCACGAAGACCACATCGGCGCCGTGCCCTACCTGCTGAAGCTGCGCGAAGACATCCCGCTCATCGGTTCGGCGCTCACCCTCGCGCTCGTCGAGGCGAAGCTCAAGGAGCACCGCATCACGCCCTACACCTTCGACGTGGCCGAGGGGCAGATCGAGAACCTCGGGCCGTTCGAGTGCGAGTTCGTGGCGGTGAACCACTCGATTCCGGATGCGCTGGCCGTCGCCATCAAGACACCGGGCGGCGTGGTGCTGCACACCGGCGACTTCAAGATGGACCAGCTGCCGCTCGACGACCGCCTCACCGACCTCCGGGCCTTCGCCCGTCTCGGCGAGGAGGGCGTCGACCTGTTCCTCGTCGACTCGACCAACGCGGATGTCCCGGGCTTCACCCCGCTCGAGCGCGACATCGGCCCCGTGCTCGAGTCGATCATCGAGCGCGCCCCGCGGCGGGTGATCGTGGCGAGCTTCTCGAGCCACGTGCACCGCGTGCAGCAGGTGCTCGACGCGGCGCACGCCAACGGGCGCCGGGTGGCGCTGCTCGGGCGCTCGATGGTGCGGAACATGGGAATCGCCGCCGAGCTCGGGTACCTGAAGGTGCCCGAGGGTGTTCTCGTCGACTTCAAGAAGGCAGGTGACATCCCCGACGACAAGATCGTCTACATGTCGACCGGGTCGCAGGGCGAGCCGATGGCGGTGCTCTCGCGCATGGTGAACAACGAGCACCAGATCGAGGTGGGAGAGGGCGACACCGTCATCCTCGCCTCCAGCCTCATCCCGGGTAACGAGAACGCCGTGTACCGCATCATCAACGGGCTCACCAAGCTCGGGGCCAACGTGGTGCACAAGGCCAACGCGAAGGTTCACGTCTCGGGGCACGCCGCCGCGGGCGAGCTGCTGTACTGCTACAACATCCTGAAGCCGAAGAACGTGCTGCCGGTGCACGGCGAGTACCGGCACCTGGTGGCGAACGCGAAGCTCGCCATCGACACCGGGGTGCCGAAGGAGAACACGATCATCGCCGAAGACGGCACCGTCATCGACCTGCGCGACGGGGTGGCGAAGGTGGTCGGGCAGTACGACCTCGGCTACGTGTACGTCGACGGTTCGACCGTAGGCGAGATCACCGACGCCGACCTCAAAGACCGCCGCATCCTCGGCGAGGAGGGCTTCATCTCGATCATCGTCGTGGTCGAAGCGCTCACCGGCAAGATCGTCGTGGGCCCCGAGATCCACGCCAAGGGCTTCGCCGAAGACGACTCCGTCTTCGACACCGTCAAGCCCAAGATCAGCGCCGCCCTCGCCGAGGCCGCCCAGAACGGCGTACGCGAGCCCTACGCCCTCCAACAGGTCGTGCGCCGCACCGTCGGCCGCTGGGTGAACACCTCCTATCGGCGGCGCCCGATGATCGTGCCCTTGGTGATCGAGGCCTAAAGCGTTCGGGGTGCCGGGAGTCATCGGGCGCCGGCCTGCTGTGCTAGCTGCCGGCAGGGCCGTGCTGCGCGCGGCTCTGCCGGGGCGCGCCGGTCCTCGCCCGGCGCGCCGCGACATGTGAGCACGCGGTCGCTGACGCGGCCACGCACTCACCCTGGGTCGTCGAGTACGGCCCGCGGCTTTCACGTCGCTGCCAGTACCTACTCGCAGATGGCGGGACAGAGGTGCGGGTTTCAGCGCAACAGGCCTCTGTCTGACGACCCAAGGTGAAGGCGTGGCCGCGTCAGCGACCGCGTCTTCACATGTCGCGGCGCGCCGCGGAAGCGGCGGCGCGCCCCGCCGGAGCCGCGCGCAGCACGGCCCCGGCGGCAGCTAGCACGGCGCGGCATCGAGGCGATGTCAGCGCCTCGATATAGCGTGATTTCATGGCCACGAGTAGTAAGTCGACGCCTCGGAGTACGAGGGGGTCTTCGGCGCGGGCGACCGGGGCTGCGCCGCGGAAGCCGGCGCAGCGCACGGCGGCGCAGAAGACCGTGAAGTACCCGGTGGTGTCGGAGGAGAAGCCGAATCCGCTGGTGACGCTGTGGCTCGGCATGGCCCACGTGGTGGGCGGTGCGGCGCGGGCGTTCGGGCCGGAGAAGCTGGCGAAGGAGGAGCGGCGCGACGGCCTGCCGTTCCTGTTCTTCCTGCTCGCGGTGGCCGGTGCGGTCACCGAGTGGTTCCTCGCCTCCAACGCGGTCGCGATCTCGATCAACGCCTACACCTTCGGCGGGCTGTTCGGCCGGGTGGCCTACGCGCTTCCCGTCATCCTGCTGCTGCTCGCGCTCTGGCTGTTCCGGCATCCGGCGTCGGTGAACGACAACGGCCGCATCGGCATCGGTCTCGCCGTCTTCCTGGTCTCGGTCTCGGGCCTCTGCCACGTGTACGGCGGCGCCCCAGACCCGGCCGCGGGCATCGAGGGCCTCGCGGTGGCCGGCGGCATCATCGGCTGGATCGCGGGCGCCCCCCTCATGACGCTCATCACCCCCATCGGCGCCACGATCGTGCTCGTGTTCTTCTGCGCCCTGTCGCTGTTCATCATCACGAAGACCCCGCCGAACCGCATCGGCCGTCGCGCCCGCGAGCTCTACGCCTATCTGTTCGGCGCCCCCGCACCGAGCGACGACGACGCGACCGACGCATCCGGCGCCGGCGCGGGCACGGGCACGCCCACCGCGACCGGCAAGCGCGGCAGGAAGGGCGCGGCCGACCCGGCCGACGACCCGAACATGCTCGACTTCGACGCCCAGCCCGATGACGGCGGCGCCCTCCCGTGGTGGCGGCGCAACAAGAGCGAGCGCGAGGTCGACCCCGAGTTCGAGACGCCGCTCATGGCGCCGCGCATCGAAGACCGCACCCCGCCGCCCGAAGACGGGCCGTACATGAGCCCCGCCGAGTTCGACACGGCGGCCGCCGGTGGCGTCGACGGCGTCGGCCCGGCCGCAGCAGCCCGCGATCTCGACAGCACCGAGGCCTTCGGCAACGGCCTTCTCCACGACATGGAGGCCGCCGAGCAGGCCATCAAGCGCATCACCGGCGAGGTGCTGCCCGGCCGCAAGCAGACCATCGGTCTGCTCGACGACGACGGCACCGAGGCCCTCGACGCCTTCGCCACCCCGGTTCCGGATGCTTCCCACACGGGTGCCGTGGAGGGCATGCCCGAGCCGCCTCCCGCATCCGACCCGGCGAACTACCGCCTGCCCTCGGTCATGAACCTCTCGACGGGCGAGCCGTCGAAGTCGCGCTCGGCCGCGAACGACGACATCGTGCGCGCCATCACCGACGTGCTGAAGCAGTTCTCGGTCGACGCGCAGGTCACCGGGTTCTCGCGGGGCCCGACCGTCACGAGGTACGAGATCGAGCTCGGCCCCGGCGTGAAGGTGGAGCGGGTCACCGCCCTGTCGAAGAACCTCGCCTACGCGGTCGCGTCGAACGAGGTACGCATCCTCTCGCCCATCCCGGGTCGCAGCGCGATCGGCATCGAGATCCCGAACACCGATCGCGAGACGGTCTCGCTCGGCGACGTGCTGCGGTCGCAGAAGGCGATGAACGACCCGCACCCCATGACCATCGGCGTCGGCAAAGACGTCGAAGGCAAGTTCGTGCTGGCCAATCTCGCGAAGATGCCGCACCTGCTCGTGGCCGGTTCCACCGGCTCGGGCAAGTCGAGCTTCATCAACTCGATGGTGACGAGCGTGCTCATGCGCGCGAAGCCCAGCGAGGTGCGCATGGTGCTGATCGACCCCAAGCGCGTGGAGCTCACCGCCTATCAGGGCGTGCCGCACCTCATCACCCCCATCATCACCAACCCGAAGAAGGCGGCCGAGGCGCTGTCGTGGGTGGTGAAGGAGATGGACATGAGGTACGACGACCTCGAGAGCTTCGGCTTCCGTCACATCGACGACTTCAACCGCGCCGTCATCAACGACGAGATCCAGCTCCCGCCCGCCTCGCAGCGCGTGCTGAAGCCCTACCCCTACCTCCTCGTGGTGGTCGACGAGCTCGCCGACCTCATGATGGTCGCCCCGCGCGACGTCGAGGACTCGATCGTGCGCATCACCCAGCTGGCGCGCGCCTCCGGCATCCACCTCGTGCTCGCCACCCAGCGGCCCTCGGTCGACGTGGTGACGGGCCTCATCAAGGCGAACGTGCCGTCGCGGCTCGCCTTCGCGGTCACGAGCGTCACCGACTCCCGCGTCATCCTCGACCAGCCGGGCGCCGACAAGCTCATCGGCCAGGGCGACGCGCTGTTCCTCCCCATGGGCTCCTCGAAGGCCATCCGCGTGCAGGGCGCGTGGGTGCCCGAGAGCGAGATCCAGAAGGTCGTCGAGCACGTCACCCGGCAGGCCCGCCCCGAGTACCGCGACGACGTGGCGGTGACGGCCGAGAAGAAGCAGATCGACTCCGACATCGGCGACGACCTCGAGGTGCTGCTCGCCGCCGCCGAGATCGTCATCACCACGCAGTTCGGCTCCACCTCGATGCTGCAGCGCAAGCTCAAGGTGGGCTTCGCGAAGGCCGGCCGCCTGATGGACCTCATGGAGTCGCGCGAGATCGTCGGCCCCTCCGAGGGCTCGAAGGCCCGCGACGTGCTGGTCACCCCCGACCAACTGCCTCAGGTGCTCGCGATGCTGCGCGGCGACGCTCCGGATGCCGGCGGCCAGGTGGGCCCCAGCCCCTCCGGCGGGCCCTCGGCGCCGTCGTCGTCGTACGCGCACGACGACGACCGCTACGCTGATGACGACGAGTCCGGCAGCGAAGACGCCTGGCAGTTGACCGGCAGGGAGTGATCGCGTGACCTCGAACGAGGAGTCGGCACCCGCGGCGAAGCCCAGCAACTGGAACCTGCCGAACGCGATCACGATCGTCCGCATCCTCCTTGCCCCGGTCTTCTTCGTCATGCTCCTGGTCGACGACGGCCAGAACGGCGCGCTGCGCTGGGCCGCGGCCGTGCTCTTCATCCTGGCCATCGCGACCGACGGCATCGACGGCCACATCGCCCGCAGCCGCAACCTGGTCACCGATCTGGGCAAGCTGCTCGACCCGATCGCCGACAAGGTGCTCACCGGTGCCGCGCTCATCGGCCTGTCGATCCTCGCCGAGCTGCCGTGGTGGGTCACCATCGTCATCCTCGTGCGCGAGGTCGGCATCACGGTGTGGCGGTTCGTGCAGCTGAGCGACCGCGTCATCCCGGCGTCGCGGGGCGGCAAGCTCAAGACCCTGGTGCAGTCGGTCGCGATCTCCCTGGCGCTGCTGCCCTTCCCCGAGCTGTTCGGCGACTGGGTGAACTGGGTCAACGGCATCACCATGACGGCCGCCGTGGTGCTCACGGTGGTCACGGGCATCGACTACCTCGTTCAGGCCTGGCGACTCAACCGCAAGCCGGTGGCGGGCGCATGAGCGGGTCGGATGCTGTGGTCGACAACGCCGCCGCCGCCGCCGAGATCATCGCCGCGCTCACCCGCAGCCGCACCACGATCGCCGTCGCGGAATCGCTGACGGGTGGTCTGCTGTGCTCGGCGCTGGTCGACGTGCCGGGTGCCTCCGCGGTGCTCCGCGGAGGAGTGGTGGCTTACGACACCGCGGTGAAGCACTCGGTGCTCGGGGTCGACGCCGAGGTGCTGGCGGCCCACGGCCCCGTGCATCCCGACGTGGCGATGCAGATGGCGGTCGGTGTGCGCAGTGCGCTCGCGGTCGAGGGCGTCCCGGCCGAGATCGGCATCTCGACGACCGGTGCCGCGGGGCCCGACCCTCAAGACGGCGCGGCGCCGGGAACGGTGTACGTGGGGGTCGCCATCGGCGCAGACGTGCGCAGTCACGCCCTCGAGCTGGAAGGCGATCGGGCCGCGATCAGGGCCGAGACCGTGCGGGTCGCTCTGCGTATCCTGAGAGATTCCCTGTGAGCTCCGCCGAGGGAATGGGCGCCGTTTCGATCACGTTACATCTGGTGTCATTCACAAGTATTGTCCAGTCCCAGTCGTTTAGAGTCACTGCTACGAACCACTGCAGTAACGTGGTCAGAAGAGCCACTCGAACAGACCGTGACAGGAACGCAAGGAGGGTCCAGTGATTCTAGTTCGTCAGGAAATCGGCGACGTGCTTCGGGACTTCCGCCTGCAGAAGGGTCGTACCCTTCGTCAAGTGGCAAGTAAGGCGAGCGTCGCCCTCGGCTACCTGAGCGAGGTCGAGCGTGGTCAGAAGGAGGCCTCGAGCGAGATCCTCGCCTCGGTGGCCGACGCTCTCGACACCCCGATCTCGGTCATCATGCGCGAGGTGGGCGACCGTCTCGCGATCGTCGAAGGCATCGACCCCATCCCCGACACGATCCCCGACGAGTTCGTCGCCGACTTCGACGCCGATCTCGTCGCCCGCTGAGCGGCTGCACACGGAGTGCGGCTGAGTGAGTTCAGGCAGGCCGTGGCCGACGAGTTCGGTACGGCCTACGGGCAGGTGGTGACGAGCGATGTGGTGCTCGTCGATCTCGGCGATCGAACCGCCGAGCAGGCGTTGAAGGCAGGTATCCCCCCGCGAGAGGTGTGGCTCGCGGTCTGCCGGTCGGCCGATGTGCCGCCCCAACGCTGGCACGGAGCGGGCCTCCCCGCTCCCCGACAGACATGATCGAGAAGCCCCCGGCAGCGGCCGGGGGCTTTTTCGTGTTCGCAACACGCCGCGCGTCTCTCGAACATATCTTCGGTGCGGCGTAGAGTTCTGCACAGCGAGAGATTCGAACACGTTCTCCACAGACCGGCCCGCTGTCATCCCGATGTCAGTGGTCGTCTCTAGCGTGAGTCGTGTTCGGCGAACTCTCGTCGACGCCCTGTCGTCGCCACCCCGTGAGGGGCGCGAACACGACAGCCTGTGGGCACACCATCGCCGGCCGCCAGGTCGCACAGCACGAAGGAGACCGAAATGCCGTCAGACGCAAATCGTGAGAAAGCACTCGAGACCGCCCTCGCCCAGATCGACCGCCAGTTCGGCAAGGGTTCGGTGATGCGCCTCGGCAGCGACGACCGCGCGCCGGTCGAGGTCGTTCCCACCGGGTCGATCGCCCTCGACGTCGCCCTCGGCATCGGGGGTCTGCCGCGCGGCCGCATCGTCGAGATCTACGGCCCTGAGTCGTCGGGTAAGACCACGCTCACTCTGCACGCCATCGCGAACGCCCAGCGGGCGGGCGGCATCGCCGCCTTCATCGACGCCGAGCACGCCCTCGACCCCGAGTACGCGAAGAAGCTCGGCGTCGACATCGACTCGCTCCTGGTCTCCCAGCCCGACACCGGTGAGCAGGCCCTCGAGATCGCCGACATGCTGGTGCGCTCGGGCTCCATCGACATCATCGTCATCGACTCCGTGGCGGCCCTGGTGCCCCGCGCCGAGATCGAGGGCGAGATGGGCGACTCGCACGTGGGTCTGCAGGCCCGCCTCATGTCGCAGGCCCTCCGCAAGCTCACCGGTGGTCTCAACCAGACCGGCACCACCATGATCTTCATCAACCAGCTGCGCGAGAAGATCGGTGTCTTCTTCGGCAGCCCCGAGACCACGGCCGGCGGTAAGGCGCTCAAGTTCTACGCCTCGGTGCGTCTCGACATCCGTCGCATCGAGACCCTCAAGGAGGGAACCGAGGCGGTCGGCAACCGCACCCGCGTGAAGGTCGTGAAGAACAAGATGGCTCCGCCCTTCAAGCAGGCCGAGTTCGACATCCTCTACGGTGTCGGCATCTCGCGCGAGGGCAGCCTCATCGACTTCGGTGTGGAGCACGAGATCGTGCGCAAGTCAGGTGCCTGGTACACCTACGACGGAGACCAGCTCGGTCAGGGCAAGGAGAACTCGCGGCGCTTCCTCAAGGAGAACCCCGACGTCGCACTCGAGATCGAGAACAAGATCCTCGCCAAGCTCGGTGTGGGCGAGGCGGGCGCGGCTGCCGCCGCTGCGGGCAACGTCGAGTCGATCGAGCCGAAGCTGGCTTCGCGCAAGGGAGCCTGATCTGCCATGAACGACGTCGTCAGCCTCGACTCGGTGCGCCGCCGCGGGCGGTCGCGCCCGTCGGCGCCCGAGTCGGGCGCTGACGGTGCGGGCACTCCTGAACCCGCCGAGTTCGCGCCCCGACGGGGCCGCGGCTCGCACCCCGCGGGCCGCGACGCCGTGACCGAGCGCACGGCCGAGTCGTGGGAGCCCGAGCGCACGGCCGAGTCGTCGGAGCCCGTCGACCTGCCGTTCCTCGCTCCCGCGCGCATGGCCGAACCCGTCGAGCTCCCGGTTCGTGTGGAGGTCTCCGACGAGGAGCGGCTCGAGCGCGTGAGCGACACCGTCGTGCGAGCGCTGGGGCGCCGTCAGCTCTCCTCGGCCGAGACCCACGACCTCCTCGTCGCCCAGGGCGCGACGGGGGAGGAGGCCGACGGCCTCGTCGCCCGGTACGAAGAGCTCGGTTATCTGAACGACTTCGCGTTGGCCGAGGCGCTCGTCGCCCGGCTGAGCGAACGCAGCCAGAAGAGCCGGGCCGTCATCGCCCGCGAGCTGCACGCCCGCAAGATCCCGTCGGAGTTCGTCGGGGTCGCGCTCGAGAACCTCGACGACGACCACGAGTTCGAGCTCGCCGTCGAAGCAGCGGTGAAGCGGGTCGGTCAGCTCTCGCGGTACGACGACGAGACGGTCGAGCGGCGCCTCAACGGCTTCCTCGCCCGCCGGGGCTTCAGTTCCGGCATCGTGCGCGAGGCCACGCGGCGCGCGATGGCGACGCGCAAGGCCACCAACCGGGTGCGGTTCCGCTGAGGCGAAAGCCGTCCGGCGGTTTCGTAGACTAGACGCACCATGAGCACAGTCAGCGAAGCACCGACGATCATCGCGGCGTCGAACGCGTCCCGCGACGCGTCGGGGCGCGCGCGCACCTACGAGGTGCGCACCTACGGCTGCCAGATGAACGTGCACGACTCCGAGCGGTTGAGCGGGTCTCTCGAGGCTGCGGGTTACGTCAAGGCCGAGGGCGTCGAACCCGATGTCGTCGTCATCAACACCTGCGCCGTGCGCGAGAACGCCGACAACAAGCTCTACGGCAACCTCGGTCATCTCGCCTCGGTGAAGCGCCGGCACGAGGGCATGCAGATCGCCGTCGGCGGGTGCCTCGCGCAGAAAGACAAGAACGTCATCCTCGACAAGGCCCCGTGGGTCGACGTGGTTTTTGGCACCCACAACATGGGCGCCCTGCCCAGCCTCCTCGAGCGGGCCCGTCACAACGACGAGGCGCAGATCGAGATCCTCGAGTCGCTCGAGACCTTCCCCTCCACTCTCCCCACCAAGCGCGATTCCACCTACAGCGGCTGGGTCTCCATCTCGGTGGGCTGCAACAACACCTGCACCTTCTGCATCGTGCCGGCGCTCCGCGGCAAGGAGAAAGACCGCCGTCCCGGCGAGATTCTCGCCGAACTCCAGTCGCTCGTCGACGACGGCGCTCTCGAGGTCACCCTGCTCGGCCAGAACGTCAACTCCTACGGCGTCGAGTTCGGCGACCGTCTCGCTTTCGGCAAGCTCCTCCGGGCCGCCGGTGAGATCGAGGGCCTGGAGCGCATCCGTTTCACCAGCCCGCACCCCGCGGCGTTCACCGACGACGTCATCGACGCGATGGCCGAGACCCCGTCGGTGATGCCGCAGCTGCACATGCCTCTGCAGTCGGGCTCCGACCGCATCCTGCGTGCCATGCGGCGCTCCTACCGCTCGGCCAAGTTCCTCGGCATCCTCGACCGCGTGCGGGCGAAGATCCCGAACGCCGCGATCAGCACCGACATCATCGTGGGGTTCCCCGGCGAGACCGAAGAAGACTTCCAAGAGACCCTCCGGGTGGTCGAGCAGGCCCGCTTCGCCTCGGCCTTCACCTTCCAGTACTCGATCCGCCCCGGCACCCCCGCGGCGACGATGCCCGACCAGGTGCCGCGCGAGGTGGTGCAGGAGCGCTACGACCGACTGGTCGCCCTGCAAGACCGCATCTCGCTCGAAGAGAACCAGAAGATCGTCGGGCGGCGCGTCGAGCTCGTCGTCGCGAACGGCGAGGGCCGCAAAGACGGCGAGACGAAGCGACTGAGCGGTCGGGCGGAAGACAGCAGGCTGGTGCACTTCGAGCTTCCCGAGGGTTCGGCGGCGCCGCGCCCCGGCGACGTCGTCTCGGTCACCGTCACGCAGGCGGCGCCCTACTACCTCATCGCCGACAGCGACGGCACCCCGCTCGAGGTGCGGCGCACCCGCGCGGGCGACGCCTGGGACAGGAGCGAGGCCGAGTCGTGCGCTGTGCCGGGCGCGTCGGGCTCGAATGCCGCCGAGGGTTCCGGGCCGGGGCGGGTCTCGCTCGGTCTGCCGGGCCTCCGCGTGGGCGCACCGTCGAGCCCGCGCGTCGCGACCGTGCCGATTTACAGCTCCACCGACGACCTGCGGAGCTGAGGGATGGCCCCGGGCGCGTCCGCCCCGGCAGCAGACGGGCCGGCGCGACTGATCGCCGTGGTCGGCGCCACCGGCACCGGCAAGTCGGAGCTCTCCCTCCGACTCGCGGAGCGCCTCACCGACCGCGGTGTCGCGGCCGAGGTGGTCAACGCCGACGCGATGCAGCTGTACCGGGGCATGGACATCGGCACCGCCAAGCTCGCACCGGCCGAACGCCGCGGGATTCCGCACCACCTCCTCGACGTGCTCGACGTCACCGCCGACGCCTCGGTCGCGGCCTACCAGCGCGAGGCGCGCGAGGCGATCGAGGCGATCCAGGCGCGCGGTGCCGTCGCCCTCCTGGTGGGCGGGTCGGGCCTCTACGTCTCCTCGGTCATCCACGACTTCCAGTTCCCCGCCCGAGACGCCGAGGTGCGGCGCCGGCTCGAGGCCGAACTCGACGCGACCGGCGCCCGTGCCCTCTACGACCGACTGAAGGCTCTCGACCCCGAGGCGGCGGTGTCGATCGGCCAGTTCAACGGCCGCCGCCTCGTGCGCGCGCTCGAGGTGGTCGAGCTCACCGGCGAACCGCTCAGCGGAACCCTGCCCGACGTGCCGGTGCCGTGGCGCCCCCTGGCGATCGTGCGGCTGGGCGTCGAACGCCAGGCCCTGGTGCCGCGCCTCGACGAACGGGTGGTGCAGATGTGGGAGCGTGGCCTGGTCGACGAGGTCGCCGCGCTCCTGCCGCGGGGCCTCCGCGACGGCACCACCGCATCCCGGGCCATCGGCTATGCGCAGGCACTCGCCGATCTCGACGGCACGATGACGCGCGCCGACGCCATCGCCGAGGCGCAGGCGCTCACCCGGCGTTACGCTCGCCGCCAGGTCAGTTGGTTCAAGCGCTATCCCGACGCCATCGACGCCGACGCCCTCGACGCGGCGAGCGTGACGGCAGCCGTCGACCGGGCTCTCGGCCTCGTCGCGTCACCCTAGACTGATTCCATGCCCGCCGATCTCCACTTCACCAAGGGCCAGGGGACTGGCAACGACTTCGTGCTCTTCACCGACGCCGACGGGGAGATCGACCTCCTCCCCACCCAGGTCGCCGCCATCTGCGACCGGCACTTCGGTGTCGGGGCCGACGGCGTGCTGCGCGCCGTGCGGTCGGCCAACCTTCCGGAGGGGGCCGCCGCACTGGCCGAAGACCCGGCGGCCGAGTGGTTCATGGACTACCGCAACGCCGACGGTTCCATCGCCGAGATGTGCGGCAACGGCATCCGTGTCTTCGCCCGCTACCTCCTCGACAACGGGCTCGCCGAGCTGGCGGCGGGGGAGACCCTCGTCATCGGCACGCGCGCCGGGGTGCGCGACGTGCAGCGCAGCAAGCTCGGCTTCCAGGTCGACCTCGGGCGCTGGCGGCTCGACGGCGGCGAACCGCTCGTGCGGGCCAAGAACCTGCAGGTGCCGCGGCCGGGCCTCGGCATCAACGTGGGCAACCCCCATGTGGTGGTCGCCCTCGCCGACGACGACGAGCTGGCCGAGGCCGATCTCACCTTCATCCCGCACGTCGAGCCCGTACCCGAAGACGGTGCGAACGTCGAGTTCGTGGTACCCAGCGAGCCGCTCGTGCGCGACGGTGTGGGCCACATCAGGATGCGCGTGCACGAACGCGGGAGCGGCGAGACCCTCTCCTGCGGCACGGGCGCGGCGGCGGCGGCACTGGCGACCCGCCACTGGGCCGGTGCGGGTGCGCCCGACCATTGGAGCGTCGCGGTGCCCGGTGGCGTCGTGGGCGTCCGCATGTTCCCCACCGAAGACGGCGAGCACGTCGCGCTCTCGGGGCCGGCCGAGCTGGTGTACGAGGGCGACCTGGCGATCGCCTAGCGTTCGCGCTCGCGTCTGCGTCTGCATCCGCCTTTCGGCTCGCAGGCGGTCGGGATGCTGCCGGCCGGTCAGCCGGCGTGGTTGCGCACCCGGAGCACGCGGTAGCCACGGTTCGTCGTCGTCCGCATCACCGACATGTCGGAGAACTCCGTGTCGAGCCAGCGCTGCAGCGAATCGGAGCCGAGGTTCTTCTGCACGACGAGCCACGCATCCGACCCCGTGTCGAGGCGTGGGAGCCAGGTCTGCAGCATGGAGTGGAGCTCGTTCTTGCCGACGCGGATGGGCGGGTTCGACCAGATCGTGGTGAACTTCAGCGAATCGGGAACATCTTCGGGCCGGACGGCGTTGACATGGTCGAGGCCTAACATGTGAGCATTCCGTCGAATCAGATCCAGAGCACGTTCGTTGACGTCGACCGCCCACACCGTGGCGTGCGGTGACTCGAGAGCGAGCGAGAGAGCGATCGGTCCCCACCCGCACCCGAGGTCGAGCAGATTCCCGCCCGGGGGAGGCGCCGGGACATTCGACAGGAGCACGCGGGTACCCGCGTCGAGCCGTTCGGGGCTGAACACACCCGAGGCCGTCTGAAGGCGGCGCGGGGCGCCGGCGAGTTCGACGGTGATCTCGCGGAGCGACAACTCTCCCGCCGGCTGCGCAGAGAAGTAGTGCTCGCCATCCATAGAGGGAATCTAGCAAACAAGGAGACTATTCTTGACTGCGATGTCAGACCACGACGCCGTCGACGACGGCACCCTGCGCGACGCGACGGGCGTCGGCGCCGCGCCGCGCGCATCCGCTCACGACGCCGACGGCTCGGCCGCGTCGGATGACGCGGTGTCGCGCATCCTCGCCTCGGCCGGCTCCCGGGCGAGCGCGTACTCGCTCTTCACCGAGGGCGCCGCGCAGGCGCTCCAACGCGCCGAGACCACCGCCGACAGCGGCTTCGACGGCGACCAGTTCGACCGCGACGACCGGCAGTCGCTGCGCCGCGTCGCCGGGCTCTCGACCGAGCTCGACGACGTCACCGAGGTGGAGTACCGGCAGCTCAGGCTCGAGAACGTCGTCATCATCGGCCTCTACTCGCAGGGCACGCTCGCCGACGCCGAGAACTCGCTGCACGAGCTCGCGGCCCTCGCCGAGACGGCGGGCGCCGTCGTGCTCGACGGCCTGCTGCAGCGCCGGCCGCACCCCGACCCCAGCACCTACTTCGGCAAGGGCAAGGCCGAGGAGCTGCGCGCCATCGTGCAGTCGCTCGGGGCCGACACCGTGATCGCCGACACCGAGCTCGCCCCGAGCCAGCGGCGTGCGCTCGAAGACGTGGTGAAGGTGAAGGTGATCGACCGCACGGCGGTGATCCTCGACATCTTCAGCCAGCACGCCAAGAGCCGCGAGGGCAAGGCCCAGGTCGAGCTCGCGCAGCTCGAGTACCTGCTGCCGAGGCTCCGCGGTTGGGGTGAGTCGATGTCGCGCCAGGCCGGTGGTCAGGTGGGTGGCGCGGGAGCCGGTATGGGGTCTCGTGGCCCCGGTGAGACGAAGATCGAGCTCGATCGGCGCCGCATCCACACCCGCATGGCGAAGCTGCGCCGGCAGATCGCCGCGATGAAGCCCGCGCGTGACGCGAAGCGCGCCAACCGGCGCCGCAACGCGGTGCCCAGCGTCGCCATTGCGGGGTACACCAACGCGGGCAAGTCGTCGCTGCTCAACCGCATCACGAGTGCGGGCGTGCTCGTCGAGAACGCGCTGTTCGCGACCCTCGACGCCACCGTGCGCAAGAACGCGACTACCGACGGGCGCCCCTACACGATCGCCGACACCGTCGGTTTCGTGCGGGCGCTCCCGCACCAGCTGGTCGAGGCGTTCCGTTCGACCCTCGAAGAGGTGCAGGACTCGGATGTGGTGGTGCACGTCGTCGACGCCTCGCACCCCGACCCGGCGGGCCAGATCGCGACCGTGCGCGACGTGATGGGTGAGGCGGGTGCCCGAGGCATCCCCGAGATCATCGCGTTCAACAAGAGCGACCTGGTCTCCGACGACGAGCGGCTGGTGCTGCGCGGGCTCGAGCCAAAGGCGGTGTTCGTCTCGGCGCGCACCGGGGAGGGCATTCCCGAGCTGCTCGCGCGCATCGACGAGCTCATCCCGCGGCCGAGCCTCGAGATGAACCTGCTGGTGCCCTACGACCGCGGCGATCTGGTGACCCTGCTGCACGAGCGCAACACCGTGCTGAGCACTGAGTACGGGGAGGCGGGCACGCACGTGCGCGCGCTCATCAACCCGGAGTTCGAGGAGCGCCTCGAGGAGTTCGCGATCGCCCGCTGAGCGGCGGTTTCACCCCTTGGTCGCGAAAAGTGCTCGAAAGCTTCGGCTTTCGAGCACTTTCTGCGACCAGCTCCCCGTGACGGGGGTCAGACCGCCCTGAGCACGGCGACCACCTTGCCGAGCACGACGGCGTGGTCGCCGAGGATGGGCTCGAAGTTCGAGTTGCGGGGGAGCAGCCAGGTGTGGCCGTCGCGCTGACGGAACACCTTCACCGTGGCCTCCTCGTCGAGCATCGCCGCGACGATGTCGCCGTTCTCGGCGGTGTGCTGCTGCCGCACCACCACCCAGTCGCCGTCGCAGATGGCGGCGTCGATCATCGACTCGCCGACGACCTTCAGCATGAACAGGTCGCCGTTGCCGACGAGCTGACGGGGGAGGGGGAACACCTCGTCGACCTGCTGCTCCGCCGTGATCGGGATGCCCGCGGCGATGCGGCCCACCAGCGGCACGAGGGTGGCGTCGCCCACGGGCGGAGCCGAATCGGCATCGGGTGCGGGCACCTCGTCGATGCCGGGCACGTCGATGAGCACCTCCATCGCGCGCGGTCGGTTGGGGTCGCGGCGCAGGTAGCCGCTCAGCTCGAGCTGGTTGAGCTGGTGGGTGACGCTGGAGAGGGAGGACAGGCCCACGGCGTCGCCGATCTCGCGCATGCTCGGCGGGTAGCCCCTGGCCGAGACCGAGCGCTGGATGACGTCGAGGATGGCGAGCTGCTTGTCGCTGAGGCTCTTGCGCCGCCTGGTGCGTGCCGGGTCGATGGCCACGGTGTCCTGCCTTCTCGAGGGTTCCGACATCCGATGTCGGTGGCTGGTGATTGAGTTCACCTGTCGATCGAAACTGTATCCGAGAACTGCTCGAATACATATCTATGTTCGAGTGTGTCGCAGCATTCGGTCATCGATTTCGACTTGACGAAACCATTATTCGAATATAGATTCGGAACACAACTTCGCACCGGCGCTCCCGGCCGAGCGCCGGTGCGAACCCTCAGGAGGAATCATGAGCATCGCAGCACCTGTGACGGCTTCTCTTCGCACCACCATCCCCGCCGCCACCCGCACCAGCGCGACCAGCACCGTCGCTACCGGCACTGCCACCACCAGCACTGTCGCCGCCGGCACTGCCGTCACGCCGAAGTTGCGCATCACCGCCCGCGGCCGCCGCGTCCTGGCGGCCCTCGTGGCCGTTCCCGTCATCACCGTGCTCGCGGTGGTGGCGCTCATGAGCGGTGGCTCCGCCATCGCCACCGGTGCAGGCTCCTCGGCCGACTTCGAGTACGTCACCGTCGCCGGCGGGCAGAGCCTGTGGGGCATCGCCGAGTCGCTCGCCCCCGAGGCCGACCCTCGCGACGTCATCGCCGAGATCATGAGCCTCAACCAGCTGAGCTCCTCCTCGGTGCAGCCCGGCCAGCGCATCGCCATCCCGGCCGACCTCGCCGACTGATCGGCGGGCTCGGCACGGTCGCTGGGCCCGACCGCTCGGGGCGGGGGCCAGGCGATCGGGTCGCCGCGACTCGATAGAATCGTTGGAGTGACCACCCTCGACGAACTCCCCATCCGAGACGACCTGCGCGGTAGGGAGCCCTACGGCGCCCCGCATCTGCACCTCCCGGTCGAGCTGAACGTCAACGAAAACACTCACCCCATTCCCGAAGACGTCGCTCGCGACATCATCGAGTCGATCGCCCGCGAGCTGCTCCAGGTGAACCGCTATCCCGACCGCGAGTTCACCGCACTTCGTGACTCGCTCGCCGCGTACCTCGGTCACGGCCTCGGCCGCGACAACATCTGGGCCGCGAACGGCTCCAACGAGGTGCTGCAGCAGATCCTCATGGCATTCGGCGGGCCGGGCCGTTCCGTGCTGGGGTTCCCTCCCACCTACTCGATGCACTCGATCATCGCGCACGGCACCGGCACCGAGTGGATCGCCGGCGAACGCGACACCGACTTCCAGATCTCGCCGCAGACCGCCGTCGAGTGGGTCGAGCGCACCAAGCCCGACCTCGTCTTCTTCTGCGCGCCCAACAACCCCACCGGCACCGCACTCGACCTCGACACCATCGCCGCGGCCTACGACGCTACTGACGGGATGGTCGTCGTCGACGAGGCCTACGCCGAGTTCATGCCCGCCGACCGGCCGAGCGCCCTCACCCTCCTCGAGGGCCGACCGCGCCTGATCGTGTCGCGCACGATGAGCAAGGCCTTCGCCTTCGCGGGCGCGCGCCTCGGCTACCTCGCCGCCGACCCCGCAGTCACCGACGCCATCCGTCTGGTGCGGCTGCCCTACCACCTGTCGGCGCTCACGCAGGCCGCCGCGGTCGCCGCGCTCGACCACGCCCCCGAGATGCTGGCGATGGTCGACGACATCAAGGCGCAGCGCGACCGCATCGTCACCGAACTCACCGAGCTCGGCTACCACCCGTGGCCGAGCGCCGCGAACTTCGTGCTGTTCGGCGGCGTCGACGACCCCGAGGCGCTGTTCGAGGCGCTGCTCGCCCGGGGCATCATCATCCGCAACCTCAGCATCCCGGGCCACCTCCGGGTGAGCGCGGGCACCGCCGCCGAGACCACGGCGTTCCTCGAGGCCATGCGCGAGCTGACCCCCGCCCCCACCGACCCCGCTCGATAGGATTCTCGACATGACCGCACCCCGCACCGCCCGTCTCGAGCGCGAGACGAGCGAGTCGAGCATCGAGCTCTCGCTCGACCTCGACGGCACCGGAGTCTCCGACATCCAGACCTCGGTGCCGTTCTACGACCACCTGCTCACCGCCTTCGCGAAGCACTCGCTCACCGACCTCACCGTGCGGGCCAAGGGCGACATCGAGATCGACGTCCATCACACCGTCGAGGACATCGGCATCGTGCTCGGTCAGGCCATCCGCCAGGCGCTCGGCGACAAGTCGGGCATCTCGCGCTTCGGCGACGCCCTGGTTCCCCTCGACGAGGCGCTCGTGCAGGCCGTCGTCGACATCTCGGGGCGCCCCTACCTCGTGCACACGGGGGAGCCCGCCGGGTTCGAGTTCCACCTCATCGGCGGTCACTTCACCGGATCGATGGTGCGCCACGTCTTCGAGGCCATCACCTTCAACGCGGGCCTCACCGTTCACGTCACCGTGCTCGGCGGGCGCGACCCGCACCACATCGCCGAGGCCGAGTTCAAGGCCTTCGCCCGCGCCTTCCGTCAGGCCAAGGCGCTCGACCCGCTGGTGAGCGGCATCCCGTCGACCAAGGGTGCGCTGTGAAGCGCCCGAACGTCGTGCTGCTCGACTACGGCAGCGGCAACATCCACTCCGCGGCGAAGGCGCTCGAGCGCGCCGGAGCCGACGTCACCGTCACCGGAGACCGCCTCGCCGCCCTCGAGGCCGACGGCCTGCTCGTACCCGGCGTCGGAGCGTTCAGCGCCGTGATGGATCAGCTCACCGCCGTGCGCGGCGGCGAGGTCATCGACAAGCGCCTCGCCGGCGGCCGCCCGGTTCTCGGCATCTGCGTAGGCATGCAGGTGATGTTCTCCGACAGCAACGAGCGCGGCGTCGAGGCCGAGGGCCTCGGCGAGTGGCCCGGCACGGTCGAACTGCTCGACGCCGAGGTGGTGCCGCACATGGGCTGGAACACCGTCGAGCCCCCCGCGGGCACGGTGCTCTTCGACGGCATCGAAGACGAGCGCTTCTACTTCGTGCACTCCTACGCGGCCCAGAACTGGGAGCTCACCCCCGACAAGACGCACCGGCCCCCGCTGGTCACCTGGGCCGAGCACGGAGCGAAGTTCGTGGCCGCGGTGGAGAACGGCCCGCTCTCGGCAACGCAGTTCCACCCCGAGAAGTCGGGCGACGCCGGCATCCGCCTGCTCTCCAACTGGCTCGGCACGCTCGACTGAGTTCCGAACCCGCCGCGTGGCCGGTAGCCGGCCCCGTTTCGACGTGGCCGCCCCGAGTCGCTACTATCGCGGGGGGCCGCCGCCCGCATCCGCACGATCGAGGAACCAACAATGAGTGAGTTCAACAAGGCACCCGGTCTGGTGCTGCTGCCCGCCGTCGACGTCGCCGACGGGAAGGCCGTGAGGCTCACGCAGGGCAAGGCGGGCACCGAGACCCACCACGGCGACCCGGTCGACGCCGCCGCCGACTGGATCTCGCAGGGCGCCGAGTGGATCCACCTCGTCGACCTCGACGCCGCCTTCGGGCGCGGCAGCAACCTCGGCGTCATCAAGAAGGTCATCCGCCAGGCGAAGGGCGTCAACGTTGAGGTCTCGGGCGGCATCCGCGACGACGAGAGCCTCGAGACCGCGCTCGAGTCGGGTGCGAAGCGCATCAACCTCGGCACTGCGGCGCTCGAGAACCCCGAGTGGGCGGCCCACGTCATCGCCCAGTACGGCGAGGCCATCGCCGTGGGCCTCGACGTGCGCGGCACCACCCTCGCCGCCCGCGGTTGGACGCAGGACGGCGGCGACCTCTGGCAGGTCATGGACCGCCTCGAAGAAGCCGGATGCGCGCGCTACGTCGTCACCGACGTCACCAAAGACGGCACCCTGAAGGGCCCGAACGTCGAGCTGCTCCGCCAGGTGATGGAGCGCACCTCGCGCCCCGTCATCGCCTCGGGCGGTATCTCGAGCCTCGACGACATCGCCGAACTGCGCGCCCTCGTGCCGCTCGGCCTCGAAGGCGCCATCGTCGGCCGGGCCCTGTACTCGGGTGCCTTCACCCTGGCCGAGGCGCTGGATGTCGCATCCGACTGACCCGCACCTCGCCGACTCGGCGGGGCAGCCGTGGAAGGGCAGGCACTTCGCCGCCCACGACACCTCGCACGACACCGACGACGGCACGGCGCCGCCCGCCCTGCATGCCGCGCTGACCTCCTTCGCGAGCGGTGAAGCTGGCCAGGAGCAGGTCGTCGACGCGTTGCGCGACGCACGCCTGCTGGTGCCCCTCGTGGCCCACGCGGGCGACGAAGGGCTGACGGATGCGGGGCTCCGCGTCGACAAGACCCAGGAGCTCTCCCTCGTCACCGTCGCCGGCCCCGACGGGCGCACGGTGCTCCCCGCGTTCACCTCGGTGGAGGCGTTGTCGCGCTGGAACCCGCAGGCGCGGCCGATCCCCGTCGACGCGCGCCGGGTCGCCCTGGCCGCTGCCGCCGAAGGCACGGAGATCGTCGTCATCGACCCCGCCTCGCCGACCGAGTTCGCGCTCCGTCGACCCATGGTGTGGGCGCTCGCGCAGGGCGAGCCGTGGGCGCCCGCGGTCGACGATCCCGCCGTCACCGACGCCTTCGAGCTGTCGATCGCCGCGGAGGAGGCGGTGGCGGGCCTGCGGCTGGTCTCCGGCGACCCTTCCGCCCGGCTCGTCGGCGCGGAGATCGTCGTGGTGCTCGCGCTCGTGCCGGGTCTCGATCAGGATGCGCTGGGTGCGCTCCTGGGGCGGTTGCAGCAGCGCTGGAGCGAGCATCCGCTCATCGCCGACCGGGTCGACTCGCTTTCCGTGAAGCTGACCGCCGTCAGCTGACCGGCCCGGTGAGCTTCTCGCCCGGGCCCTGGCCGATCGGGTCGGGGATGATCGACGCCTCGCGGAACGCCAGCTGGAGCGAGCGCAGGCCGTCGCGGAGGCTCCTGGCGTGCTGGTCGCCGATCTCGGGCGCCGAGGCGGTGACGAGGCCGGCGAGGGCGATGATGAGCTTGCGCGCCTCGTCGAGGTCGATCTGGTTCTCGGGGTCGTCGGCGAGCCCGCACTTCACCGCGGCGGCGCTCATGAGGTGCACGGCGGTGGTGGTGATGACCTCGACCGCGGAGACCTCGGCGATGTCGCGCACGGCGTCGCTCGGCGCGTCGTCGTGGTCGTAGGGGGAGGTGATGTCGCTCATCGCGAGAAGTCCTAACTACTTCGGCCCAGTCTCTGCTAGACTCTTCGAGGCTCTGAGGCCATTGGTCTCAGTATGAAAGTGGAGAATCTCCCACCCGCGCATACCGCCTCAACAGGTTACCGGGTCGATTGCACTCCCTGTGTTGATGGTTCGCCCTTCGGGCGACACGATGAACGCAGAGTCAGGGTGTGTGGTGCCGCGTGAAGGTTGCGTGTGCACGGGGGAGCTCCGTTTTCGTCAACACACGAAACTAAGGAGCAACGCATCAGCGATCCCCGTACCAACGACCGTATCCGAGTTCCCGAGGTCCGCCTCGTGGGCCCGGGCGGCGAGCAGGTCGGCGTCGTCAGCATCGACGTCGCACTCCGTCTTGCCCAGGAGGCAGACCTCGACCTCGTCGAGGTCGCACCGAACTCCAAGCCCCCGGTCGCCAAGATCATGGACTACGGAAAGTTCAAGTACGAAGCCGCGCAGAAGGCGAAAGAAGCGCGTCGCAACCAGGCCAACACGATCCTCAAAGAGGTTCGCTTCCGCCTCAAGATCGACGTGCACGACTACGAGACCAAGCGCAAGCGTGCCGAGGGCTTCCTCAAGGCCGGCGACAAGGTCAAGGCGATGATCCTCTTCCGCGGTCGCGAGCAGTCGCGCCCCGAGCAGGGCGTGCGCCTGCTCCAGCGCTTCGCCGAAGACGTCGCCGAGTTCGGCACCGTCGAGTCGAACCCCACGATCGACGGCCGCAACATGGTGATGGTCATCGGTCCGCTGAAGAACAAGTCCGAGGCGAAGGCCGAGCAGAACGCTCGCCGCGACGCCTCCAAGGCCCGCAACCACGGCGGCGACGCCGAGGCGGCCAGCACGAACTCCGACCAGGCGCCGGCCACCCCCGCCGCCTCGGCCGAGTAGGAATCCACCCCGGCCGTCCCGGCCGCGGAAAGCCCGAACAACACGAGGAGAACCACGATGCCCAAGCAGAAGACCCATTCCGGGTCCAAGAAGCGTTTCAAGGTCACCGGCAGCGGCAAGATCATGAAGCAGCAGGCCGGAATGCGCCACAACCTGGAGGTCAAGGCCCCTGGGCGCAAGGCTCGCCTGAACCACGACCAACTGCTCTCGAAGGCAGACACCAAGGTCGCCAAGAAGCTTCTCGGCCTGTAATCACACTGCAGCAGCCGACCGAGACCTAGAAGGACAAGAACAATGGCAAGAGTGAAGAGGGCCGTCAACGCCCACAAGAAGCGTCGGGTCATCCTCGAGCGCGCCGAGGGCTACCGCGGCCAGCGGTCGCGCCTGTACCGCAAGGCGAAGGAGCAGGTCACCCACTCCCTCGTCTACTCCTACCGCGACCGCCGTGCCCGCAAGGGCGACTTCCGTCGCCTCTGGATCCAGCGCATCAACGCCGCCTCGCGTCAGAACGGCCTCACCTACAACCGCCTCATCCAGGGTCTCGCCCTGGCCGGCATCGAGGTCGACCGCCGCATCCTGGCCGAGCTTGCCGTGAACGAGCCCGCCACCTTCGCCGCCCTGGTGCAGAGCGCGAAGGCCGCCCTTCCCGCCGACACCTCGGCGCCGAAGACCGCTGCGTAGTCGCGACACCGCATCGACACAACAGAAGAGAGAGCGCCACATGCTGGACAATCCGCGATCACCTCGGGTTAGGGCTGTGGCGAAACTCGCCAAGAAGGGAGCCCGGTCTGAGACCGGGCTCTTTCTCTTGGAGGGGCCGCAGGCGGTGGGGGAGGCCCTCACCTACAGCCCCGAGCTGATCGTCGAGCTCTACGCCACCCCCACGGCGCTCGAGCGGTACGGAGACATCGCTCAGAAGGCCGCCGCGGCCTCGCTCGATGTCGACTTCGTCACCGAGCAGGTGCTCGACACCATGGCCGACACCGTCACCCCTCAGGGCTTCGTGGCGGTGTGCCGGCAGTTCCCCACGGCGGTGAAGGAGATCTTCGCCGCCCGGCCTCGACTCATCGCCGTCCTCGAAGAGGTGCGCGACCCCGGCAACGCCGGAACCATCATCAGGGCGGCGGATGCGGCGGGGGCCGACGCGGTCATCCTCACCGGCCGCTCGGTCGACCTCTACAACCCGAAGGTCGTGCGCTCCACGACCGGTTCGCTGTTCCACCTCCCCGTGGCCGTCGACGCCACCCTCGCCGACGTGCTCGACCGTGCTCGCGAGGCCGGACTGCAGGTGCTTGCCGCCGACATCAAGGGCGACGACCTGCTCGACGTGCGCACCGCCGGGCTCCTCTCCGCGCCCACCGCGTGGCTGTTCGGCAACGAGGCGCGGGGCCTCGACGACGACGACCTGCGCCAGGCCGATCGTGCCGTGTCGCTGCCCATCTACGGGCAGGCCGAGTCGCTCAATCTCGCCACCGCGGCCTCGGTGTGCCTCTACGAGAGCGCCTTCGCCCACCGCTCCTGAACGTTTCGAGGATGTTTCGGTTCAGTCACGGAACTCTTTGACGAATTGCGGCCCCCCGTTGGGGTGTGGTTGGGTGAAGGCCATGGATGAGCCGATCACCCCCGTTCGAGGGGCGACGACCGGTCGCGGCGACGATGCCGCACCGCTGGTCGTCATCGACCACGTCGACAAGCACTTCGGGGAGCTGCACGTGCTCCGCGACATCACCACCTCGGTCGCCCGGGGCGAGGTGGTCGTGGTCATCGGCCCCTCGGGGTCGGGCAAGTCGACCTTCTGCCGGGCGATCAACCGCCTCGAGACGATCGACTCCGGCACCATCACCATCGACGGCAAAGTGCTGCCGAGCGAGGGCCGCGCCCTGGCCGGCCTCCGAGCCGACGTGGGCATGGTGTTCCAGTCGTTCAACCTGTTCGCGCACAAGACCGTGCTCGAGAACGTCACGCTCGCCCCGATGAAGGTGCGCAAGATCTCGCGCAAGGAGGCCGAGAAGCGCGCCATGGAGCTGCTCGAGCGGGTGGGGGTCGCGAACCAGGCGCAGAAACTGCCCGCCCAGCTCTCGGGCGGCCAGCAGCAGCGCGTGGCGATCGCCCGGTCGCTCGCCATGAACCCCAAGCTCATCCTGCTCGACGAGCCCACCAGTGCGCTCGACCCCGAGATGATCAACGAGGTGCTCGACGTGATGGTCGGCCTCGCCCGCGACGGCATGACGATGATCGTCGTCACCCACGAGATGGGCTTCGCCCGCAAGGCCGCCGATCGGGTCATCTTCATGGCCGACGGCCGCATCGAGGAAGAAGCGTCCCCCGAGGAGTTCTTCACGAACCCGCAGTCGCCGCGGGCGAAGGACTTCCTCTCCAAGATCCTCGCCCACTAGGCGGGTACCACCCGGCGCACACGAGCGCCGGGGCACAGCACAGAGAGGTACGACTGATGAGGCACAAGAAGCTATCGTTTCTCGCGATCGCCGCGGTGACCGCCGTGGCACTGTCTGGATGCGCGGGGGGCTCGGGCGACACGGCCGAGCCCGAGGTGGAGGCAGCACCCACCTTCGCTGCAGGCTCCACGATGCAGACGCTCGCCGACGCCGGCAAGATCACCATCGGCACGAAGTTCGATCAGCCCCTGTTCGGGCTCGTCGGCCCCGACGGCACCCCGGAGGGCTTCGACGTCGAGATCGGCAAGATCATCGCCGGCAAGCTCGGCATCGCCCCCGAGAACATCGAGTGGGTCGAGACCGTCTCGGCCAACCGCGAGCCGTTCATCCAGAACGGCGAGGTCGACCTGGTGGTGGCGACGTACACCATCAACGACAAGCGCAAAGAGGTCATCTCGTTCGCCGGGCCGTACTACATGGCCGGCCAGAGCATCCTCACCCTCGCCGACGACGACACCATCGAGAGCGAAGACGACCTCGTCGGCAAGCCGGTGTGCTCGGTCACGGGTTCCACCCCGGCGGCGAACCTCGAGGCGCTCGGCGCTCAGGTGGTGCTCACCGACACCTACACGAACTGCCTCGAGCCGCTGCGCACGGGCCAGGTGGTCGCGGTGTCGACCGACAACGTCATCCTCGCCGGCCTCGCCGCGCAGAACGAGGGCGAGTTCAAGGTGGTGGGCGAGCCCTTCACCGACGAGCCCTACGGCATCGGCCTCGCCAAAGACGACACCGACTTCCGGAACTTCATCAACGACACCCTCGAGGAGTCGTACGAAGACGGCAGCTACGAGGCGGCCTGGGACGGAACGGCAGGCACGGTGCTGCCGTTCGTCGAGCCCCCGGCAGTCGACCGCTACTGAGGCGATGACGGATGAGTGAAGCGAGGCCCGAGTGAACGTCGTCATCGACAATCTGCCGCTGTATCTCGAGGGATTCGGCCAGACCTTGTCGTTGCTGCTGCTCTCGGGCCTCGCGGCACTCGTCGTGGGCACCATCGTGGCGGTGATGCGCATCTCGCCGATCCCCACGCTGTCGGGGTTCGCGGCGGTCTACACCGAGCTGCTGCGCAACACCCCGCTCACGCTGGTGCTGTTCTTCTGCGCGATCATCCTTCCCTACCTGGGGTCGGAGCTGCCGTACTTCTGGTGCGCCGTCATCGGCCTCACGGCCTACACCTCCCCGTTCGTCGCCGAGGCGCTCCGCTCGGGCGTGAACGGCGTGCCGATCGGTCAGGCCGAGGCGGCGCGGAGCCTCGGGCTCGGCTTCGGGCAGACGGTCACCATCGTCATCTTCCCGCAGGCGTTCCGCATGGTCATCCCGCCGCTCATCAACGTCATGATCGCGCTCACCAAGAACACCTCGGTGGCCGGCGCCTTCTTCGTGGCCGAGCTGTTCGGGGTGGGCCGCACGCTCGCCAACGCCAACGGCAACGCGGTGGTCGCGGTGCTGCTCGCGGTCGCCACCTTCTACCTCCTCATCACCATCCCGCTCGGCATCCTCGCCGGGCGGCTCGAGAAGAGATTCGCGGTGCAGCGATGAGCGCCTCCGTCCTGTTCGACGCCCCCGGGCCGAAGGCCCGCCGGCGCTCCCTCATCGCCTCGATCGTGGTGCTCGTGGTGCTCGTCGCCGCGCTCGCCTGGGGTCTGTTCACCCTGGCGCAGCCGCGCGAGTCGGGCGGCATCACGCTCCCCGGCTTCTTCGACGCCTCCCGCTGGGAGCCGCTCATCACCGACCCCGAGTTCTGGGGCGCTGTGGGCCGCGGTCTCCTCAACACGCTGCAGGCGGCCGCGATCGCCGCCGTGATGGCGCTCGTGGTGGGCGTGCTGTTCGTGCTGCTGCGCACCTCGTCGCTCGCCGTGGTGCGCATCCCGGCCACCGTCGTGCTCGAGTTCTTCCGTGGCATGCCCGTGCTGCTGCTCATGCTGTTCATCCTGCTGGTGGGCTCGACCGGGGCGTTCTGGGCCGTGGTGCTCGGCCTCGGCCTCTACAACGGCGCCATCATCGGAGAGGCGCTCCGGGCCGGCATCGCGTCGTTGCCGCGGGGTCAGCGAGAGGCTGGCCTCAGCGTCGGGCTCACCGCCCTGCAGACGCGGATGCTCATCGAGTTCCCGCAGGCGTTCCGGCAGATGCTCCCCATCGTGCTCGCCCAGCTCATCGTGCTGCTCAAAGACACCAGCCTCGGCTACATCGTCGGCTACAACGAGCTCATCCGCACCACGATGAACAACCTCGGCAGCTACTACGGCAACCGCTTCCTGTTCACCCTGTTCGTCATCACGCTCATCATCTACCTCGCGGTGAACCTCACGCTCTCGGCCCTCACCCGCCGCTTCGCCAGACGGCGACTGCGGAGGGCCGGTCGCGTCGGCGGAGTGACCCCCAACGTCATCCCGACCGAGGGCGGCGGTGCGGTGAACGCCAGCCTGGTCACGACCGTCGACCCGGCTGACCGCACCACGGAGTAGCACCCCGTAAACTTGTGACTCGTGTCTGAACCCATCGCCATCACCGAGCAGGCGGTGAGCGACGCGGTCGACGCGGCGCTCGCAGCCCTCGAGACCGCCACCGATTCCGCGACACTGCGCCGCGTGCGCTCCGAGCACACCGGCGAGAGCTCGCCGCTCGCCGCGTTCAACGCCGCCATCAAGTCGCTGCCCGGCGACCAGAAGGCCGCCGCCGGCAAGCTCGTCGGTCAGGCCAGGGCCCGTGTGAACCAGGCGGTCGCCGCCCGCGAGCTCGAGGTCGTCGCCCTCGAGGAGACCGGGCGGCTCGCCGAGGAGGCGGTCGACGTCACCGCCGTGCCGAGCCGGCGCCGCATCGGGGCACGCCATCCGCTCTCCCTCCTGAACGACCGCATCGCCGACATCTTCGTGGGCATGGGGTGGGAGGTCGCCGAGGGCCCCGAGGTCGAGAGCGAGTGGTTCAACTTCGACGCCCTGAACTTCGACGCCGACCACCCGGCGCGCGCCATGCAGGACACCTTCTTCATCGACCCGCCCGAGTCGCACCTCGTGCTGCGCACGCACACCAGCCCGGTGCAGGTGCGGAGCCTGCTCGAGCGCGAGCTGCCGGTCTACGTCATCGCTCCCGGCCGCGTATACCGCACCGACGAGCTCGACGCCACGCACACTCCCGTGTTCAGCCAGGTCGAGGGCATCGCCATCGACAAGGGCCTCACCATGGCGCACCTGCGCGGCACCCTCGAGCACTTCGCGCGCCAGATGTTCGGCGACGGCGCGAAGATCCGCCTGCGCCCGAACTACTTCCCGTTCACCGAGCCGAGCGCCGAGATGGACGTCTGGCAGCCGAACGCCAAGGGCGGCGCGCGCTGGGTGGAGTGGGGCGGCTGCGGCATGGTCAACCCGAACGTGCTGCGCGCAGCGGGCATCGACCCCGACGAGTACTCCGGTTTCGCGTTCGGCATGGGCATCGAGCGCACCCTTCAGTTCCGCAACGACCTCAACGACATGCGCGACATGGTCGAGGGCGACGTGCGGTTCTCCCAGCAGTTCGGAATGGTGGTCTAGTCATGCGTGTACCGATCAGCTGGCTCGCAGAGTACGTCGACGTCCCCGCCGACGCGTCGATCGCCGACATCCACGCGGCGCTCGTGAAGGTGGGGCTCGAGGAGGAGGGATCGCACAGCTTCGACATCACCGGTCCGGTCGTCGTCGGCCAGGTGCTCTCCTTCGAGGAGGAGCCGCAGTCCAACGGCAAGACCATCCGCTGGTGCCAGGTGCGGGTGGCCCCCGAGGGGAAGCTCGCCGCCGACGGCGGAGCCGACGTGCGCGGCATCGTCTGCGGCGCCTCGAACTTCTTCGAGGGCGACAAGGTCGTGGTGACCCTCCCGGGCGCCGTGCTGCCGGGCGGCTTCGCCATCGCCGCGCGCAAGACCTACGGGCACGTCTCCGACGGCATGATCGCCTCGGCACGCGAGCTCGGTCTCGGCGACGACCACGACGGCATCCTGCGGCTGACCACCCTCGGCCTCGACCCCGAGGTGGGCACCGACGCGCTCGCGCTGCTCTCGCTCGACGACTCGGCGGTCGAGGTCAACGTCACGCCCGACCGCGGCTACGCCTTCTCCATCCGCGGCATCGCCCGCGAGTACGCGCACTCCACCGGCGCGAGCTTCCGCGACCCCGTCGAGCGGGTCACCCCCGTAGCCGCCTCGGGTTTCCCGGTGGCCATCCACGACGAGGCGCCCATCCGCGGTCGCGTCGGCGCCACCGTCTTCGTCACCCGCACCGTGCGGGGAATCGACCCCTCGGTGAAGTCGCCCGCCTGGCTCGTCTCCCGGCTGAAGCTCGCCGGCATCCGTTCCATCTCGCTCGTGGTCGACATCACGAACTACGTCATGCTCGAGTTCGGGCAGCCCATCCACGGCTACGACCTGGATGCGCTGCAGGGCGGCATCGTCGTGCGTCGCGCCACCGAGGGGGAGACTCTCGAGACCCTCGACGGGGTCACCCGCACGCTCGACCCCGAAGACCTGCTCATCACCGACGACCGCGGGCCCATCGGGCTCGCCGGCGTGATGGGCGGCGCCTCCACCGAGATCGGCGACGGCACGGTCAACGTGCTCATCGAGGCGGCGAACTTCGACCCGGTCTCGATCGCGCGCACCTCGAGGCGGCACAAGCTGCCGAGCGAGGCCTCGCGTCGCTTCGAGCGCGGTGTCGACCCGAAGGTCGCCCAGCCCGCCGCGGCCCGCGTGGTCGAGCTGCTCGAGACGCTCGCCGGGGGCACCGCCGACGGCCTCGGTTCGGTGCACCACGAGCACGCCGAGCCCGGCTCGATCATGCTCCCGTTCGGCTTCGTGCAACGGCTCGTCGGTGTCGACTTCACGCCGGACGACATCGCCCGCTCGCTCGCCGAGATCGGCTCCGCGGTCGAGGAGAACTCGGGTGGCTTCGAGGTGACGCCGCCGAGCTGGCGCCCCGACCTCACCGACAAGGCCTCGCTCGCCGAAGAGGTGGCGCGCATCGTCGGCTACGACCGCATCCCGTCGATCCTCCCGGTCGCCCCGCCCGGTCGTGGGCTCACGGCCTCGCAGGTCACGAGGCGCCGCACCGCCGACGTGCTCGCCGCCGGCGGGCTGGTCGAGGTGCTCGCCTACCCCTTCCTGAGCGCCGAGCAGAACGCGCGCTTCGGCAGCCCCGACGAGGTCGAGGTCCCCGCCATCCGCGTGGCGAACCCGCTCGACAGCGAGGCGGCGCTCTTGCGCACCTCGCTTATCCCCGGGCTCGTCGACATCGCGCGCCGCAACCTCTCGCGCGGCCTCACCGATCTCGCGCTGTTCGAGATCGGCCTGGTGTTCCTCCCCGAGGCGGGCCGGCGGTACGGTCAAGACCAGCTGCCCGTCGGCGCCGCGCTTCCCGACGCCGCCCAGCTCGGCGAGCTGCACGACGGCATCCCCCCGCAGCCGCGTCACGTGGCAGCGCTCGTGCTGGGCAACTCGGTCGACAAGCAGCCGGGTCAGCCGGCCGTGCCCGCGGGCATCGCCGACGTGCTCGACGTGGTGCGCCTGCTCGAGTCGGCGCTCGCCGTGTCGCTGCGCATCGCGCCCGGCACGCACAAGTCGCTGCACCCGGGCCGCACGGCGGAGCTGTTCGTGCAGACCGCGGCGGGGGAGCAGAGCATCGGCTTCGCCGGTGAGCTCCTCCCCGCGCTCACGAAGGAGCTCGACCTGCCCCGCGTGGTGGGCGTGCTCGAGCTCGACCTCGACGCGGTCATCGCCGCCGCCGGAACCGGCGTCGACGTGGCGCCGATCAGCGGCTACCCCGCGGCGACGCAAGACCTCTCGCTCGTCGTGCCCGTCGCCACGGTGGCGGGCGAGGTGCAGCGCGCGGTCGAGGAGGGCGCCGGGGAGCTGCTCGAGAGCATCCGTCTCGTCGACGACTACCGCGGCCAGGGCCTGCCCGAGAACTCGAAGTCGCTCACCTTCGCCCTGCGCTTCCGCGCTCCCGACCGAACCCTCACCGCGGCCGAGGCCTCCGAGGCCAAGCTCGCCGGCGCGGCGCGCGCGGCCGAGCTGTTCTCGGCGACGGTCAGGGAGTAGTTCCGCAGCGAGGCCGCGGGAGCACACCGCCCGCGGCACTCGCCGCCGGGCCTGAGCGATAGATTGGGAAGATGGTCTACACAGTCGCCATCGCCGGAGCCAGCGGATACGCCGGCGGCGAGATCCTCCGCCTGCTCGCCGCGCATCCGGAGCTCGAGGTGCGCACGGTCACGGCGAACAAGAACGCCGGTCAGCGACTCATCGACCTGCAGCCGCACCTGCGCAGCTACGCCGACCTGGTGCTGCAGGAGACCAACGCCGAGACGCTGAGGGGCCACGACGTGGTCTTCCTCGCCCTCCCGCACGGTCACTCCGGCGCCCTCGCCGAGGAGCTCGGCGACGCGAGCATCGTCGTCGACTGCGGCGCCGACCACCGGTTGACCAGCGGCGAAGCGTGGGAGCGCTTCTACAAGTCGGAGTACCACGGCTCGTGGCCGTACGGCCTCCCCGAGCTGGTGCTCGCCGACGGCGGCAAGCAGCGCGAGAAGCTCGCGGGTGTGAACCGCATCGCCGTCCCCGGCTGCAACGTCACCGCGGTGAGCCTGGGCCTCGCCCCCGGCCTCCGCGCCGGGGTCATCCAGCCTGTCGACCTCGTCGCGGTGCTGGCGGTCGGCCCCTCGGGCGCGGGCAAGACCCTGCGCACCGATCTGCTGGCCAGCGAGCTGCTCGGCTCGGCGCACGCCTACGGTGTCGGGGGAGTGCACCGCCACGTGCCCGAGATCGTGCAGAACCTCTCGGGCGCGGCCGGCGAGAAGGTGACCGTCTCGTTCACGCCCGTGCTGGTGCCGATGTCGCGCGGTATCCTCGCCACCTCCACCGCCCGGCTGCAGCCCGGGGTGAGCGCCGCCGACGTGCGCTCGGCCTGGGAGCTCGCCTACGCCGACGAGCCGTTCGTGCACCTGATGCCCGAGGGCACCTTCCCCCGGGTCGCCGACACGACGGGCGCGAACACCGCCCTCGTGGGCATCGCGGTCGACGAGGAGGCGGAGCGCGTCGTCACGGTGACCGCCCTGGACAACCTCGTCAAGGGCACCGCAGGCGCCGCCATCCAGTCCACCAACCTCGCGCTCGGCCTCCCCGAGCAGCTCGGCCTCCCCGTGAACGGAGTCGCACCGTGAGTGTCACCCACCCCGCCGGTTTCCGCGCCTCGGGCGTCGTCGCCGGCCTCAAGTCGACGGGTGCACGCGACCTGGCGCTCGTCGTCAACGACGGCCCCCGCACGTCGGCGGCGGCGGTGTTCACCTCGAACCGCGCCAAGGCCAACCCGGTGCTGTGGTCGGAGAAGGCCGTGCTCGACGGCCGTATCGACGCCGTCATCCTGAACTCCGGCGGCGCCAACTGCTTCACCGGCGCCTTCGGCTTCCAGACCACCCACGCCACCGCCGAGGCCGTCGCCGAGGCGCTCGGCATCTCGGCCGCCGACGTGCTGGTCTGCTCCACCGGCCTCATCGGCGTGGGCGATCAGACCTTCCGCGACGCCATCCTCGACAACGTCGCCCCCGCGGTCGCCGCCCTCTCGGGCGAGCGCGACGGGGGAGCGGATGCGGCACTCGCCATCATGACCACCGACTCGAAGCCGAAGGAGTCGACGATCGACTCGCCCGCCGGCTGGTCGATCGGCGGCATGGCGAAGGGGGCCGGGATGCTCGCGCCCGGCCTCGCCACCATGCTCGTCGTCATCACCACCGACGCCGACCTCGACCCGGCGACTCTCGACCGGGCGCTCCGCGCCGCCACCCGTGTCACCTTCGATCGCGTCGACTCCGACGGCTGCATGTCGACCAACGACACCGTCACCCTGATGGCCTCCGGAGCATCCGGGGTCGCCGCCGACGAGGCGGAGTTCACCACGGCGCTCACCGCGCTGTGCCTCGACCTCGCCACGCAGCTGCAGCGCGACGCCGAGGGCGCGAGCCACGACATCGCCATCGAGGTGGTGAACGCCGCGAGCGAGGACGACGCCGTTGTGGTGGGCCGCGCGGTCTCGCGCAGCAACCTGCTGAAGGCGGCGATCTTCGGCAACGACCCGAACTGGGGCCGTGTGCTCGCCGCGCTCGGCACCACCGACGCGGTGTTCGACCCCTACCGCATCGACGTCTCGATGAACGGCGTCATGGTCTGCCGCGAGGGCGAACCCGGTGACGACCGCGAACTGGTCGACCTCACCCCGCGTGCCACGAGCATCCTCATCGACCTCAAGTCGGGCGACGCCACGGCCACGATCTACACCAACGACCTCACGCACGACTACGTGCACGAGAACAGCGCGTACGCCAGCTGATGCCCGAGTACACCGCACCCACCGCCGCCGACGCGCAGCTCGCGCACGTCAAGGCGAACACCCTCATCGAGTCGCTGCCGTGGCTGAAGCGCTTCCACGGGCAGATCATCGTGGTGAAGTTCGGCGGCAACGCCATGGTCGACCCCGAGCTGCAGCGCACCTTCGCCGAAGACATCGTGTACCTGCGCTACGCCGGCATCCGCCCGGTGGTCGTGCACGGCGGCGGCCCGCAGATCTCCCGGATGCTCGATCGGCTCGGCATCCAGAGCGAGTTCCGGGGCGGCTACCGGGTCACCAGTCCCGAAGCCATGGACGTGGTGCGCATGGTGCTCACCGGCCAGATCAGCCGCGACATCGTGAGCCACATCAACGAGCACGGGCCGCTCGCTGCAGCCCTTTCCGGAGAAGACGCCGGACTCTTCGAGGGGCGCAAGCGCGGCGTCGAGATCGACGGCGAACTCGTCGACCTCGGTCTCGTCGGCGACGTCGTGGGAGTGAACCCGGAAGGCGTCATGGCGCAGCTCGAGGCCGGCCGCATCCCGGTCGTCTCCTCCATCGCCCCCGACATCGACCAGCCCGGTCAGGTGTTGAACGTGAACGCGGATGCTGCGGCAGCCGCGCTCGCGGTGGCCCTCGACGCCGCGAAGCTCGTCATCCTCACCGACGTCGCCGGCCTCTACAGCGACTGGCCGAACCGCGACTCGCTCGTCTCCGTCATCGACAGCGAGGAGCTCCGGGCGATGCTCCCCTCGCTCGAGTCGGGGATGATCCCGAAGATGTCGGCCTGTCTCGAGGCGGTCGACGGGGGAGTGGCCAAGGCCGCCATCATCGACGGCCGCGAGCCGCACTCCATCCTCCTCGAGGTCTTCACCCAGGGCGGCGTCGGCACGGAGGTCGTGCCGGCTGCCGACCGCTGAACCGAAAGGCGTCATCCCGTGACGGTCACCGCATCCGATTCGTGGCAGAGCCGCTTCGACACGCACATCATGCGCACCCTCGGCATGCCGCTGCGCCTGCTGGTGCGCGGCGAGGGCGCCTACGTGTGGGACGACACCGGCAAGGAGTACCTCGACTTCCTCGCCGGCATCGCGGTGAACTCGCTCGGCCACGCGCATCCGGTGTTCGTCGACGCCGTGTCGCAGCAGGCGGCGACGCTCGCGCACGTGTCGAACTACTTCTCCACCCCGCCCCAGCTCGAGCTCGCCGAACGGCTCACCCGGCTCACCGGCGCGGGCGAGGGCGGGCGCGCCTACTTCTGCAACTCGGGCGCGGAGGCGAACGAGGCGGCCTTCAAGCTCGCGCGCCTCAACTCCACCGAGCGGCGCACCCGCATCGTCGCGCTCGAGAACGGGTTCCACGGCCGCACCATGGGTGCACTCGCGCTCACCGGCAAGCCGGCCATGCGCGAGCCCTTCGAGCCGATGCCCGCGGGCGTCGAGCACATCGACACCTCGATCGAGGCGCTCGACGCAGCCATCGACGACACCGTCGCCGCCCTGTTCATCGAGCCGATCAAAGGCGAGGCCGGCGTGCTGGGCCTGCCCGCCGGGTTCCTCAGGCGCGCCCGCGAGCTCACCGAGCGGCACGGGGTGCTGCTCGTGCTCGACGAGATCCAGACCGGCGTCGGCCGCACCGGCGAGTGGTTCTCGTACATGCACGACGGCGTCACACCGGATGCCGTCACCCTGGCCAAAGGCATGGCCGGCGGGTTCCCCATCGGCTCGCTCGTCACCTTCGGCTGGGCCTCCGACCTGTTCTCGAAGGGCATGCACGGCTCGACCTTCGGCGGCAACCCGCTCGCCACGGCCACCGCGAACGCGGTGCTCACCGAGATCGAGACGGCGGGCCTGGTCGAGAACGCGGCGAAGCGCGGCCGCGAGGTGCGCGCCGTGATCAGCGAGATCGACTCCCCGCTCATCGGGGAGCTGCGCGGCCAGGGGCTGCTCATCGGCGTCGGGCTCACCGAGCCGGTGGCGGTCGAGGTCTCGAACGCCGCGCTCGACGCGGGCCTCATCATCAACGCCCCGAACGACTCGAGCCTGCGCCTGGCGCCGCCGCTCATCATCGGCGACGACGAGGTGCGCGAGTTCGGCAACCGTCTGCGCGCCGCGTTCGCCGCAGTCGACGGCGCCCGCTGACCGTCGGCCCCCGGGTCGACGGCGCTCGCCGCGGCGCTCTCCCGCTATCCTGATTGCTTCCCCCACGAACCAAGGTGACTCATGACCAGGCACTTCCTCCGCGACGATGACATCACCCCGGCCGAGCAGGCCCATATCCTCGACCTCGCCGCCCGGCTGAAGCAGGACCGATTCGCCGTGCGCCCGCTGGAGGGCCCGCAGACCGTGGCGGTCATCTTCGACAAGTCGTCGACGCGCACCCGGGTGTCGTTCGCGGTGGGCATCGCCGACCTCGGGGGCAGCCCGCTCATCATCTCCACCGCGGCGAGCCAGCTCGGCGGCAAGGAGACCGCCTCCGACACCGCCCGCGTGCTCGAGCGACAGGTGGCGGCGATCGTCTGGCGCACCTACGCCCAGGCGGGCCTCGAAGAGATGGCGGCGGGCACGCGCGTGCCGGTCGTCAACGCGCTCTCCGACGACTTCCACCCCTGCCAGCTGCTCGCCGACTTCCTCACCATCCGGGAGCACCGCGGCGAGCTGGCCGGGCTCACCGTCGCGTTCCTCGGCGACGGAGCGAGCAACATGGCGCAGTCGTACCTGCTCGCGGGGGCGACCGCGGGCATGCACGTGCGCATCGGGGCGCCTGCCGCCTACGCACCGAACGCATCCGTCGTCGCCGACGCCGAGAAGCGCGCCGCCGAGACGGGCGGGTCGGTCGCGGTGCTGACCTCACCGACGGATGCGGTGGCCGGCGCCGACGTCGTGGTCACCGACACCTGGGTGTCGATGGGCAAGGAAGACGAGAAGGCCGCTCGGGTGAAGACCTTCGGCGGCTACCAGGTCGATCAGGCGCTCATGGCGAAGGCGAAGCCTGACGCGCTCTTCCTGCACTGCCTTCCCGCCGATCGGGGGTACGAGGTGGCGGCCGAGGTGATCGACGGTCCGCAGAGCGTCATCTGGGACGAGGCGGAGAACCGCCTCCACGCGCAGAAGGCCCTGCTCGTCTGGCTGTTCGAGCAGAACGACGCCGCAGCCGCTGCCGCCGCTGCGCCCGCCCGCAAGGCGGGTTTCTGATGAGCGGCGACGTCGCGAACCGGGCGGCAGAGGCCGGCGCCCTCTGGGGCGGTCGCTTCGCCGGGGGCCCGGCGGCCGAACTCACCGAGCTGAGCCGCTCGACGCACTTCGACTGGCAGCTGGCGCAGTACGACATCGAAGGCTCGCGCGCCCACGCCAAGGCCCTCGGCCGTGCGGGCTACCTCGACTCGGCCGAGCTGACCGGCATGCTCGAGGCGCTCGACTCGCTCGCCGCGGCCGTCGACGACGGCTCGTTCCGGCCCGACGCCGGAGACGAAGACGTGCACTCGGCGCTCGAGCGCGGACTCATCGAGATCGCGGGGGCCGAGCTCGGCGGCAAGCTGCGCGCCGGCCGCAGCCGCAACGACCAGATCGCCACGCTCATCCGGATGCTGCTCCGCGACCACGCGGCGACGCTCAGGGGGTTGCTGGTCGACCTCATCGACGCCACGGCCGCGCAGGCCGACTCCACCTTCGGCGCCATCCTCCCCGGCCGCACGCATCTGCAGCACGCGCAGCCCGTGCTGCTCGCCCACCAGCTGCTGGCCCACTGCTGGCCGCTGGTGCGCGACATCGAGCGGCTGCGCGACTGGGATGCGCGCGCCGACGCCTCGCCCTACGGTTCCGGTGCGCTCGCCGGCAACACGCTCGGCCTCGACGCCGAGCTGGTGGCGCACGACCTCGGCTTCGCCCGCGGTGTCGAGAACTCCATCGACGGGACGGCGTCGCGTGACCTGGTCGCCGAGTTCGCCTTCGTCACGGCCCAGATCGGCATCGACCTCTCCCGCTTCGCGGAGGAGATCATCATCTGGAACACCAAGGAGTTCGGCTTCGTCACCCTCTCCGACTCCTACTCGACGGGGTCGTCGATCATGCCGCAGAAGAAGAACCCCGACATCGCCGAGCTCGCGCGCGGCAAGTCGGGGCGCCTCATCGGCAACCTCACCGGTCTGCTCGCCACCCTCAAGGGCCTGCCGCTGGCCTACAACCGCGATCTCCAAGAAGACAAAGAGCCGGTCTTCGACTCGATCAAGACGCTCGAGGTGCTGCTGCCGGCGTTCACCGGCATGGTGGCGACGCTCACCTTCCACACCGAGCGCATGGCCGAGCTCGCGCCGCAGGGGTTCTCGCTGGCGACGGATGTGGCGGAATGGCTCGTGAAACAGCACGTCACCTTCCGCGACGCCCACGAGATCACCGGCGAACTCGTGCGCTTCGCCGAGGAGAACGGGCTCGAGCTCGACGAGCTGAGCGACGAGCAGTACGAGGCGATCTCACCGCACCTGAAGCCCGAGGTGCGCAGCGTGCTCACCATCGAGGGATCCGTCGCGAGCCGTGACGGCTCCGGAGGAACCGCGGGTGTTCGTGTGCGCGAGCAGCTCGCCGCGCTCACCGAGCGGGTTCGTGCGCTGGTGGCGGCAGGCACCGCAGTGGGCGGCGGTGCGCGATGACGAACGGTGACGGCGGTTCGAAGAACGGTAAACCCGAGCGCGATCCCGGCGACCCCGGGTTCTGGCGCCGCCCGCTCTCGGGTCGCGTGGTGTGGATCCTCATCGCGGCGGCCGCGCTGGTGATCGTCGCGGCGATCGTGGTGAGCACGTCGCTCGGTGTGAAGCTGTTCTGAGCCCCTGCCCGCCCGCATGATCGACTTCTCGGCCGGCGCGCTCGAGGTGGCGCCGCTCCTGCTCGACGCGGTGCTCACCCACGAGTCGCCGGCCGGCCCGGTCTCGGTGCGCATCTCCGAGGTGGAGGCCTACCTCGGGGAGGGGGTCGACCCGGGCTCGCACGCCTTTCGAGGTAGAACCCCTCGGGTCGCCTCGATGTACGGGGCGCCCGGGCACCTGTACACGTACTTCACCTACGGCATGCACGTCTGCGCGAACGTCGTGTGCTCACCGGATGGTGAAGCGTCGGCCGTGCTGTTGCGCGGGGGAGAGGTGATCGACGGCGTCGAGCTCGCCCGCACCCGCAGGCCGACGGCGAAGTCGGATCGCGATCTGGCGCGGGGGCCGGCCAACCTCGTGCGTGCGCTCGGCATCGCGTTGGGCGATGACGGTGCCCCGCTGCACGAAGCGCCGTTCCAGCTCGTCGTTCCCGAGACGCCCGTGGGGGCGCGTCTCGTGGGGCGCACCCTTCGCACGGGCGTGAGCGGAGACGGCGGGCGGCTCCCGTTCGACTGGCGCTTCCATCTGCTGGGCGACCCCACCGTCTCGGTCTACAAGCGGCACCCGAAGGCGTGACGACGCGGATGCGCGGCGCGACACGCCCGGGATGCACGGTGATTTGCGGGGTCTCGAAATCTCCGCGTAATGTAATCCCTCGTCACCCCACAGGTGCGGAAAAAGCGGAAGAGCTTGCCGGCCTCAAGTGGAGACCACCACTCCTAGAAATATCCTGAATCGGCCTGTCGTTCAGACACCGTTCACCGTTATGCTAGGTTGGAGAAGTTGCCCGGTGGGCAGTCTGCGCGAGCAGATGCAACCGGTGCGTCCGATCCTTGAGAACTCAACAGCGTGCACAATGTCAAATGCCAAATACCCTGTCGGTTGACTTCGGTTGACTACAGGATTCCTTTGGAAAACATTTAGAACAACAAAGCAAGTCAGTAATGATTTGTTCTGTCAGTTTCAAACTTGCAGCATGGTTTCAGCCTATTCCGGTTGGTCGTGTTGTGCGTATTCATTTTACGGAGAGTTTGATCCTGGCTCAGGACGAACGCTGGCGGCGTGCTTAACACATGCAAGTCGAACGGTGAAGCAGGAGCTTGCTCTTGTGGATCAGTGGCGAACGGGTGAGTAACACGTGAGTAACCTGCCCTTGACTCTGGGATAAGCGTTGGAAACGACGTCTAATACTGGATATGAACTGAGATCGCATGGTCATCAGTTGGAAAGATTTTTTGGTCAAGGATGGACTCGCGGCCTATCAGCTTGTTGGTGAGGTAATGGCTCACCAAGGCGACGACGGGTAGCCGGCCTGAGAGGGTGACCGGCCACACTGGGACTGAGACACGGCCCAGACTCCTACGGGAGGCAGCAGTGGGGAATATTGCACAATGGGCGCAAGCCTGATGCAGCAACGCCGCGTGAGGGATGACGGCCTTCGGGTTGTAAACCTCTTTTAGTAGGGAAGAAGCGAAAGTGACGGTACCTGCAGAAAAAGCACCGGCTAACTACGTGCCAGCAGCCGCGGTAATACGTAGGGTGCAAGCGTTGTCCGGAATTATTGGGCGTAAAGAGCTCGTAGGCGGTTTGTCGCGTCTGCTGTGAAAACTGGAGGCTCAACCTCCAGCCTGCAGTGGGTACGGGCAGACTAGAGTGCGGTAGGGGAGATTGGAATTCCTGGTGTAGCGGTGGAATGCGCAGATATCAGGAGGAACACCGATGGCGAAGGCAGATCTCTGGGCCGTAACTGACGCTGAGGAGCGAAAGCGTGGGGAGCGAACAGGATTAGATACCCTGGTAGTCCACGCCGTAAACGTTGGGAACTAGATGTGGGGGCCATTCCACGGTCTCCGTGTCGCAGCTAACGCATTAAGTTCCCCGCCTGGGGAGTACGGCCGCAAGGCTAAAACTCAAAGGAATTGACGGGGGCCCGCACAAGCGGCGGAGCATGCGGATTAATTCGATGCAACGCGAAGAACCTTACCAAGGCTTGACATACACGAGAACGGGCCAGAAATGGTCAACTCTTTGGACACTCGTGAACAGGTGGTGCATGGTTGTCGTCAGCTCGTGTCGTGAGATGTTGGGTTAAGTCCCGCAACGAGCGCAACCCTCGTTCTATGTTGCCAGCACGTGATGGTGGGAACTCATAGGAGACTGCCGGGGTCAACTCGGAGGAAGGTGGGGATGACGTCAAATCATCATGCCCCTTATGTCTTGGGCTTCACGCATGCTACAATGGCCGGTACAAAGGGCTGCGATACCGTAAGGTGGAGCGAATCCCAAAAAGCCGGTCTCAGTTCGGATTGAGGTCTGCAACTCGACCTCATGAAGTCGGAGTCGCTAGTAATCGTGAATCAGCAACGTCACGGTGAATACGTTCCCGGGCCTTGTACACACCGCCCGTCAAGTCATGAAAGTCGGTAACACCCGAAGCCGGTGGCCTAACCCTTGTGGAGGGAGCCGTCGAAGGTGGGATCGGTGATTAGGACTAAGTCGTAACAAGGTAGCCGTACCGGAAGGTGCGGCTGGATCACCTCCTTTCTAAGGAGCATCTACCGTCTCTTCGGAGTCGGTCAGAGGCCAGATCGAGACGAATGTTCTCGCTGGTAGCTCATGGGTGGAACATTGACATTGATGCAGCAGGAACGGTGATTGTTCTAGTACGGCTCTTCGGAGTCAGGAACGGGCGAGATTCGGGGTGGTTGCATATGCACGCTGTTGGGTCCTGAGGGACCGGAACGAATGCTCTTCGGAGTGTTTGGACTGAACCTCTGGACCCTTTGTTGGTTTCCCGGTTGGGGAGCTGCGGAGGGTATCGCCCGTACTTTGAGAACTACACAGTGGACGCGAGCATCTTAGATTCAGGCACTTTGTGTCTGGATCACAAAGATCGACAGAACACCTTTCGGGGTGTTTGTAGATCATTGGTCAATCTGCTCACCCTTTGGGGTGGGCCGATCGATTCAACTCATGTGATTTCAAGTTTCTAAGAGCAAACGGTGGATGCCTTGGCATCTGGAGCCGAAGAAGGACGTATAAATCTGCGATAAGCCTCGGGGAGCTGATAATAGAGCCTCGATCCGAGGATTTCCGAATGGGGAAACCCCGCCGGGCCCTTTGGGTGACCCGGTGACTCCCGCCTGAATATATAGGGCGGGTAGAGGGAACGTGGGGAAGTGAAACATCTCAGTACCCACAGGAAGAGAAAACAACAGTGATTCCGTGAGTAGTGGCGAGCGAAACCGGAAGAGGCTAAACCGATCATGTGTGAGAGCCGGCAGGCGTTGCATGGTCGGGGTTGTGGGACTTTTCTGCTGTTACTGCCGTACAGCGAACGTTACAGCGCATTATAGGCGAACGGCATTGAAAGGCCGGTCATAGAGGGTGCCAACCCCGTAGCCGAAATGGTGCAATGGCGTGAAGAGTATCCCAAGTAGCACGGGGCCCGAGAAATCCCGTGTGAATCTGTCAGGACCACCTGATAAGCCTAAATACTCCCAGATGACCGATAGCGGACAAGTACCGTGAGGGAAAGGTGAAAAGTACCCCGGGAGGGGAGTGAAATAGTACCTGAAACCGTTTGCTTACAAACCGTTGGAGCACCCGTGTTGGTGTGACAGCGTGCCTTTTGAAGAATGAGCCTGCGAGTTAGTGATCAGTGGCGAGGTTAACCCGTGTGGGGTAGCCGTAGCGAAAGCGAGTCTTAAGAGGGCGAATGAGTCGCTGGTTCTAGACCCGAAGCGAAGTGATCTATCCATGGCCAGGTTGAAGCGACGGTAAGACGTCGTGGAGGACCGAACCCACTTCAGTTGAAAATGGAGGGGATGAGCTGTGGATAGGGGTGAAAGGCCAATCAAACTTCGTGATAGCTGGTTCTCTCCGAAATGCATTTAGGTGCAGCGTTGCGTGTTTCTTGCCGGAGGTAGAGCTACTGGATAGCCGATGGGCCCCAAAAGGTTACTGACGTTAGCCAAACTCCGAATGCCGGTAAGTGAGAGCGCAGCAGTGAGACGGTGGGGGATAAGCTTCATCGTCGAGAGGGAAACAACCCAGACCACCGAATAAGGTCCCTAAGCGCGTGCTAAGTGGGAAAGGATGTGGAGTTGCACAGACAACCAGGAGGTTGGCTTAGAAGCAGCCACCCTTGAAAGAGTGCGTAATAGCTCACTGGTCAAGTGATTCCGCGCCGACAATGTAACGGGGCTCAAGCACGCCACCGAATTCGTGGCATTCGCACTAGTGACAGGCCTTCGTGGTCCAGTCGTGTGGATGGGTAGGAGAGCGTCGTGTGGGCAGTGAAGCGGCGGTGGAAACCAGCCGTGGAGGCCACACGAGTGAGAATGCAGGCATGAGTAGCGAAAGACGGGTGAGAAACCCGTCCTCCGAAAGACCAAGGGTTCCAGGGCCAGGTTAATCCGCCCTGGGTAAGTCGGGACCTAAGGCGAGGCCGACAGGCGTAGTCGATGGACAACGGGTTGATATTCCCGTACTGACGAAAAACCGCCCAAGCCAATCCAGTAGTGCTAAGAGTCCTAACCCGGACAGATGGATCCCTTCGGGGTGAAGCGGTCCGGTCTAACGCTCGAACCCGTCTGGTGCGGTTAGCGTATTAACAGGTGTGACGCAGGAAGGTAGCTGAGCCGGGCGATGGTTGTCCCGGTCTAAGAATGTAGGCCGAGAGATAGGCAAATCCGTCTCTCATACAGGCTGAGACTCGATGGGTAGTCCTCACGGACGAAATCAGTGATCCTATGCTGCCAAGAAAAGCATCGACGCGAGGTTTCAGTCACCCGTACCCCAAACCGACTCAGGTGGTCAGGTAGAGAATACCAAGGAGATCGAGAGAATCGTGGTTAAGGAACTCGGCAAAATGCCCCCGTAACTTCGGGAGAAGGGGGGCCGGACGCGTGAACGGACTTGCTCCGGGAGCGTTGAAGGCCGCAGAGACCAGTGGGAAGCGACTGTTTACTAAAAACACAGGTCCGTGCCAAGTCGCAAGACGATGTATACGGACTGACGCCTGCCCGGTGCTGGAAGGTTAAGAGGAACGGTTAGCCGCAAGGCGAAGCTGAGAATTTAAGCCCCAGTAAACGGCGGTGGTAACTATAACCATCCTAAGGTAGCGAAATTCCTTGTCGGGTAAGTTCCGACCTGCACGAATGGCGTAACGACTTCCCAGCTGTCTCAACCGCGAACTCGGCGAAATTGCACTACGAGTAAAGATGCTCGTTACGCGCAGCAGGACGGAAAGACCCCGTGACCTTTACTACAGCTTGGTATTGGTGTTCGGTGTGGCTTGTGTAGGATAGGTGGGAGACGGTGAAGCTCGGACGCTAGTTCGGGTGGAGTCATTGTTGAAATACCACTCTGGTCACTCTGGATATCTAACTACGGACCCTGATCGGGTCCTGGGACAGTGCCTGGTGGGTAGTTTAACTGGGGCGGTTGCCTCCTAAAGAGTAACGGAGGCGCCCAAAGGTTCCCTCAATCTGGTTGGCAATCAGATGGCGAGTGTAAGTGCACAAGGGAGCTTGACTGTGAGACTGACAAGTCGAGCAGGGACGAAAGTCGGGACTAGTGATCCGGCAGTGGCTTGTGGAAGCGCTGTCGCTCAACGGATAAAAGGTACCTCGGGGATAACAGGCTGATCTTGCCCAAGAGTCCATATCGACGGCATGGTTTGGCACCTCGATGTCGGCTCGTCGCATCCTGGGGCTGGAGTAGGTCCCAAGGGTTGGGCTGTTCGCCCATTAAAGCGGTACGCGAGCTGGGTTTAGAACGTCGTGAGACAGTTCGGTCCCTATCCGCTGCGCGCGTAGGAAATTTGAAAGGATCTGACCCTAGTACGAGAGGACCGGGTTGGACGAACCTCTGGTGTGTCAGTTGTTCCGCCAGGAGCACCGCTGATTAGCTACGTTCGGGATGGATAACCGCTGAAAGCATCTAAGCGGGAAGCCGGCCTTGAGATGAGATTTCCATACCCTTACGGGTGAGAGGCTCCCAGCTAGACTACTGGGTTGATAGGCAGGATGTGGAAGCGAGGACGAAAGACTCGTGGAGCTGACCTGTACTAATAAGCCGATAACTTGATAATCACTACTCACATGCATGTTGTAAGGCTGGCATGTGGGGCCTGATGCTCGCGTCTACTTTGTGGTTCCCGATGTACGGTCGAGAACCCAACACCAACACACACCGTGTTGGACTGTTGAAACCTATACATCAATAGTGTTTCGGCGGCCATAGCGAGAGGGAAACGCCCGGTCACATTCCGAACCCGGAAGCTAAGACTCTCAGCGCCGATGGTACTGCAAGGGGGACCTTGTGGGAGAGTAGGACACCGCCGGACTTCTTTGTAAGATGGCCACCCGATTTCTCGGGTGGCCATTTTGCGTTAAGTCCGAGAAGCTAGCAGGCTGCCGAATGAGATCTTGAGGAGTTCTGTCGTGACTGATGCCGATGATGAGAAGCGTCGTTCTGAGCGAGGTGACCGTCGGGCCTCCCAGCCCTCGCGACCTCACGGGAATCGACCCGCGCGATCGAACTCCGACAAGCGCCCCTTCACGCCGCGCCGCGACGCGAGCTCCCGCCCCGATCAGGGTTCGGGCGGTCGCCGCGATGAGGGCCAGGGCCGCGGCTCTCGCCCGCAGCGCGACGGCTACGCGCCTCGTGAGGGTCGCCCTTCCCGCGACGGTCGCCCGCAGCGCGACGGGTACACGCCTCGTGAGGGGCGCCCTTCGCGGGACGGACGGCCCCAGCGTGATGGACGGCCGCAGCGCGACGATCGGCCCCAGCGTGATGGACGGCCGCAGCGCGACGATCGGTCGCGCGGCGAGGGTCGCGGAGGGTCGGGGGAGCGGAGGCTCTGGACGAAGGACGGGAAGCCGGCTCGTGGTGACCGGGATGCGTCGCGGTTCGAGCGGCCGCAGCTGACCGAAGAGGAGCTGCGGGCCCGTGAGCTGCGCATGGTGCGCAATCGTCATGACGATCCGCTGATCCCCGACGACGTGACTCCGCGTGACCTCGACAAGGTGGCACGCAACGAGCTCAAGACGCTCAACAAGGAGAACGCCGAAGACGTCGCTCGTCACCTCGTGATGGCGGGCCGACTCATCGAGTCCGACCCCGAGGCTGCGCACCAGCACGCCATCTCGGCCTCGCGCCGGGCCGGCCGCATCGGAGTGGTGCGCGAGACGCTCGCCATCACGGCCTACGCGACCGGCGACTACGCTCTTGCCCTCCGCGAGCTCCGCACCTACCGGCGCATCTCGGGCTCCAACGAGCAGCTCGCCCTCATGATCGACAGCGAGCGCGGCATGGGTCGCCCCGAGCGTGGCCTCGAGGAGGGGCGGGCGATCGATCGCTCGACCCTGTCGGTGCCGGCTCAGGTCGCCGTCGCCATCGCTATGTCGGGCGCCCGTCTCGACCTCGGGCAGACCGAGGCCGCGCTCACCGAGCTCGAGATTCCGCAGCTGAGGCCCGACGTGGCCTTCTCGTACAGCGCGGAGCTGTTCGACGCCTACGCCGAGGTGCTCGAAGAACTCGGACGTGAGGAGGAGTCGGCGGCCTGGCGCACACGCGCCCGCATTGCCGACGAGGCAGTGAACGGTGGCGACGACGACGTCATCGAGGTGTTCGACGAGGAAGAGGACAATGGGGCTGTTCACGAAGAAGACTGACGGGCAGAATCCGACGCCGCTCGAGGGCGTCGACGCCGTGCTCGCCGATCTCGACGGAGTCGTCTACCAGGGCCCCGACCCCATTCCGCACGCGGTCGACTCGCTGCTCCGGGTGAGCTCGGAGGGCCTGCGCGTCGGATACATCACCAACAACGCCTCACGCACGGATTCGCAGGTCGCCGAGCACCTGTCGAGCTTCGGTCTGCAGGTGGCCCCGCACGACGTCGTCACCTCGCCCCAGGCGGCGATGCGACTCATGGCGACCCTCATCGACCCGGGCGCGACCGTGCTCGTGGTGGGTGGTGTCGGTCTCGTCTCCGAGGTGGAGAAGGCCGGGTTCGTCGTCACCCGCTCGGTCGACGACCGACCTGCCGCCGTCGTGCAGGGCTTCGCGCCCGAGGTGGGGTGGACGCAGCTCGCCGAGGCGAGCTTCGCCCTCCACGACCCCGCCGTGCACTGGGTCGCCACCAACACCGACTGGACCATCCCCGTCGCTCGCGGCATCGCCCCCGGCAACGGCACCCTCGTGTCGGCCGTGCACACCGCGGTCGGCCGCCTGCCCGTCGTGGCCGGAAAGCCCGAGACCCCCATCTTCGAGGTCGCCAAAGACCGCTTCGGTGCCTCGAACGCCGCCTTCATCGGCGACCGCCTCGACACCGACACCATGGGTGCCAAGCGGGCGGGGCTCCGCGCCATCCACGTGCTGACCGGCATCGATCGGGCGAAGCAGCTGCTCGCGGCCCCCAAGGGACAGCGCCCCGACTTCATCGTCGACGACCTCAGGCAGCTGTTCGACCCCTACCCGGCCACCATCGTGTCGAAAGACGGCAGCGAGACCCGTGTCGGCGCATCCGTGGTGCGGATGCAGGGCCACGTCGTGCGCGTGGTGAAAGCGGGCGACTCGGCGACCGACCTGGTGCGTGCGGGAGCCGCGGCGATCTGGAACTCGGGTCTGTCGATCCATGCCCTCGACGTCGCACCCGAGATCTACGCCTAGCGCCGCGAGCGCCGCACGGCCGGGTCGGCTGTCGGATGCGCGGGGTACGCTGGAATCGTGAACCACGACGACCACGACGACGCCCTCCTTCCGCGGTTGCGGGTGATCGAGGAGCAGCCGCTCGAGCACAGGGCCGAGGCCTACGCGCAGGTTCACGACGAGCTGACCAGACGGCTCGAGGGCGGCGACTCCGCGGCTGCGGCCACGGTGCCGGGTGATCAGGGAGCCCATGCCTGAAGCACGTCTCGATGCAGCGGTCGCCGCGCTCGGGCTCGCGCGATCGCGCACCCATGCGGCACGACTGATCGCCAACGGCTACGTGCGCGTCGACGGTGAACCCGTGGTGAAGGCGTCGTTCCCGGTGCGCGAGGGTCAGCTGGTCTCGGTCGACGCGGTCGACCGCTACGTCAGCCGCGGCGCCAACAAGCTCATCGCCGCACTCGACGCCTTCGACGGCGTGCGGGTCGACGGGCGGCTCGCACTCGACGCCGGCGCGTCGACCGGCGGGTTCACCCAGGTGCTCCTCGAGCGCGGGGCGCGGCAGGTGATCGCCGCCGACGTGGGCCACGGGCAACTCGACCCCATCGTGGCGCGCGATGAGCGCGTGGTGCAGGTCGAGGGGTTCAACCTCCGCTACGCCACCCCGGAGACGCTCGCCGGCGCCTCCGGTGTGCAGGAGGCGCCGGAGCTCGTGGTCGCCGATCTCTCGTTCATTCCGCTCGCTCTCGTGCTGCCGGCGCTCAAGGCCGTCGCCACGCCCGAAGCCGACTTCGTGCTGCTCGTCAAACCACAGTTCGAGGTCGGGCGTACGGGCGTGAAGGAGGGCATCGTGCGAGACCCGGCGCTGCGCGCCGACGCCGTGGCCTCTGTTCTCTGGGCGGCCTTCGACCTCGGGTTGTCCACAGCCGGTCTCATCCGCTCGCCGATCGCGGGAAATGCGGGCAATCTTGAATACCTCGTCTGGCTCGACCGGCGGGTGGGAACGCATCCGACAGAATGGTTGGAGCGAGTGACGGAGATGACAGGAGCATGAGCGTGTCAGCTGAGCGATACATGCTCGTGGTGCTGCACACCGGCCGCCGAGACTCGGTGGAGGCGGCCGAGAGCGTGTGCCGGCAGCTGCGGGCCGCAGGGGTTCGGCCGGTGCTCGCGCCGTTCGACTCCGACGACGACGCGGCGGTGCTGAGCGAGCTCGGCGAGGTGTTCACCCTCGGCCGCGGGGTCTCGGTGCACGACCTCGAACTCGTCATCGTGCTGGGCGGCGACGGCACTATCCTGCGTGCCGCGGAGGTGGTGCGCGGTTCGGCCGTTCCGCTGCTCGGGGTGAACCTGGGGCACGTGGGCTTCCTCGCCGAGAGCGACCGCGAAGACCTCACCGAGACGGTCAACCGCGCGCTGGCCCGCGACTACGAGGTCGAGGAGCGCATGACGCTCTCGGTGCGCGTGAAGGTGGGCGAGGAGGTCGTCTACGAGACCTGGGCGCTCAACGAGGCGACGGTCGAGAAGGCGAGCCGGGAGCGGATGCTCGAGGTCGTCGTCGAGGTCGACGGGCGACCACTGTCGAGCTTCGGCTGCGACGGCGTGGTGATGTCGACCCCGACGGGTTCCACCGCGTACTCCTTCTCGGCGGGTGGCCCCGTGGTCTGGCCGAGCCTCGACGCCTTGCTGATGGTGCCGCTCAGCCCCCACGCCCTGTTCGCGCGCCCGCTCGTGGTGGGCCCCGACTCGGCGCTCGCCGTCGAGGTGCTCGACCGCACCCAGGGCGGCGCCGTGCTGTGGAGCGACGGCCGCCGCATGTGGGACTTGCCGAAGCGCGCGCGTGTCGTGGTGAGGAGGTCGCCCGTGCCCGTGAAGCTCGCCCGCCTGCACCAGGCACCCTTCACCGACCGGCTGGTGCGCAAGTTCAACCTGCCCGTGAACGGGTGGAGAGGGCCCATCGACAGTGATTGAAGAACTCTCCATCAGAGACCTCGGTGTGATCGGCGAGGCGGTTCTGCCGCTCGGCCCTGGCTTCACCGCGGTCACCGGTGAGACCGGGGCCGGCAAGACCATGGTGGTGTCGGCGCTCGGGCTGCTGTTCGGTGAGCGGTCGGACTCCGGCGCCGTGCGCAGCGGAGCGGCTCAGGCGTGGATCGAAGGGCGCATCCTGGTGCCGCGCGACGGCGTCGTGGCCGAGCGGGTGCGCGAAGCCGGGGGAGACGTCGACGACCAGGTCGCTGAGGGCCCGGCCGAGGTCATCCTGTCGCGGTCGGTGTCGGCCGAGGGGCGCGGCCGCGCCGTGGTCGGCGGGCGCTCGGCGCCCATCAGCGTGCTCTCCGAGCTCGGCGACGCGCTCGTCGTCGTGCACGGCCAGAGCGACCAGCTGCGCCTGAAGAGCCAGTCGGCCCAGCGCAGCGCGCTCGACAGCTACGGCGGGCGCGAGCTCGCCGAGCTGCTCGCGGAGTACCGCACCCTGTTCTCGTCGTGGCAGGGGCACACCGCCGAGATCGAGGCGCTCGTGAGCGAGCGCAGCGCACGCCTGCGCGAGGCTGAGCAGTTGCGGGCCGCCATCGACGAGATCGCCGCCGTGGCACCGGTCGCCGGCGAAGACGCCGAGCTCGCCGACCTCGCCGGCCGGCTCACGAACCTCGAAGACCTGCGGCTCGCCGCCGCCGAGGCCAAGGAGTCGATCTCGAGCGAGAGCGGCGAGGGGCCCGACACGGTCGGGCTCATCGACTCCGCACGGCGCAGCCTCGAGCGCGTCGCCCACCACGACCAGGCGCTCGCGCCGATCGTGTCGGCGCTCGCCGAGGCCAGCTTCCTCGTCTCCGACCTCTCGACCCAGCTGGCGAGCTACGCGGCGACCCTCGAGACCGACGAGGTGGGCGAGCTCGACCGGGTGCAGGAGCGCCGGGCCGACCTCGGAGCCCTCACCCGCAAGTACGGGCCTGAGCTCGACGACGTGATCGCCTTCGCCGCCGACGCCGAACCGCGGCTGCTCGAACTCGACTCCGACTCCGACCGCATCGACCAGCTCACCGCACTGGTCGACGACGAGGTCACCGAGCTCGGGCGGCTCGCCGAGCGCCTCACCGCGCTGCGGCGCACGGCAGGGGAGGCGCTCGCCGAGCAGGTCACCCGCGAACTCGCCGCCCTCGCCATGCCGAACGCCCGCTTCGTCGTCGAGGTGCTTCCTCGTGAGGAGCTCGCGAGTTCGGGAGGCGACGTGGTGCAGTTCCTGCTGCGGCCGCACGAGGGTAGCGAGCCGCGGCCCCTCAACAAAGGCGCCTCGGGCGGTGAGCTCTCGCGCGTCATGCTCGCCATCGAGGTGGTGCTTGCCGCTGCCGACCCGGTTCCGACCTTCGTCTTCGACGAGGTCGACTCCGGGGTCGGCGGGGCGTCGGCCATCGAGATCGGGCGACGGCTCGCCGCCCTCGCCCGCACCTCGCAGGTGATCGTCGTGACGCACCTCGCCCAGGTCGCGGCCTTCGCCACGAACCACCTCCGCATCGAGAAAGACCTCGACGCACCGGTGACGGCCAGCAACATCGTTCCGCTCGACGGAGACGAACGCCTCGCCGAGATGGCGCGCCTGCTCTCAGGCCTGCCCGACTCGGAGTCGGGGCTCGCCCACGCCGCCGAACTGCTCGAGACGGCGCAGGCGCTCGCTGTGCCACACTGATAGCCAGCTGAGAAGCGTCGGCTTCCGGCCCCGGGGTGGAGGGTGGACGATGGCGCGACTCACGAACGGCCAGCTCCAGGAGTTGGTGCAGCGTCTGCAGACCGAGAACGAGCTGCTGCGCGAGGAGGCCCGGTCGGCAGCTGAGCGTGCGGACGCGGTGCTCGCCGCTCCGGCCGCTCCGTCTTCCGAGACAGCGCCCCGCCGACGCCGGCAGCGCGGGCGCACCGTCGCCTCCGTCGTGCTCGTCGTCATCGGGCTGCTGCTCGCACCCGTCGCGCTCGTGGGCAACTGGGCCCAAGGCCAGCTCGTCGACACCGACCGTTTCGTGGCGACCTTCGGTCCGCTGGCGCACGACCCGGCGGTCAAGGCGTTCCTCGTCGACCAGGTGATGACGGTGGTCGACGAGCAGGTCGACTTCGAGCAGTCGACCCGCGAGGTGTTCGAGGCCGTCGACCAATTGGGGTTGCCGCCCCGCGCATCCGCTGCTCTTCAGGCCCTGCAGACACCCGCCGCGCTCGGGCTGCGCACGCTGGCGACCACCATCGTGACGAACGTCGTCGACTCGGAGGCGTTCGAGACCATCTGGCAGCAGACGCTGCGCATCAGCCATCAGCAGCTCGTCGCGGCGCTGACGAACGACCCCGGCAGCGCGCTGTCGATATCGTCGACGGGGGAGTTGAGCATTCAGCTCGGGCCGATCATCGACGCCGTGAAGGGGGCGATGGTGGCGCAGGGGCTGGGCTTCGCCGAGGCCATCCCGAGCGTCGACATCGGGATCGTGGTGACGCAGTCAGCGAGCCTCAGCCAGCTCACGCTGCTCTACGGGCTCGCCGTCGGCGTGGGGCAGTGGCTGCCCGTCGTCGCGCTGCTCTTCCTCGCCGCGGGGGTGGCGATCGCGAAGCGCCGCGTCGTGACCCTGTTCGCGACCGGCCTCGCGCTCGGGGTGGTGATGGTGCTGCTCGGTGTCGCGCTGCGCGTCGGGAACATCGTGGCGATCGCGTCGACGGCGCAGTACGTTCCGGGCCCCGCGGTGTCGGCGGTGTACGACGGGGTGACCTCGCTCATCGCCGCGTCGATCGCCGCGGTCGCGACGCTCGGCTTCACGGTCATGGTCATCTGCTGGGTGCTCGGACCGTGGCGGCCCGCGCCCGCACTGCGATCGGCGTTCGGCGAGGGTGTCGGGAGGCTGCGGCGGGTCGGCGACCGGCGGGGCATCTCGACGGGTGCGTTCGGGCGGTTCCTCGGCCGGCAGCGAGTGCTCGTACAGGTGCTGATCGGGGTGATCGCCGCCGCGATCATCGTGTTCGTGCGTCCGCTCTCGACCGGCCAGATCGTGTGGACGGCCGTGGCGGCGGTGCTGCTGCTGCTCGTCGTCGAGGTGCTGCAGCGGTCGGCGCGATGGCCGGGCGACGGCGGCGCCGCCGTGGAGGCGGAGGACGCAGCATCCGCTGTGCTCATCGACGCGCCCGGCGACACGGATGCGAGTGACGACGACCAGGCCGACGAGAGCACTGTTAGGATGGAACTCCGTGGATGAAGCTCATGACGCGGAACGTACGAACGAGACGAAACTGACGAAGCACATCTTCGTCACAGGGGGTGTCGTCTCCTCACTCGGCAAAGGCCTTACAGCGGCCAGCCTGGGCAATCTGCTCACCGCACGCGGGCTCCGCGTCGTGATGCAGAAGCTCGACCCCTACCTCAACGTCGACCCGGGAACGATGAACCCGTTCCAGCACGGCGAGGTGTTCGTGACCGACGACGGGGCCGAGACCGACCTCGACATCGGGCACTACGAGCGCTTCCTCGGCATCGACCTCAACCAGGCGGCGAACGTCACCACGGGGCAGATCTACTCGAGCGTCATCGCCAAGGAGCGGCGCGGCGAGTACCTCGGCGACACGGTGCAGGTCATTCCGCACATCACCGACGAGATCAAGCGGCGCATGCGGCTGCAGGCGCATGACGCGTCTCGGCCTGACGTGATCATCACCGAGATCGGCGGCACGGTCGGCGACATCGAGTCGCAGCCGTTCATCGAGTCGGCCCGCCAGGTGCGGCACGAGCTCGGCCGCAAGAACGTGTTCTTCGTGCACGTCTCGCTGGTGCCCTTCATGAACGCCTCGGGCGAGCAGAAGACGAAGCCGACCCAGCACTCGGTGGCGGCCCTGCGCTCCATCGGCATCCAGCCGGATGCGCTGGTGCTGCGCAGCGACCGCCCCGTCTCCGAGAGCAACAAGCGCAAGATCGCGCTCATGTGCGACGTCGACGAAGCCGCGGTCGTGAACGCCGTCGACGTGCCGTCGATCTACGACATCCCGACCATGCTGCACTCGCAGGGTCTCGACGCCTACATCGTCGACCACCTCGACCTCGGCGACTCCACCGGCGACGTCGACTGGGCGCGGTGGCAGCCGATTCTGGATGCGGTGCACGAGCCCAAGCACGACGTCACCATCGGACTCGTGGGCAAGTACATCGACCTGCCCGACGCCTACCTCTCGGTGACCGAGGCGCTGCGGGCCGGCGGCTTCGCGCACCGGGCCAAGGTGAAGATCAAGTGGATCCCGTCGGACAACTGCGAGACGCCCGAGGGTGCGGCGCGCGAGCTGTCGGACGTCGACGGCATCTGCGTGCCCGGCGGCTTCGGCGTGCGCGGCATCGAGGGCAAGCTCGGGGCGCTGCAGTTCGCGCGCGAGAACGGCATCCCCACGCTCGGGCTGTGCCTCGGCCTCCAGTGCATGGTGATCGAGTACGCGCGGCACGTCACCGGGCTGCCCGGCGCGTCGTCGAGCGAGTTCGACCCCGACACCGAGTTCCCCGTCATCGCGACCATGGCCGAGCAGGTCGACATCATCGCCGGGGGAGACCTCGGCGGCACGATGCGTCTGGGTCTCTACGAGGCATCGCTCGCCTCCGGATCGATCGCGGAAGAGGTGTACGGGGCGTCGAGCGTGTCGGAGCGCCACCGCCACCGCTACGAGGTCAACAACGCCTACCGCGACCAGATCGCCGAGTCGGGACTGTGGTTCTCGGGGCTGTCGCCCAACGGGCACCTCGTGGAGTACGTCGAGCTGCCGCGCGACGTGCACCCGTACTACATCGCGACCCAGGCGCATCCGGAGCTGCGGTCGCGGCCGTCGCGCCCGCATCCGCTGTTCAAGGGGCTCGTGGGCGCTGCCCTCGAGCGCCAGGAGGCGAGCCGGCTGTTCGCGGTGCAGGATGCGGATGCCTGAGTCGGGCGGGGTGGACGAGCCGGGCGGGGTGGGCGAGCGGGGCCTGCTCGCCGACGAGGTGGCGCCGGTCGAGGCGACGTCGAGCGAGGTGGTGTTCGACGGGTACATCTGGGACGTGCGGCGCGAGACCTTCGCCTACGGCGACGGCACGCTGCGGCGCGACTTCGTCGACCACCCGGGCGCCGTCGCCGTGTTCGCGCTCGACGACGACGACCGGGTGCTGCTCATCAAGCAGTACCGGCACCCGGTGCGGCGACGCGAGTGGGAGCCGCCCGCGGGGCTGCTCGACGTGGGCGGGGAGCCGGCGCTCGCCGCGGCGCAGCGCGAACTCGCCGAGGAGGTCGACCTCGAGGCCGACGAGTGGCACGTGCTGATCGACTACCTCACCACGCCCGGCGGCAACAACGAGGCGATTCGCATCTACCTGGCGCGCGGGCTGCGGCCGGCCGGCTCGACCTTCGAGCGCGAGGGCGAGGAGGCCGACATGGAGCAGCGCTGGGTGGGACTAGACGAGCTCGTCGACGCCGTGCTGGCGAGCCGGGTGCAGAACCCGTCGCTCGTGATCGGGGCGCTCGCCGCGCAGGCCTCCCGCGCCCGCGGCTGGGGCACCCTGCGGCCCGCCGACGCCGCCTGGCCGGAGCGCCAGGGGGGCTGAACGCGTGGACGCGCGGAGTTCTCCACTCGAGCCGCCGCGCGGCGCTCCTGCGGGCCCGGGCGCGGGCGCAGGCGCGGTCGCGGTCGCGCTGTCGGGCGCAGGGAGGCCCGTGGCGGCGGGGGTCGAACGTGCGGTGCAGGGCTTTCTGCGACACGTGACCGTCGAGCGGGGGTTGTCGGAGAACACGGTCGCCGCGTACCGGCGCGATCTCGCGCGGTACACGGGGTGGCTGGCGGGGGCAGGGGTCGACGAGCTCGGGGAGGTGACTGAGGCCGACATCGCCGCGTTCACCCAGTCGTTGCGCACGGGTGACGGCGGGGTGATGAGTGCGGCGTCGGTGGCGCGCATCCTGTCGAGCGTGCGCGGGTTCCACCGGCACCTCGCCGAGGAGGGCGCCGTCGCCGCCGACGTCGCGCGCGAGGTCAAGCCGCCGAAACTCGGGCTGCGACTGCCCAAGGCCATCACCATCGACCAGATGGAGCGGCTGCTGAGCGCCACGGCCGGCGACGACCTCGTGTCGCTGCGCGACCGTGCGCTGCTCGAGCTGCTCTACGCCAGCGGCGCCCGCATCTCCGAGCTGGTGGGGCTGAACGTCGACGACGTGCACGACGGAGACATGGTGCGGGTCACCGGCAAGGGCAGCAAGCAGCGCATCGTGCCCGTCGGCAGCTACGCCCGCGCCGCCCTCGACAGCTACCTCGTGCGCGTACGGCCCGAGCTGTCGAAGCGGGGAGCCGCGACGCCGGCGCTCTTCCTGGGCATCCGGGGCCAGCGGCTGAGCAGACAGGGCGCGTGGCTCGTCATCCAGTCCGCCGCCGAGCGCGCCGGGCTCGAGGTGCACATCTCGCCGCACACCTTCCGGCACTCCTTCGCCACCCACCTGCTGCAGGGCGGGGCCGACGTGCGGGTCGTGCAAGACCTCCTCGGCCACTCCTCCGTCGCCACCACCCAGCTCTACACCCAGCTCACCGCCGACACGCTCATCGACATGTATCTCACCGCGCATCCGCGAGCCCGGTGAGGCACGAGACCAGGATGCGCGCCGCCCGTTAGAATCGATCAGGCCCGCCGGGATGGCGGCCAGGAACAGGAGTGACGTCGGTGCCGAGGAACACGAGAACGGCCAAGACCGCGGATTCCGAGCTCGACGGCATCGAGGTGGCGAAGCTCGGGCCGACCGGCCGACCCGTCACGGAGTTCCCGGTGCCCGCGCCCCTGCCCTCGCACGGGCCCGCCCGCATCATCTCGCTCTGCAACCAGAAGGGTGGGGTGGGTAAGACCACCACCTCGGTGAACGTGGGGGCGGCGCTCGCCGAGTACGGCCGGCGCGTGCTCGCCATCGACTTCGACCCGCAGGGCGCCCTGTCGGCGGGGCTCGGGGTGCAGACGCACGACGCCATCACCATTTACGACCTGCTGATCGGCAACGTCAAAGACCCGCTCGAGGCCATCCAGCCCACGAGCGTTCCCGGGCTCGACATCATCCCGGCGAACATCGACCTCTCCGCGGCCGAGGTGCACCTCGTGAGCGAGGTGGCGCGAGAGTCGATCCTGGCGCGGGTGCTGCGCAAGGTGAGCGACCGGTACGACGTCATCCTCATCGACTGCCAGCCCTCGCTCGGCCTCCTCACCGTGAACGCGCTCACCGCGAGCCACGGCGTGCTCATCCCGCTCGAGTGCGAGTACTTCGCGCTGCGCGGTGTGGCGCTGCTCGTCGAGACCATCGACAAGGTGCGCGACCGGCTGAACCCGGCGCTCGTGCTCGACGGCATCCTCGCCACCATGTACGACCCGCGCACCCTGCACTCGCGCGAGGTGCTCGAGCGGGTGGTCGAGACCTTCGGCGACAAGGTGTTCGAGACGGTGATCGGGCGCACGGTGAAGTTCCCGGATGCGACGGTGGCGGGCAAGCCCATCACCCAGTTCGCGCCGGAGCACAACTCCGCCAAGGCGTACAAGCAGCTGGCCAGGGAGCTCGTCGCGCGTGGCGCGATCGCCTGAGCCCCGCGTGGCGGGCGGGCCGGCGGGCACGTCGGTGTCTGTGCAGACGGATGCCGCTGCCGGGCTCTCGGAGGCGGCGGTTCCCGAGGCGACGCCCGGCTTCTCGCTCAGCCTCGACAACTTCGAGGGGCCGTTCGACCTGCTGCTCTCGCTGATCACCAAGCACGAGCTCGACATCACCGAGGTGTCGCTCAGCCGGGTGACCGACGAGTTCATCGGCTACCTCAAGGGGCTGGACTCGGCGGAGGAGCTCGACCGCGCATCCGAGTTCCTGGTGGTGGCGGCGACGCTGCTCGACCTGAAGATCGTGGGGCTGCTGCCCCAGGGCGAGCTCGTCGACGCCGAAGACGTGGCGCTGCTCGAGGCGCGCGACCTGCTGTTCGCGCGCCTGTTGCAGTACCGGGCGTTCAAGGTGGTGTCGGCGTGGCTGGCGGAGAAGTTCGAACAGGAGGCCACGCGGTGGCCTCGTGTGGTGCGGCTGGAGGAGAAGTTCCGGCAGCAGACGCCCGAGCTGGTGTGGACGCTCTCGGCCGACGACTTCGCCGCGCTCGCCGTGGTGGCGATGACGCCGCGCGAGCTGCCCGTGGTGGGGCTCGAGCATCTGCACGCGCCGCTGGTGAGCATCCGGGAGCAGGCGGCGCACGTCGTGGCGGTGCTGCGGCGGGGTGGGCCGGTGTCGTTCCGGGAGCTGATCGCGGGGATCGTCGAGAAGGGTGTGGTGATCGCGCGGTTCCTCGCCGTGCTCGAGCTGTACCGGCACGCGTCGATCTCGTTCGAGCAGCTGGAGCCGCTCGGCGATCTCACGCTCACCTGGACGGCGGAGAACTGGAGCGAGGAGAACCTGGCCAACCTGGGGGCGGACTATGACAGCTGAGAGCGAGACGGTCGTGGAGGCGCCCGCCGCCGACACCGGGACTGCGCCGCAGACGGTCGACGTCGACCGGGCGCTGGAGGCGATCTTCATGGTCGCCGACGAGCCGCAGGGGCTCGTGGCGCTGGCCACCGCGGTGGGGCGGCCCGTCGCCGTGGTGCGGCAGGCCATCGAGCGACTCGTCGACGACTACGACGGTGTCGCGCCCGGCAGCGTGCGACGCGGCTTCGAGCTGCGCGAGGTGGCGGGCGGCTGGCGCATCTACGTGCGCGCCGACTGGGACGAGCTGGTGCGCGACTTCGTGACCACGCAGAACCCGTCACGGCTCTCGCAGGCGGCGCTCGAGACGCTCTCGGTGATCGCGTACAAGCAGCCCATCTCCCGGGGAGCCGTGGCGAGCATCCGTGCCGTCAACGTCGACTCGGTGGTGCGCACGCTGCTCAGCCGCGGGCTCATCACCGAGGTGTCGACGCAGGCCGAGACCGGGGCGATCCTCTACGGCACGACCGATCTGCTGCTGACCCAGCTCGGCATCAACTCCCTCGACGAGCTGCCCCGCATCTCGCCGCTGCTCGACGACGGCAGCGAAGGCTTCGATGAGACAGGACAGGTGCGATGACCCCGTTCGAGATTCCGCCGTGGAACGACGCCGAGGCGCCCGAGGGCGTGCGGCTGCAGAAGGTGATGGCCGCGGCCGGGGTGGCGTCGCGGCGTGTGTCGGAGCAGATGATCGAGGCCGGGTGGGTCGAGGTGAACGGCGAGATCGTCACCGAGCTCGGGCGGCGGATCGATCCCGCGGTCGACCTCGTGGCCGTCGACGGGGTGGCCGTGCAGCTCGACCCCGCGAAGCGCTACGTGATGCTCAACAAGCCGGTGGGGGTGGTGAGCTCGCTCTCCGACGAGCGCGGCCGGCCCGATCTGCGGCGCTTCACCGACTCGTTCGAGGAGCGGTTGTTCAACGTGGGGCGGCTCGACGCCGAGACCAGCGGGCTGCTCATCCTCACCAACGACGGCGACCTCGCGCACGTGCTGGCGCATCCGTCGTTCGGGGTGATGAAGACGTACATCGCCAAAGTGGAGGGGCGGGTGACGCCGCAGACCGTGGCGCGGCTGACCGCGGGCGTGACACTCGACGATGGGCCGATCGCCGCCGACAAGGCGCGGCTGCTCGACGTCGAGCGGGCGACCTCGCTCGTGGAGCTGACGCTGCACTCGGGGCGGAACCGGATCGTGAGGCGGATGCTCGCGGAGGTGGGGCACCCGGTCGTCGAGCTCGTGCGGCGGTCATTCGGGCCGCTCAACCTCGGCACGCTGAAGGCGGGCGGGATGCGGGAGCTGACGCGGGCCGAGGTGGGGGCGCTGCTGACGCTGTCGCGGGACGCGGGGGCGGAGGGCGCGGCGGGTGCCGGGCAGGAGGGCGCTGCGGATGCCGGGCACGGTAGTGCTGCGGATGCCGGGCATGATGCTGCGGGGAGCACGGCGCCAGGCACTGTGCCGGGAACCGGGCGGGACGCTGCGGGGAGCACGGCGCCGGGTGACCGGCCCGCGAAGAACAAGAGAAGGAAGTAGTCGTGGTGGAGAGCCGGTTGACGGGGCCCGTGAGGGTGGTCGGGGTGGGGTTGCTGGGCACCAGCATCGCGCTCGGGCTGCGGGCGCGCGGGGTCGACGTGATCCTGTCGGATGCGTCACCCACCAACGTGAGCATCGCCATCGACTACGGAGCGGGGCGCCGGGCGACCGACGGCGACGAGCCGCAGCTCATCGTGGTGTGCGTGCCGCCCGACGTGACGGCCTCGGTCATCGTGCGCGAGCTGTCGGCGTACCCGCGTGCGGTCGTCACCGATGTGGCGAGCGTGAAGCAGCCGATCCTGGATGCGGTGGCCGAGGCCGGGGGGGACCTCACCCGGTACGTGGGGTCGCATCCGCTCGCCGGGCGGGAGAAGGGCGGGCCGATGTCGGGCCGCGCTGATCTGTTCGTGGGTCGCCCGTGGGTGGTGGCCGGGCATCCTGCCATCTCGTACCAGACGGCGGCCGCGGTCGACGACCTCATCCTCGACCTCGGGGCGACCCTCGTCGAGATGACCGCCGCCGACCACGACGCCGGTGTGGCGCTTGTCTCGCACGTGCCGCAGGTGGTGTCGTCGGTGCTCGCGCAGCGGCTCATCGCGGCACCCGACTCGGCCGTCAACCTCGCGGGGCAGGGGCTGCGCGACGTGACGCGCATCGCGGCGAGCGACCCCGAGCTGTGGGTGCAGATCCTCGGGGCGAACGCGCCGCTCGTGGTGTCGCAGCTGACGGCGTTCCGCGACGATCTCGACCGGTTCATCGAGGCGCTCGCCGACCCGGCGGCGCCGGGGGCTCGGCGGGGCATCGCCGAAGGGCTCGCGGCGGGGAACGCCGGGGTGGCCCGGATACCGGGGAAGCACGGGCAGGACAAGAAGTACGCCTCGCTCGTCGTCATGGTCGACGACAAGCCCGGGGAGCTCGCACGGTTGTTCGCCGAGGTGGGCGAGGAGGGCGTGAACCTCGAAGACCTGCGGCTCGAGCACTCACCGGGGGCGCAGGTGGGTCTCGCCGAGATCTCGGTGCTGCCCGAGGTGCTGGAGCGGCTGACGGAGGCGCTCGCCGCGCGCGGGTGGAGGATCGCGGGATGAGCGGCTGCGGCGACGACGGGTATGGAGTTCTCCCGACGTGGGGATGAGTGAGGCGGAGATGGCGGAGGTCAGCGGGAGGGTGGGAGAAGTGCGGGTGGACGAGGGTGCGAGCGGAGTGAGCGGAGCGAACGGCGCGAGCGGGCGGGAGCCCGTGACGGTGGCGGTCGACGGGCCCGCGGGCAGCGGCAAGTCGAGCGTGAGCAAGGCCGCGGCGCGGGAGCTCGGCTTCGGGTACCTCGACACCGGTGCCTCGTACCGGGCGCTCGCCTGGAGTCTGCTGGAGCGGCAGGTCCACGCGGAGGACGCATCCGTCGTCATCGCCGCTCTCGACGACTTCGACTTCCGCATCGGCACCGACCCCGAGCACTACTTCGTGCGGGTGGGGGAGACCGAGGTGACCGACGCCATCCGCGAGCCGCGCGTCACCGCCGTGGTGAGTCTCGTGGCGCGGGTGCCCGAGGTGCGGGTGTGGCTGAACGAGCGGTTCAGGGCCATCGTCGCCGCGTCGGAGTTCCCGGGCGTGGTGGTGGAGGGGCGTGACATCACGACGGTGGTGGCTCCGGATGCTCCGGTGCGCATCCTGCTCACGGCCAGTGAAGAGGCTAGAATGGCCAGGCGTTCGAAGGAGTTGACGGGCGAGTCGGCCGAGAAGGTCGGCGCCGCGCTGCGGTCTCGCGACCAGGCGGACTCGCGGGTCGTCGACTTCATGAACGCCGCCGACGGTGTGACCACCGTCGACTCGACCCACCTCGACTTCGACCAGACCGTCGCACGGGTGGTGGAGGTCGTGCACGACCGCATCGATCTCACGGAAACAGGCCGCTCCCACTAGGGCGGGCCCGACAGACAGCGAGGACCTCGCATGGTGGACAAGCAGAATCCGAACGACGAGCTCTCGGGCTACGGGCCTGGCGGGGCCGACTCCGGCGGCTCCGGTGCCGACGTCGAGATCGAGGAGTTCGAGGCCGAGGCCGACGACCTCGCGTCGCGGCTCGACGGGGTCGACGACGACCTCGCCGAGCAGAGGGCCGCCGCACTGCGCGCCGGCCTCGACGACTACGAGCTCGACGAGGGCGACCTCGACCTGCTCGAGCTGAACGACGACTACCCCGACGGGCAGTTCTTCCTGCCCGCACTCCCCGTGCTCGCCATCGTGGGGCGGCCGAACGTCGGCAAGTCGGCGCTGGTCAACCGCATCCTGGGCCGACGCGAAGCGGTCGTCGAAGACACCCCCGGTGTCACCCGCGACCGCGTCGCCTACAAAGCCGAGTGGGCCGGGCGCCGGTTCACGCTCGTCGACACCGGCGGGTGGGAGCCGGATGCCGCGGGCATCAACGCCGCGGTCGCGGCGCAGGCGGAGGTCGCCATCGACCTCGCCGACGTGGTGCTGTTCGTCGTCGACTCCAACGTGGGGGCCACCGCGACCGACGAGCACGTGGTGAAGTTGCTGCGGCGGGCCAAGCGGCCCGTGTTCCTGGCGGCGAACAAGGTCGACGACGTGCGGCAGGAGCCCGCGGCATCCGCTCTCTGGTCGCTCGGGCTCGGTGAGCCGCACCCGGTGTCGGCGCTGCACGGGCGCGGCGTCGCCGACCTGCTCGACCTCGTGATGGAGAAGATGCCCGAGGTGTCGGCAGTCGCCAAGCAGGAGGTGGGCGGGCCGCGGCGCGTCGCCATCCTCGGGCGGCCGAACGTGGGCAAGAGCTCGCTGCTCAACAAGGCGGCGGGCGAGGAGCGGGTCGTCGTGAACGAGATGGCCGGAACCACGCGCGACCCCGTCGACGAGCAGATCGAGCTGGGCGGCAAGGTGTGGACCTTCGTCGACACCGCGGGAATCCGCAAGCGGGTGCATCTGCAGCAGGGGGCCGATTTCTACGCGTCGCTGCGCACATCCGCTGCTCTGGAGAAGGCCGAGGTGGCCGTGGTGGTGCTCGACGTCACCGAGCCCATCTCGACGCAAGACCTGCGCATCATCGACCTCGTCCTCGAGTCGGGGCGGGCGCTCGTGCTCGCGTTCAACAAGTGGGACCTGCTCGACGACGACCGTCGCCGCTACCTCGAGCGCGAGATCGAGCAAGACCTGCACCACGTGACGTGGGCGCCGCGGGTGAACATCTCGGCGCGCACCGGGCGGCACCTCGAGAAGCTCGTGCCGGCGCTCGAACTCGCGCTCGACTCGTGGGACACGCGCATTCCGACGGGCAAGTTCAACGCGTTCCTCGCCGAGCTCACGGCGGCGCACCCGCACCCGGTTCGGGGTGGGAAGCAGCCGCGCATCCTGTTCGGCACGCAGGCCGCGTCGCGGCCGCCGACCTTCGTGCTGTTCACCACCGGGTTCCTCGACCCGGGGTACCGGCGCTACGTGCAGCGCCGCCTGCGCGAGATCTACGGGTTCGAGGGGTCGCCGATCGTGGTGAACATGCGGGTGCGCGAGAAGCGCAAGCGGTAGGGCGCGGGTCGCGCGGTGCGGGCCCGGTCCCGGCCCCGGCCCCGGCGTCGAGAGTGCGCGAAGTGCCCCCTTCCCGGGTGGGAGGGGGCACTTCGCGCTTTGTCGGTGAGGGCGGGGTGCGGGCGCGGGCCGCGTCAGGGGAGGTAGTGGGGGTGGTGGACGAGGCCCGAGGCGCCGATGAGGGGGCCGTCGCCCGAGAGGGCTGACGGGAGAACGCGCACGCCCGGGATGGTGCTGAGCGGGGCCACCTCGTCGACGGCCGCCTGCACGAGGTCGATGTAGTCGGGCGACACCTTCGAGAAGCCGCCGCCGATGGCCACGGCCTCGAGGTCGACCAGGGCGCAGACGCTCGCGATGCCCTCGCCCACGGCGTGGGCCGAGCGCTCGATCGCCGCGCGGGCGAGCGGGTCGCCGGCGGCGGCCGCGGCGCCGAGCTCTTCGCCTGAGGTGCCGGCGAAGCCGTGCTCACGCGCCCACGACACGATGTTCGGGCCGGCGGCGATGCCCTCGAGGGTGACGGAGAGGTCGAGTCCGTGGCTGTCGGCCGCGCGGGTGTGCAGCTGGATCTGCCCCACGTGCCCGGCGTTGCCGGTGCGGCCGCCCATGAGCTTGCCCTCGAGCAGCAGTCCGCCGCCGATGCCGGTCGACACGACCAGGCCCATCGCGTTGCGGCTGCCCTGCAGTGCGCCCGCCCACAGCTCGGCGAGCAGGATGCACAGGCCGTCGAGCCGCAGCACCACGTGATCGAGGCCCGAGCGCTCGCGCACCAGCTCGGCGAGCGGGAAGTCGCGCCAGGCGTGCAGGTTGAGCGGAGAGACGCTGCCGCGTTCGATGGAGATCGGCCCCGCGCATCCGATTCCCGCTCCCGCGATGACGGAGCCGGGTGGGGTGGCGGCGAGGGTGGCGTCGATGACGCGGCCCACCGCATCCGCTATCTCGTCGGCACTGCTGCCGGCACCGGTGGGGGCGCGGTGGCGGGTGCCGGCGAGCACGGTGGCGTCGGCGGCGACCAGGGCCGATTCGACCTTGGTGCCGCCGACGTCGATCGCGAGGGCGAGAGGGGAAGCGAATGCGGGGGTCGGGGCGGGCGCGTCGGGCGCGTCGGTCTCGGTGAGGGGCACCCCTCTATTTCACGGCATCGGAGAGGTCGGGCACGGCACACCACGCGGTGGACAGGAGGAGAACCGACGAGGTTCGGGCCTCGATGTCGGTGTCGTCGCTGTTCGCCCAGTCTTCGAGCACGCCCACCATGCCGCCCGCGATGAACGCCGCGGCCGTGGGGGTGTCGATGGCGGGGGAGGTGCCGCCCTGGCTCCGCCAAGCGGCGATGGTGAGGGAGGCGAGGTGGAACATGCGCACGAAGAGCTCGCGGCGGAAGCCGGCGTCGACGCGGGTGTTGAACATCATGCGGTAGGCGGCGCGGTTCTCGGCGACGTGTTCGAAGGCTTGGCGCACCGCATCCGTGCCGCGGGTGGTGAGTTGGGCGTGGTCGAGGTCGGTGAGGTCGGGGGCGGGGTTGTTTTCTTCTGCGGCGTCTTCGCTGGGTGAGCGTTCGGCGGCGAGTTCGGGCTCGTCGCCTCCGTTCGACATCTCGTCGAGGATGCTCGCGAAGGAGTCTGCGGCGAAGGCGAAGATGTCGCCGTAATGGCCGTAGAAGGTGGTGCGGTGAACGCCGGCGGTGCGGCACAGTTCGGAGATGCTGATCTCGGTGAGATCGTGCTCACGGAGGAGCTCGAACAAGGCGGTCGTCAAGGCTTCATGGGTTCTCGCCGCTCGGGGTTCGGCAAGGTTGACGGACGCGCCCTGACGTCTGGATACTACTGCGGGTAAGGCGGTTGACTCGGGCATGGTCAATTATGCAACGCCGAACACGGGGAAAACCCGAGTTTTGGACTGTCAGTCCCAAACTCGGCTACCTAATTTGGGTGAGAGCGCTGCGGGGGCCGTCCGGGTCATCCCCGCAGCGCGTCTCTGCGGTCGATTCTATGCATCCACATCGACGTACTTCCGCGGTTTTCGGGCCGCTCGGGGGTTCTGTTACGGGAGCGTGACTTGTGGACGGTGTTCTCCTGTCGGCGCTTCGGTGGCTCGTGTCGTTCGCTCGTGCTCGTGTCACTTTCCCCTCCCAGAAGGCGCTACTATAGACAAGTTGTTCGGAGCCGCTCGCCGGAATCGAACGACATGCCACGGGCTGTGGCGCAGCTTGGTAGCGCACTTGACTGGGGGTCAAGGGGTCGCAGGTTCAAATCCTGTCAGCCCGACAAATGAGGAGAGGGTCGCCCTAATGGGCGGCCCTCTCCTCATTTGTCGGGCAGCCAGGACGCGCAACCCGCTCGTGGGCTCACGCCGCGCAGAGGCTCCGGCCGGCGCGTCCAGCGCCGGTTGGAGGGCGCCGGTGGGGAGTCACATCCTGTCAGCCCGACCCGGGCACACTCGCGACCTCCGCATGGCGCTCGGCCGAGATGTGCTGCCTACGGTGCCTCGTCGGCGAGTCTCTCCAGCGCCGCGAGCCGCGCATCCGGGTCGCCCGTGATCTCGGCCACGACGAGGTGGTCGCCGACCAGGTCGGGGTCGTCGAGGAGGTCGAGCAGGGTGTCGTTCATGGCGGCGGGAGGTCGAGGTGCTCGTCGGCTGCGACGTGGATGGGGTCGGTCGCGGTGAGGGGGAGAACGGCCAGCACGTCGATCGTCTGCAGCGCCTCGGCTGTCATGGTCGTCGCGCGGGCCAGGGCGTCGTCGTCGAGGGTGGTGCCGTTCAGCTCGCTCAGCGCGAGGAGGTAGGCGAGGAAGTCGAGAGGGCCGCGTTCCGCGATGAGGGGGTCGCTGGGCTCGCTGGCGGTGAGGCGGTCGGCGGAGAGGCGCAGTTGGGCGGAGAAAAGCGCCGCGCTCGGGGCGTCGCCGGCCTCGTCGGCGAGCTCGAACGGGTCGGGGAGGACGGTGAACCCGGGGTGACGCAGCGCGAAGTCGGAGATCAGGGTGCTCTTGCCGCTGGCGTGGGTTCCTGAGACGACTATGCGCACGGGCCGACACTACCGAGCGGGCCGGCACTGTCGAGCGGGCCGACGCTATGTGCGGGAGGAGTCGGGTTCAGGAGGTCGACTCGACGGCGAGGGCGGCGATGCGGTCGACGGCGTCTTCTTCGTGGGCGGTGATGGTGGTGACCGAGTCGCCGTTCACGATGACGAACTGGCCGTAGCGGCCCTCGAGGCGCCAGGCGTCGCCGGGGCCGGCCCAGGTGGCGAGGGCGTAGCGGTCCATGGGTGGGGGGTTGCCGGTGGCGATGAACGACGTGTGCATCTCGTCGATCCAGGTCGGGTCGACGAGGGGGCGGCCCTGCCAGTGGCCGCGGTCGAGCAGCAGGTCGCCGATGCGGGCGATCTCCTCGGTGCGGAGTTCCAAGCCGGTGCCGCCGAGGATCCAGCCGAGCGGGCAGCGGTGCCATTGCGGGTTGTCGATGCCGAGCGGCTCGAACAGGCGCGGCAGCAGCCAGTCGCGCACGTCGCCGACGCGGGAGCCGAGCATCCGCATGGCTACGTAGGTGCTGGCATCGGAGTACTGGAAGCGGCCCGCGACAACCGGGTGGGACAGCATCTCGGCGGCGAGATCGGGCCAGGGCGCGGGCTGGTGGCCGAACCAGCGGAAGTCGATGCCGCTCGTCATCGACAGCAGCTGGCGGAGTGTCACCTGGTCGGCCCCGGTGCCGGTGGCCAGCCCGGGGAGGCAGTCGCCCACCGTGGAGTCGAGGGAGATGAGACCCTCGTCGATCGCGATGCCCACGGCGAGGGCGCAGACGCCCTTCGACAGCGAGTAGATGTTCTCGCGGTCGTCGCTGCGCCAGCGGCGGGACGCGGTGTCGGTGCCCACGCGGAAGTGCACGCCGTAGACGCCGAGCTTCTCGCGGTCGACGGCGGTCGCGAAGTGCTCGAGGGCTTCAGACGCGGTTCTCATGCGGGGGCCTCCGGTACGGAACGGGCGGAACGAGAGCGAGTGTAGCCGCGTCGTCGTCAGTCGTGCGCGACGCGGAGAGGGGTGGCCGAGGTGACGGCGACGAGGTCGGCGAAGGTGAGGGGGAAGACGGCGTGGGGTGTGCCGCCAGCCGCCCAGATGGTGTCGTAGTCGTCGAGGGCTGCGTCGACGACGGTTCGGATCGGTGCCGGGTGACCCACCGGCGAGACGCCCCCGATCGGCTGGCCCGTGGTTTCGCGAACGAGCTTGGCGGATGCCATGGTGACGGATGCGGCACCCAGCTGCTCCGCGAGGAGCTCTGTGTCGACGCGGTGCCGACCGCTGGTCATGACGAGGACGGGTTCATCGTCGACCACGAAGAGGAGGCTGCTGGCGATGGCGCCGATCTCGCATCCGAGGGCTGCGGCGGCATCGGCGGCGGTGCGCGTGGAGCCGGGCAGCTCGCGCACACGCCCGGTGATGCCGGCGGCGTCGAGGTGCTCCTGCACGATCTGGCTGCGCTCGGGCAGGGGTTGTGTGTCGGTCATGGTTCCGAACGGTAGCAGAGGCACTGCCTTAAGCTGACGGGAGGCGACGCGGAGGGGGCTCCATGAAGGGGATCGGGCGCTTCGCGCGGTTGGCGCTGGTGCCTGTGGCGTTCGGTGGGGCCTACGTCATCTTCGCCCTCGTGAAGGCGGATGGGACGGGGCGGATTCCCTGGGAGGACATCGTCGGCGCGGGGGTCATGGTCGTGAGCGTCACGGCGCTCCTCGTGGTGTTCGTTGTGGGGATCGGCATCGTCGGGGACTGGGTGCGTCGGGAGACGTTGCTGCGTCGGACACGTGCGCCGCACATCCTCGTGCCGACCCTCACGACCGACGACCTGCAGTACTGGGCCCAGAAGGCGGGCTTCACGCAGCGACGGTGGCCCCTCGGGTTGACGCTCACCGCCGACGTGCAGGGCATCCGCGTGTGGGGCGGGAGGGTGCCGAAGGTGGAGGAACTCCTGCGGATCCCGTGGGAGAAGATCCGCGACATCCGCCCCGAGGGGGTTTCCGGGCAACTCGGTCGTGGTCTCGCCATCGAGGTGGAGGCGGACGTGCCGATTCGGGCGCTGTGGTTTCCGGTGGTGGGTGGGTTTCCCTTGCGGGTCATGCGAGCATCCGACGCGCAGATGCGGGAGCTCGTTTTCGAGCTGAGCGCGGTCAGGGATGAGGCGATGCGTCTCGCCGGCGCCGACTGACGCGGCTCAGAGGAGGTCGAGGCCGAAGGTGAAGAGGGTGAGGGGGCGGCCGTTCTCGGTGATGACGATGTCGCGGTCGGGGAGGCGGGTGAAGCCGAGGCGGGCGTAGAGGCGGTGGGCGGCGAGCATGACGGGGCCGCTGTTCATGACGACGCGGGTGGCGCCGCGGGTGCGGGCGAGGGTGATGACGTGGCGGGTGAGGAGTTCGCCGAGGCCGCGTCCGCGTGCTTCGGGGGCGACCGCGAGGAGGCGGAAGTCGAGTTCGCCCTCGCGCCCGAGCTCGGAGATGCGCGCGCCGGCGCGCGGCGTCGCGACCGTGCCGAGGAGGGTGCCCGTGGCGAGGTCTTCGGCCACCCACACCTCGTGCTCGCGAGCCCGCGGCGCCACATCGCGGATCTCGTCGAGATACCCCTGCGGCAGCCGGTAGTCGTGGGTGTTCGCGGTGACCGCGAGCTCGCCCACGGCGTCGTATTCGGATGCTCGCGCGAGACGGATGCGCACACCCTCGCCGTCGTCGAGGTCGTAGGTGTACACGTGCGGCAGGTCGTCGATGTTCGGGTACGCCGTCACCGGGCGAGCGGTGTCGCGGGCGAAGCCGGCCCGGAGATAGAGGCGCTGGGCCTTCACGTTGAGGGCGCCGGTGTCGAGCACCAGTCGGCGCGCGCCCCAGCGGCGGGCCTCGGTGAGCGAGGCTTCGACGAGCTGCTCTGCGATTCCCGATCCCTGGCGGGCGGGGTCGACGACCAGGAGGCGCAGCTCGGCTTCGCCGTCGGCGGCGAGGCGCGCCTGCGGTGTGCCGGGGCGGAGGAGGGTGGACGAGCCCACCACGCGCTCGTCGGCGTCGACGGCTACCAGCACCGTTCCGGAGCGGAGGCGGGCCGCGGTGTCGCGTTCGAGCATCCGTCGTTCTGGGGAGACGGGGAGGTGCCCGTAGGGCCCCGCGGCGAAGGCGCGCTGCACGAGGTCGCCGACCGCCTCGAACTCGTGCGGCTGCACGGGGCGGACGGTGGTGACGGGGGGCGGGATGGTGGAGCTCACGGGTACCTCGGTTTCTTGCCTCGAACAGCTTAGGCGCGCGAGGCGCATCGGCGTCGCGCGATAGCTGTGCGGCCGACGGCGACAATCAGAGCCCTAGCGTCAGTGCCAATTCCTCGAGCGACTCGCGCGCCAACGACTGCACGAGCGAGCCGTGCGACGCCCACGGCGAGTTGTCTCCGCGGAGTCGCCTGACCATGTTCCGAAGGCGACGTCGACTGCGGCGACTGAGGCCGTGAACGACGTCGGCGGTGTCTATCGCGCAGGCCAGGAGGAGGACGAGGTCGTCAGCGTGACGCGAAGCACTGCGCGAGTCTTCGACGAGCGCCGCGCTCTTGAGTACCAGAGCACCCCTCAGAGTAGGGATGACCAGGCATCTCTCGCCGTCGTCCGTGAGCATGTCGAGATCGATCGTCTGCTGCAAGGCGCGGGTGCCCCCGGGTATGCCGAACAGGGGACGGCCGCCGTGGCGCGGCATCTTCCACGCGGCATGCCGATCTGAGCACATGAGGTCCACGCGCTCGAGGCCGCGATCGAAGCGGTACGCGAAACGCGTGTCGGTGTCCAGCACGAAGCCGCAGCACTGGAGGCGTGCAGCTGCATCGGCGAACGTCACCGCGTGAGTTTCGAGATGAAGTGTCGAATCGACATCCACGGTCGCTCGGGACAGTGGAAGCTCGGCAAGATGCGCGTGCAGCTGCACCATCAGACCACCGACGAGCGTCCACGATCTCTCCGGAAGGATGTGGGAGAGTTCGAACGCCGTCGGCCAGGGCGGGTCTGACCATTCCCCTCCGCGCGCGTCGATCGAGATGCGTGGGCGTTCTGTCATAGGCGGGATGCGGCTGCGGTGATCCAAGCGCCTGCCGCATCGCTTTCACGCGTGTCGCCGTAGGCAAAGAGGAGAAGTGCCTCGAGCACCCGCCGGTGCTCTTCTCGGCCTTGGATGGTCGCAACGTCCCCCGCGGCGTCGAGTGCGAGGCGCTCCGACCTGGCGGCTCGGTCGGGATGCTCTGCCACGATCACTCCGATGCCTCCACCGGTCGAGAGTCCCAGTTCGTTGAGGATGGTGGGTGCAAACCGTCTTCTCTGGTCCACACTGAGTGCGCGGCGGAGCGTGGCGGTGCCCTGGATGATCTGACCGGCTACAGTGCCGACATCCATGTCGCGCACGCGCCGTCGGAGCCGGCTGAGCTCTGAGCCCGCCATCGCCGCGGTGGCGCCGGTCGAGAGCAGATCGAGTGCGGCGACGCGCGTCACATCGGTCCAGTGACGCCCGCGGTGCGTCATGCGACGATGCGCGCGTATCTGCACAGGGGCCAGCAGATAGGCAGTGCCGATCTGTGAACCCTCGAGCACGCCGTTCGAGGCGTGGCGGCGCACTTGACGTGACGAGACGCCGAGTTCGCGAGCTGCATCTGTGGATGTGAGGAGCATGACATATATGGTCCGCGTGAGGACTATATATGTCAAGACGATCGAGGGCTTTGGAGTGTGGCAGCGCGCTGGGCGCGGCGGCGCCGCGCAGCGCGCGCGGGTTCAGCGGCGGGTGGACTCGCCGGGGAGGAGGGTGACGGGGATGATGGCGCGGCCGCCGGGCTCGCCGCGCATCATTGCGGCGAGGTAGGCGAGGGCGCGGGTGGCGACGGCGGGCCAGTCCTGGCGGATTATGGTAATCGTCGGGAGATCTTGCGCGCCCAGCCGATGCCGTCGTAGCCGCAGAGCAGCAGGTTGCCGGGCACGGTGGGGTCGCCGATGGTGCCGGAGGCGGAGAGGTCGTCGCTGAACCAGGGGAGCGACACGTCGCCGAACAGGTTCGTGGGCGAGGGTGGGGAGGATCCAGGTGGGGATGTCGTCAAGCAGCTGCGCTGCGGCGCGGGTGGCGAGGGCGTAACGGATGACGGCGCGCCCCCTGGGAGGAGGCGCGCCGTGATGGAGGGAGACGGTCAGGCGGGGAGGGCGACCTTCGGTTTCGCCCAGGAGCGGCCGGTGGTGTCTTTGAGGATGTCGTACTCCACGTCGACGTGCGGCTCGATGGCGCTGTACTTGTCGTTGGGGGCGCCGATGACGAGCTGGAAGCCGAGTCCGCGCCAGGCGCCGATGGCCCGCGCGGTGAAGTGGGCGTCGGCCTTGATGAGCGCCTCGTCGAGGAAGACCGGCGCGTAGCGCGGCCGCTCGGCCCCGGCGTCGCCCAGCTGGTACCGCAGCGCGGCGCCCACGATGAAGGCGATGAGCTCCTGCGACTCGCCGCCCGACTTCTCGCCGATGTGGTCGTAGAGCGCGACGTGCTGCCCCGAGTCGGCACGGATGCGCTCCGCACTCACCCGCACATGGTTGCGCACGTCGATGAGGTCGGCGAAGTCGGGTGCCGTGCGCCGCATCCGGTTGATGAGTTTGGCCATGCGCGTGTACACCTGCTCGCGCTCGTCGTCGCTCGACGCCTGGTCGAGGAGCGCCCGCACCTCGCGGAGCTCGCGACGGAAGCGGCGGCGCGCCTCGGACTGGTTCTCGCGCGGGCTGATCTGCAGGCGGTGCTCGTCGTCGAAGAACGGGAGGTCGTGCATGATGCGGTTGATCGGCTCGATGCGCTCGCGGATCTCGCGCAGCGACCGCGACAGCACGGAATCGAGGTTGGCGAGGTCGTTCCCCGAGAGCTCGAGCAGACTGTCGCGCCATTCGCGCTCGAGTTCGTGCAGACCGCTCGTCTCGAGGTCGGCGAGGATGCGCTCGAAGTCGCCGAGCGAGGTGTCGGGGTCGGGGAGCAGGTTGAGGTTCGGCCAGCGGTCGAGGAAGGTCACGAGCGTGCGGCGCAGGGCCTCGCGCTGCTCCACCAGCGTCTGCTGCGCCAGCAGCTGCTCGTCGGTGAGGCGCTTCGACGCCGAGTCGAGCGCGGCGTCGAAGCGTGCGAGCGTGACCGCGCGGGCCGACGGCCCCGTGCTCTCGGGCGCGGCGAACTGCGCGTCGAGGTACGCCGCCTGCGCCGGGGTGAGCGCGCGGCCGCTGTCGTCGGCGCGGTCGAGCACCGACTGGGCGGCGTCGACCTCGTCGGTGACGTCGGCCCAGCGCTCCGAGAGCTGCTGCTGCTCGGCCTTCGCACCACCGATCTCCTCGCGCAGCCGCGCCGCCTTGGCGCGCGCCTCGGTGATTCGCGCCTGCAGCTTCGCGATCTCGGGGTTGCCCGAGGTGACCTCGCCGATGATCGCCTGCCAGCGCTGCTGCTCGCGCTCGACGCCGGCGACGTCGACCTGCTCCCAGCTGAGGTCGGTGACCTTGTCGAACGCCGCGTGCGTGGCGTCGAGAGTGTCGAGTGCTCCGGCCGCGCGGGCGGCCGCAGCGGTGGCCTCGGCCAGCCGGCGCTCGGCGTCGTCGAGCTCGGCCGAGAGCTGCGCGAGCCCGGCCTGGTTGGAGAACCCGAGGAGGTTGGTGCGGCCCTGGCCGCCGTGCGCTCCGCGGGAGCCGTTCGTCGACTGCCCGGCCGCGGTGAGGGCCATGCGGTGCCCGGAGAGCTCGGATGCGCGCTCCACGCACACGAAACCGAACTGGTTCTCGAGGCGATCCTGCAGCCAGCCCGTGAACGGGGTGCTGCGGTAGTCGAGCCGCCCGGGGAGGGTGCGCGGGTCGAGCGAGGAGGTCTCGGGTAGCCCGGTGCGCACGCCTTCGTAGCTGAGCCGCTCGGGGGTGCGCACGGAGTCGATCGCGTTCCGGAACGCGGGCAGGTCGTCGGCGTCGATGAGCAGGGTGCGGGCGAAGCCGCCGAGGGCGAGGTTGAAGGCCTCGCGCCAGGGCTCGAACTCTGTGCGCACCTCGACCAGCTCGCCGACGAACGGGAGGTTCTCCGGCTTCAGTCCGGCGGCCTCGGCGAGCAGCCGGCGCGACTCGTGCAGGCGCGGCGGGATGCTGTCGGTGCGGGAGGAGGTGTCGGCCAGTTCGGCCTTCAGCCGATCACGCGTGGTCGCCGCCGTGTTCTTCGCGCTCATCGCTGCGACGTAGGCCTCTCGGGCCGACTCCTTCGCACGCGGATCGCTGAGGGCGCGCCGCGCGCGGTCGGCGAGGGCCGCGAAGGCCTCGCCGGTGAGGGGCTGTTCGAGCCCCAGTTCCTCGGCGAGCGGCTCGAGGGCGGCATCGAGTCGCGCGCGATCGCGCTGCACCGCGGTGAGGCGGCGGTCGAGCGCGCGCAGCTCGCGGTGGGCGGTCTCGAGGCGGTCGCCGCCGGCCGAACGCAGCACCTCCTCGAGGCCCTCGCGTTCGGCCTCGACGGCGTCGGCGATGGCCTGCTTCTCGCGGATCACGGCGACCACCTCGCGCTCGCGCGTGCCGAGCTCGGCCTCCACGTCGCGCAGGAGTTCGAGGCGGCGACCGGCGCGCCAGAGGGTGACCAGAGCATCCGGGTCGGTGAAACGGCCGAGGGCGTCGAGCATCCTGAGGCGGTCGGCCGCCTCCTCGATGCGGGTGCGGAGGCCCCGGATGGGCTCGAGCGCGCGCACCTGCTGGCGGGCCACGAGCATGCGGGTTCTGGTGCTCTCGAGTCCGTCGAAGTGCGCGACGACGGCGTCGGCGGTGGCGAGGGTCTCGGGCTCTTCGAGCACCATGCGCTTGTAGAGGTCGTCGACCGTGGTGATCTGCTGGCCGGCCTGGATGCGCGCCAGCAGACTCAGCGCCTTCGACCCCGCGCCCGCCGCGCCGATGCCCAGCACGGCGTGCAGCCGCGCCGAGAACTCGCGGTCGGTGGGGAGGGTGTCGAGGCCGGTGGCGCGCACGGCGGTGTCGGTGAAGTGCTGCAGGGCGGCGCTTTCGAGCCGGCTCAGGTCGAACGCGCCGTGGATGGTGCCGCGCACCTTGACGGTGTCGTCGACGATGCGGGCACCCGCGGGGATGTACCAGGCGCGCACGGCGGTGAAGCGGGAGTCGTCGTGGTCGCGCCAGGTCATGGCGACCGCCGTCCAGGTGTCGGTGCCATCGCCGCGCAGCACGGTGAGCTTCGTGCCGTCGTCGGTGCGGGTCTCGTCGATCTTGCCGCGGCCGTAGGAGAGGATGTTGCGCTGCTCGTGCCCGCGCGGGCGCCCCACGACCGCGCCGTTCGAGGCACCGTTGAAGGGGGTGGTGTGGGGCATCATGAGGGCGACGTTGGCGTCCATGAGCGTCGACTTGCCCGAGCCCGAACCGCCGCAGAGCAGGGTTGCGGTGGGGGAGAAGCGGATGCGGTGGGCGCCGTCGTAGCCGCCCCAGTTCACGAGTTGCAGGTCTTCGGCGAGCCACTGCTGGCCGCGCGAGGCGGCGGGGATGAGGCCGAAGAGGGTGTCGAGCATGGTCATGCGGTGGGGCTCGCTTCGTCGTCGGTGTCGGTCTCGTCGCTGTCGGTCTCGTCGTCGTCGGTCTCGTCGTCGTCGGGCTCGTCGAGATCGACCGGGGTGACCGCGCCGCCGGAGCGGGCGAGGGCCGTCTGCTCGGCCAGCCAGTCGCTGAGCTCGGCGAGGCGGGAGGAGCTCAGCAGGATCTCGACCAGCGGGCTGATGCGGTAGCGGCCCTCCGACTCCTCCTCGACCACGCCGTCCTGCCGCAGACGGTGGAGCGCGGTGCGGATGGCCTTCTGCCGCCGGGCGGTGTCGCCGTCGGACTCGGCGAAGTAGCTCAGCACCGTCTGCTCCACCTCCTCGACGTCGACGCGCGCCGAGGCTTCGCCCGCCGTGGTCTCGCGCTGGAACACCGTGCGCAGGTGCACCAGCACCAGCGTCTCGGCTCGGGTGTAGGCCTCGTCTCTCAAGAGGATCGGGATCTCGAGCTCGTCGGAGCGCACCTGCTCCTTGTAGGCCACCCCGCGGTCGTGGTCGACGACGAGCCGCACGAACAGGTCGCCGAGGCGCGACTCGATGATCTGCTGGTTCTCGATCAGCACGGCCCAGTCGCTGCCCGGGCCGCCGGCGAGGAGAAACCTGCGCTGCAGCAGCCGCACGAGCACGCGGCGCACCGCGGAGTCGAGCACGCCGCGGTCGCCGGCGAAGAGCTCGTCGGGGTCGTCCTCCATGGCCACGGGGGCGATGAACGGGACCTCTGCGGTGTCGACGGCGTCGGGGGCCGTGGCGTCGGGAGCTGTGGTGTCGGTGGGGTCAGTCATCTGCATCCTGTGTGCGTGCATCCGGGGTCTGTGCGTCGGGGGCGAGCGCCTGCCGGTCGGCGTGGGCCGTGACGGCGGCGAACGCGAAGCGGCGGGTGGTGCCGTCGGGGCGCACGGCCTCGACGACCGACACGTCGTCGCCCTCGGTCATGCCGTTGCGGTGGGCGATCTCGAGCAGGCCGACGAGGTCGACGGGCCGCCGGGTGTCGTCCGCGCCGGCCTCGAAGGCCTGCGCGAGGTCGAACGACGGGCCGAGGGTCGAGACGTAGCGCTCGAGCTCGGCGTAGTGCGGTCCGCCCCAGGCGCGGGTGTCGGCGTCGAGGAACTCGATGTCGGCGTCGTCGGATGCGGTGAGCGGCTCGGGAACGCGGGGCGGGTGGAGCTCGCTCAGCGAGCGGCGGAGGTGCCCGAGATCGGCGACGGGGAAGCCGTGCACGGGGTCGACGCGGCCGGTGCCGGGGCTGGCGCGCATCCAGTCGTGGAGGCCCGACATCACGCCCCGCAGCAGGTCGTCGACCTGGCGGTCGCGGATGGGGTCGTGGGTGCGCACCTGCGCGGTGATGACGTGCGAGGCGCGGCGCTGGGCGGTCAGCACCTCCTGCACCCCCAGTTCGACGCGGCGGGCGATGGCGTCGAGCTCGTCACGCTGCTCGGGCGTGAGCAGGCGGGTGAAGGGCTGGGCGAGGAGGTCGTGCAGCTGGGCCGAGAGCTGGTCGATGCGATCGGGGTCGCCGATGAGCCGGAGGGCGCCGTCGAATGCGCGGCCCTCGGGGGTGCTGCGCATCACGTGCTGGCCGCGCTGCAGGTATTCGCGCAGGATCTCGCCCGTGGGCCGCACGTCGCGGCGCAGCTCGGAGACGACGTCGCGCTGCATCGCCTTGATCGACTCGGCGACCCGCGCGAAGTCGGCGGGGAGCTCACGGGCGAGGTGGAGGATGTTCTCGGCCTCCTCGAGGAGCTGTTCCTCGTCGAGGGCGGCGGTGGGGGTGGGGGCGGATGCGCGGTCTGGGCAGTCCGAGCGGCCGGGGCCCTCTGGGCCGAGGCCGTCGGGACCGTCATCCCCGGACGCGCGGCCGGCGCGGCCGGCCTCGTCGCCCGCGAGGCTCGCGCGGAGGGCGGCGATCTCGGCGTCGAGGGCCTCGCGCTCGGCCACGAGCAGGGCGATGCGCCGCTCGGGGTCGGCCTCGGCGTCGCGCGCGAGCCGGTCGACGGTCTCGAGCAGGGTGCGCACGCGGGAGCGCGAGACGCGGGCGCGACCGACGCCCGCCCGCCCGGCGATCTCGAGGGCGCCGACGGCGTGGGCCGAGAGCCGATACACCTCGACGTCGTCTTCGATCTGGGGCACCAGCCAGCCCACGCGCACCCAGCTGCGGCAGATCTCGCGCGAGGTGCCCGAGGGGATGCGGCGGTCGTCGTCGCCGTACCCCGCTGCGCGCAGTTCGTCGACGGCCTCCGTGACCTCGGCGTGCGCGTCGGCGACCGTGACGGCGGGGCGGTCTGCGGTGAACACGATGGAGAGCACCGCGACGACGAACGGGGCGAATCTCCCGTGCAGCAGATCGAGCGTGGGGTTCTTGAAGGCGGCTGCAGATCTCTGGTAGGCAGCCTCGGCCCGGGTGCTCGACATATCGCAGCAAGACTAGCCGCATCCGTTCCCCACCCTCGCCACACTGCCGCTCGCCCGCCCTCTGGTCGCGCAGAGTGTCGCTTCAGCCCCTCTTTCGAGCAGTTTGCGCGACCTGGGTGATGGAAGGGGGTGGCGTCTGCCACGATGCTGGGAGGGGAAGGCAGGTTCGGCGAATCGCGGCTGCTGCTCCGAAGGAGGAGACGAGATGGTCACGCGCAACGATGCTGCACGACGGCGACCGGGGCGGGGTGCGGCGACTCTCGCTGCCGCGCTCCTGGCGATGGTGCTCGGGGTCGGCGGGGTGCCGGGGGCAGCATCCGCGGCACCCGCCTCGGAGGTGCCGGAGGAGACGGCGGTCGCGTCGGACACCGCAGGCGTCGCGTCGGCGGAGGCGGGCGTGCGGGGGAGCGGGCGGGTGATCGTCTACTACCAGAAGCAGTTCGTCGACGGGACGAGCGGAGCGTACATCTCGCCGCTCCCGCTCGTCACCGAGAACACGGGTGTCGACGTCGTGAACCTCGCCGCCGTGCACATGAACGAGAACGAGCTGCGGCTCAACGATCTCCTGCCCGACGACCCGCTGTTCGACACGATGTGGCACGAGCTGGGTGAGATTCAGGATGCGGGGGTCGCCGTCGTCGGCATGATCGGCGGCGCGCAGAACGCCACCTGGCAGAGCCTCAGCACCGACTACGAGACGCAGTACCAGCGGCTCCACGACTTCGTTGTCACGTATTCCCTCGACGGCATAGACCTCGACGTGGAGACCGAGACCGACGTCGCCGTCGTCGAGCAGGTGATCTCCGACCTCGCCCGCGATTTCGGCGACGGCTTCCTCATCACCCTCTCGCCGGTGACGGCGGCGCTGGTGGGGCAGGACAACCTCTCCGGCTTCAACTACGACCAGCTCTACGCCGCCTCGGGCCATTCGATCGACTGGTTCAACACGCAGTTCTACTGCGGCTGGGGCGAGCCGACCGCCGCGGACTACGACGAGATCGTCTCGTACCAGGCCGAGCGCGGAGCGGGCATCCCGGCGAGCAAAATCGTGATGGCGGTGCTCACGAACCCCGAGAACTGCGGCGACGGGTGGGTGCCGCTCGACGAACTCGCCGCCTCGATTCTGCAGATCCGCACCGTGTCACCCGACTTCGGCGGCGTCGCCGGGTGGGAGTACTTCAACTCGCTGCCGGGCGGCCCCGAGGCGCCCTGGCGCTGGGCGGCGGTGATGCGGGCCGCCGTCGACGCGCCGCTGCCGACACCGAGCCCGACCCCGACTACCGCTCCCAGCCCGACGACGTCCCCCGCGCCCGCTCCCACACCGTCGCCGACGGGTGCAGCGCTCGCCGACACAGGCGCGGCCGCGGGCGGCGCCGGCCTCGGGCCAGGAGTTCTCGCCGGAGCGGCGGCGATGCTGCTCCTGGGCGGCGTCGTCGTGGTGGCGACCCAGCGCATCCGTTCCCGCAGCCGGGCGTGACGATGGGCGACGACGCGTTCGAGATCGCCCCCGAGTCGCCATTCGCGCGACTCGACGATGCCGAGACGCGTGCCTGGTACGCCTACATGAAGGTGCAGCTGCGCATCCGGTACGAGCTCAACCGGCAGCTGCGCGACGACAGCGGCATCTCGCTCGCCGACTACGACGTGCTGGTGGGCCTCGTGAGCGACGAGCGCGGCACGTTGACGATCACCGACCTCGCCACCCGCATCGGGGGCGAACGCAGCCGGCTCAGTCACCACGTGAAGCGCATGGCGGCGCGCGGACTCGTCGAGATCGGGGCGAGCGAGTCCGACCGGCGGGCGAGCGTCGTGACGCTCACGGCACGGGGGCGGGCGACGCTCGCCGACGCCGCACCCGCCCACGTCGACTTCGTGCGCCGGGCCTTCCTCAGCGCCCTCGACGGCGCCGAGCTCGCCGCCTTCGCGGGGTCGCTCGAGAGCATCTACGAGCGGCTGCTCGAGCACGGCACGCTCCCGCGCCCGGTCGACCACCCCTGAGCTGCGGTGCAGCTACTCGGTGAGCAGCGTGTAGATCTTCGCGATCAACCCGTTCTCGACGAAGCAGATGTCGATGCCGGTGACGACCGGGGGCTGCTCTGCACGGCCGAGGTTCCAGGCGAGATAGCCCATGTCGTGGTTGACGTAGACCGGCCCCGCAGGCGAGAACTCGAAGGCGGGCGACTGCTCCGCGAGCGCCTGGGCCTTGGCGTTCAGCGCCTCCCGGCCCACCACGACCTCGTCGGGGTCGGAGAACACGACGCCCTCGGTGTAGGTGCGGGCGATCGCCTCGGCGCGCCGGTCGACGTCCTTCTCCGCGAACACCTCCAGCAGGTTCGCGTGCATGAGTTGTTCGATCTTCGCGGTCATCGGATGCGCCTCCCCGTTGCGTGACATATCACGTGAATTTGATCAGGGGTGGCGGCGCTCGTCAAGACGCTGCTCTCGCTGGCGACGCTCCGCGGGGTCAGAAGATCGGCCAGGGCACCGCGGGCATGTGGCCCGCGGGTGCCGGGAAGCGGCCCGACGCGAGCAGGGCCGAGCAGCGTTCGTCGAGCGCGGCGACCTCGACTTCGGTGAGCAGCGTCGACAGGGCGGTTCCCAGCCGGCCGCCCAGCGCATCCTGAACCCTCGTCACGGCGGCGAGCTCATGGGGCTGGAGGGGCTCGTCGATCCAACCCCAGAGCACGGTGCGCAGCTTGTGCTCGGCGTGGAAGGTGAGGCCGTGGTCGATGCCGTGCCGATGCCCGCCGGCGACGGCGAGGATGTGCCCGGCCTTGCGGTCGGCGTTGTTCGCGACCACGTCGAAGAGGGCCATGCGGCGGAGCGCCTCGCCGTCTTCGTGGAGGAGCGAGACCTCGCGATCGCGCTCGTCGACACCGTCGAAGACGTGCCGCCAGCCGCTCGCGGGAACCTGGTCGAGCGGCACCACGTCGACTGCCGTCTGCTCGGGGTCGACCTCGCACCAGCGCTGCACCATGCCCGGGCCCGCCGGGCCCTCGCGCAGCCAGGTCGTGGGCACGATCCCTCCGCCGAAGACCTCGGAGACCAGATAGGCGGCCACCTCGCGCTGGGCGAGGGTGCCGTCGGGGAAGTCCCAGAGGGGGCGCTCGCCGGCCTCGGGCTTGTAGACCACCTGGGTGTCGCCGATCGTACCGAGGAAGACGGCGTTCGAGGCCGACTCGATGCGGGCGGTGAGCACGAGCTCGCCGTCGGGCACGGGGCCGGTGGGGTCGGCGGGCGCCGGGCCGTCGGGCGAGGGGCCGGTGGGGTCGTCGGGCGTCGGGTCGTTCGGTCCGTCGGCCACGGGGCCGGCCGGGTCGCTCGGGCCGTCGGGCGTCACCATCGGGTCACAGGCCGTCGCCGAGCCGCCCGCACACGTGGTCGTCGGCGTCGAGGGGCTCGCCGCACAGCGGGCACAGCGGCCGGCCCGCTCCCACGATCTCGCGGGTGCGATCGGCGAAGGCCCGCGCGGTGCCGACGGGGATGCTCACCCGCAGCACCTCCTCGGGCTCGAACTCGACACCCTCCTCGAGGCCCGACTCGAGAGCGTCGGCGTCGATCTCCGAGAGCGGGAAGGCCTCGATGACGATCTGCGCCGTCGTCGGGTCCCATCCGAGCGTCATCGCCCCGGCCCGGAACTGCTCGTCGACCGGTTGGTCGAGCGGTTCGTTGTCGATGAGCTCGAGCGGCGTCGACTCGGGAACGCTGAACCGGTTCTGCTCCACCTTCGCCAGCTCGGCGAGCACGTCTTCGATCTTCTCGGCCAGCACGGCCGACTGCTGCTTCTCGAGCCCCACGCTCACGAGCCTCCGGCCGTCGCGCACCTGGAGGTAGAACGAGCGCGAACCGGGCCTGCCGATCGTTCCGATCACGACTCGGTCGGGCCAGGCGAACTCGTGGGTGATGGTGGCCATGTGCTCATCCTAGGAGGGGTCGGCGTGAGCCGCCCGAGGTCCGGCACCACCGCCGACGGTCGATCCGGGCGCTGTCTTCTCGGCGGCCAGCCAGCTCAGGTCGCCCCCGACCGTGTTGGTGGCGAGCACCTCCGGTCGCTCGGCCCCGTAGCGCACGATCGACACCGAGGCGGGGTCGACCCGGATGCGCTGGAACAGGTCGAGATGCATCCCGAGCGCGTCGGCGAGCACCGACTTGATCACGTCTCCGTGGCTCACGGCCACCCAGACCGCCCCGCCGCCGTGCTCCCTCTCGAGGGCCCGATCGAGACGCCGGATCGCCGTCACGGCGCGCGACTGCATGCCGGCCAGCGACTCGCCACCCGGGAAGACGGCCGCCGACGGATGCTGTTGCACCACCCTCCACAGCGGCTCCTTCGCGAGCTCGCCGAGCGGGCGGCCCTGCCAGTCGCCGTAGCCGCACTCGGTGAGGTCGTCGTCGATGGCCTCCACCGGAACGGGGTGCGTGAGCTGGGCCGCGGCGACCGCCGCTGCGGTGCTGCGGCAGCGTTCGAGCGGACTCGTCACGACAGCGGCGAGCGGAACCCCGGCGAGGCGCTCGCCTGCGCGCGCCACCTGCTCCCGCCCGAGCTCGTCGAGCTCGACACCCGGGAGCCTCCCCGCGAGGATGCCCGAGGTGTTCGCGGTGGAGCGGCCGTGCCGCACGAGGACAACTGTCGCCATGCTTCGAGCCTAGGGCTCGATCACATCACCGCGCCGAAGTACGAGTACTTCACGAAGACCTCCGAGGCGAAGCCGGCCTCGTCGAGCACCCCCTGCACGGCGGTGAGCATGTACTTCGAGTCCCAGCCCATGTAGAGGAAGTGGTCGTCATCGAGCTTGTCCCAGTGCCCGTTCCACGCCTGCGAGTCGTACACCGGCCCACCGCGGCGGGCGCTGAAGTCGACGACGCTCTGCCGGGAGTCGGCCCAGAGCCGCTTGAACACGCGGTTGAAGAGGTACTTGACGTCGTAGACCTCCCAGTGCTCGCCGCGGTACTCGACGTAGTCCCACTCGCGCTCCCAGCCGCGCGGCCAGCCGCGGCGCTTGATGGCGTCGAGCACCGGGGTGAGGTCGTCGTCGTCGATCACCACGACGGCCGGGCGAGCCCACACCGTGACGAACAGCTCGGTGAGGCGCGCCGTGCGCGCGGCGATCGCTGCCGTGTTCCACGCCGGGATCTCGGCCAGCTCGGTCGTCGTGGGCACCGCGCTCTCGCCGTAGATCTCCCGCTTCTCGGGGTACGAGCGGTCGAACGCCCGATCGGCGAGCTGCCGCTCGAGCAGCGCGAGGTTGCCGAGGGTCTGGGCGAGTGCGCGATGGCTGTTCTGCTCGTCGTCGCTGTAGTCGGCCCACTCGCGTACCCCATCGCCGCTCCACGAGTCGCCGGGCGACAGCGGAACGATGTGCTCGAGGTCGAGGGGGCCGAGCGGGCCCAGGAGAAGGCGGGCGGATGCGGGGGCCGGGGTGTGCGCATCCGTCACCGCAGCATCCGGCGTCGTAGCATCCGTTCGGGCGTTCGCTGCAGCCTCGGCTCGGGCGCCCGCCGCTGCGGCGAGACGCGTGAGCACGTAGGAGGGGTGGGGGAGCTCGCTGAACTTGAGGGCGACGCGCACGCGGTCGTCGGAGGGCATGATGCGGGCGATGGCGTGCACGAGCGCCTCGGGGCTCTCGGCGCGGGCGCGGCAGAGGCGGGCGACCAGGCGGTCGTTCTTGAGGCCGGCGACGGTGCGGCGCAAGAGCAGCGACTGCACCTGCTCGACGAGCTCGACGAACGCCGCCTTCGGCAGCTCGCCGCGCGAGTACTCGCGGTAGGCGCGCATGACGAGCGGGTACATGGCGCGGCCGAACACGGCGAGGAACCCGAGCTGCTCGGCCACCTCGGCGTCGGGCTCGACCGAGGGGTCGAGCAAGGCGCGGTAGGCCTCGGAGTACTCGCGCCACTCGGCGGCGCGGGCGCGCAGGGTGTCGATGTCGAGGCGCGGGAACTCCTGGCGGAACGCGTCATAGACGCCGCGCTCGCCCGCCACCACGACCTCGCGACCCGTGATCATGACGAGGTAGTGCCGCCAGAAGCTTGCGATCGACTCGCCGGTGTTCTGCTCGATGGGGAGCCAGAACTGCTCCTCGATCTCGCTCTGCTCGGCGTGCGAGAGACCCATGAGTACGTAGTTGTGGATGAGCTCGTGGTCGCGGAGGGGCTCTCCGGTGGAGTTCAGGCTCTCGAAGATCTGCTGCGCGTTCGCGTCGGCGCCCAGGGTGATGGCGACGTGCTCGAGCTTCTGCAGGCCCCGCCAGATGCGGTGCACCTCGTCGGGACGCACCTGGCTGCGGAAGAAGGCGTAGTTGTCGTCGAAGCGCGACTCGCGGAACGCCTCCTCGCCGCTGCGGCGGTCGAGCACGACGCTCTCGAACACCTCAGCCCAGGCGCGGTGGGGGCGGAGCTTCGTGCGGTTCGGGTCGTTCTCGCGCACCAGCACGCGCTCGAGCTCGGCGGCGAGCTCGGGGTCGTCGTCTTTGATGCTGTGGTGCAGGGCCGCGACGAGCAGCATGAGGGTGGTGATGCGCTGCTGGCCGTCGATGAGCACCAGCTCGGAGTCATCGGTGGCGTCGGCGTCGGCCGCCGTGGAGAGGATCGAGCCGATGAAGTGGGTGTGCGTGTCGTGGGTGTCGGAGACCGCACGGATGTCGCCGAGCAGCTGTTCGCATCCGCCGATGTCCCAGCGGTACTGACGCTGGTAGACGGGCACCACGATGGTCGTTCCCGGGTCGCCGAGCCAGCGGATGGTGTTGACGGCTGTGGCTTCTACGTTCGTGGCGGTGACCATGGTGTTCGAGTCTAATGCGGGGGTGTGACAGGGCCGGGACGGGCCTCGGGACCTAAGGCCCTATGCAGGGTCGCCGGGATAGGCTTGCCTAAGTTCGGGCCTGTTAAAACGTGCTGGCCCAAGACGAAAGGACATGATTCAGGTCATGGCATACATCAAGAGCGCCGCTCTCGAAGAGACCGGTTACGTCGTTCTCGACAGCTACAACCAGGAGCTCGACCCCAAGGAGTGGCTCGACATCGAGTACAACGACTGGAAGTCGTCGGGCGACACCCGCTTCGCGCCGCTCGCCTCGGCCAAGGGCGAGATCGAGTGCAACGGCTTCTGGAACCACGAGCCGCCCCGCACCGACAAAGACGGTGTGTGGATCGAGTCCCAGGTCGAGAAGGCCCCCAACCTCACCCGCCGCGCCCAGGAGCCCGGCGCCAACGTCGGCCGCTGCCGCGTCATCGAGCTGCAGCCGAACACCTACGCCGACTGCCTCTACAACCTGCACCAGGACGACAACAACCGCCTCAACCCCGACGGCACCGGCTGGGTCGTGCGCGGCTTCTTCAACCTCACCGACGATAAAGACAGCTACTTCGTGCTGCGCGAGAACCGCACCGACCCCGAGGGCGAGGTGCGCATCGCCCTTCCCGCCGGCGCGCAGCTGATCGTCGACACCCAGCGTCTCTGGCACGCGGCCACCCACCCCGGCCCCGACCCGCGCTACTGCCTCATCACCTCGTGGACCTCCGGCCCCGAGCTCGACGCCTACATCGAGAAGTACAACGGCAAGTCGCGCGTCGACAGCGTCGAGGTCTCGCAGGACGTGCTCGACGCCGGCCAGGCCGAGCAGACCCGCCGCCTCGCCGCCCGCGCCGCGGCGCTCGCCGCCCGCGGCCAGCAGGAGAAGGCGGTCATGAGCGAGGCCTGATCCTCCGCTTGTCGCAGTGCCTCCGGGGCCCCGATCGCGTGCGATCGGGGCCCTCTGCTTTACCTTTCCCCTTATTTGATGAATCCTCGAGTATCATCTAATCTGTACATCTCAGATTGTGGAACGTACAGTGAGGATGTGGTCGTCATCAGTGTCACGGATGCTCGGGCGAAGCTACCCGACATGATCAACCTCGCGCGGCAGGAACCCGTCTTCCTCGAGCGCCGCGGCAAGACCGCCGCCGTGCTCGTGAGCCCAGAGCAGTACGACCGCATGATGGAGGCACTCGAAGACGCCGCCGACGTGCGGGCCTTCGATGCCGCCATGGCCGAGGAAGACGCTGGAATCCCGTGGGAGCAGGCCAAAGCCGATCTCGGCTGGGGATGAGCCGCTACCGCATCGAGGTGCTGCCCGCCGCGCTCAAGGCGCTCCGCAAGGTCGATGCTGCTCATCGGGATCGCATCAGGGGTGTGATCGCCCTCCTCGGCGAAGAGCCGCGCCCGCCCGGCGCGCGAGCACTCCAGGGCAGAGATGGGTACCGCGTGCGCGTGGGCGACTACCGGGTGATCTACACGATCGACGACGGGGTGCTCGTTGTGGTCATCGTGACCTTGGGGCACCGGAGAGACGTCTACTCGCGGGGGTAGCGCGCCGTTTCAGGCGAGTCCTGCACGTTCTTACGGAAAAAGTCCGTGAAGAGTGTGGTTTTCACGGGCTTTGTCGGTGAGAACGGGGTGCGGGTGTCAGGGGTCATCGGGGGTGCCCGCGGGTAAGAGGATTCTCATAGGGGCCCGGGGGTCGGTGTCGGGGGTGGCGCCGATAATGGGCAGATGTCGGTGCGGCTGTCGGTGCGGGTGCGGATTCTCGCGACCCTGCTGGCGGTCGCCGCCCTCGGCATGGTGGTCGCGGGTGCGACCGCCTACTTCGTGCAGCGCGAGCGGGTGCTGAGCGCTGTCGACGAGCGGCTCGTGCTGCTGGCGGGCGACGTCGGGACCGTCGCGGACGAGGCGGTGATCGACGGGTTCGACAGCGGATCCGGGAGCGCGGTCGGCGGGTCGGGGAACTCGGGCGCGGGGTCGGGTGGCGGGGTGCTCGACGACGTGATGACGGCGATCGTGCAGCGGGTGCGGCCGGGGGCGAACGAGTCGAGTCTCGGCATCATCGACGGGGTCGCTGCACTGAACCCGGGTGGCAGCGTCGACTTCAGGATCGATCGCGACGACGCCCTCGTCTCCCGCGTCGTCGAGGAGACCGCCGCAGGCGAGGTCGTGCGCGGCACCTTCACCGCGGCCGGCGGCCAGACCCTCCGCTACATCGCCGTGCCCGTCGAGGTCACGGGCGACGACCGCAGCGGCATCTTCGTCAGCGTCGTCGACCTGCGCGCCGAGCTGCGTCCGCTCACCGAGGCCTTCGCCACCTACGCGGTCATCGCCGCGGGAGCCCTCGTGGTCGTCGCCGTCGTCGGCTGGTTCGTCGCCGGGCGCCTGCTGAGGCCCATCAGGAGGTTGACGGATGCGGCCGACCGCATCAGCGCATCCGATCTGTCAGAGCGCATCCCGGTGGTGGGCAACGACGACATCTCGCAGCTCACGACGACGGTGAACGGGATGCTCGACCGACTCGAGAGCGCCCTCACCGCCCAGAGGCAGCTGCTCGACGACGTCGGGCACGAACTCAAGACGCCGATCACGATCGTGCGCGGGCACCTCGAGCTGGTCGACGTCGACGACCGCGTCGATGTCGCGGCGACCCGTGACCTCGCGGTCGACGAACTCGACCGCATGAACGGACTCGTCGACGACATCGCGCGCCTCGCCTCCCTCGGGCGGGCCGGGGCGATCGTGCGCGAGCCGGTCGATGTGGGGGAGCTGACCGATCGCATCCTGGCGAAGGCGCGGGGGATCGGCGATGCGCGATGGATGCTGGCGGGGAGGGCCGAGGGCGTCGCGTCGCTCGACGCCGACCGCATCACGCAGGCGGTGCTGCAGCTCGCGGCGAACGCGGTGACGCACGGGGGTGCGGCGGGCCGGCCGATCGAGCTCGGGAGCGCCTGGGACGATGAGCGCACTCCTACGGACCTGCGGTTGTGGGTGCAAGACCATGGGCCCGGGGTGCCGCTCGAGGCGCAGTCGCGCATCTTCGAGCGATTTCAGCGGGTGCGGGGTGGGGGCGGTCGTGGCGCCTCAGGGTCGGGGCTCGGACTGGCGATCGTGGCGAGCATCGCCGCGGCCCACGGCGGCACCGTCTCGGTCGAGTCCGGCCCCGGCCGGGGCGCGCGGTTCACAGTGGCGGTGCCGGTGGGGGAGGCGGATGCTCGTGCTGGTGCTGGTGCTGGTGCTGGTGCTGGTGCTGGTGCTGGTGCTGGTCCTGGGGCAGGTGCTGGTGCTGGTGCCGGGGATGACGGGGCCGATGGTGAGGGCGCGGCACGCGCATCCGGTGCCCCGGTCGGGAACGAGGAATCGTCGGGAGGAGAGCGCGGATGACGGGGATCTTGATCGCCGAAGACGAGGAGCGCATCGCGTCGTTCGTGGCGAAGGGGCTGAGGGCGGCCGGGTTTCAGCCGACTGTCGTCACCAGCGGAACCGACGCGTTCGACTACGCCATGACGGGCGACTTCGGGCTGCTGCTGCTCGACATCGGTCTGCCGGGGCTCGACGGGCTCGAGGTGATGCGACGGGTGAGGGCGGCGGGGTCGACGACGCCGGTCATCATCCTCACGGCGCGATCGGCGGTCGAGGACGTGCTGGCGAGCCTTGAGGGCGGGGCCAACGACTACATGGCGAAGCCGTTCCGGTTCGATGAGCTGCTGGCGCGCATCCGGTTGCGGTTGAACGATGCGGTGAACTCGCCGGAGACCGGGGTGGAGTGGGGTGGGCTGCGGCTCGACCTGCGGTCGCGGCGGGCTGTGGTGGAGGGGCGGCAGATCGACCTGTCGGCGCGCGAGTTCGCGCTGGCAGAGGAGTTCGTGAGGCACCCGGGTCAGATGCTGAGCCGCGAGCAGCTGCTGAGCCGGGTGTGGGGGTTCGACTTCGATCCCGGATCCAACGTCGTCGACGTCTACGTCGGGTACCTGCGGCAGAAGCTCGGCGCCGCGCGCATCGAGACAGTGCGGGGAATGGGGTACCGGCTGGTGTGAGGCGCTTTGCCGCTTTTGCGGGTGCGGTTTCTTACGGACAAAGTCCGTCTGAACGTAGGTTCAGACGGACTTTGTGCGTCAGAAAGTTGGTGGCGGGGTGGTCGGCCGCTGAGCGAGGCTAGTCGTCGGAGTTGCTGTCGTCGGTGCCTCAGCTACCCGGGTGGTCGTCGCCCGCGGTGTTGCGGCTGGAGTCGTCGGTGCTGCCGTCGTCATCGCCGTGGCGACCCCCGTGGTGGGAGTCGTCGTCGTTACCGCCGTGTCGGCCCGAGTCGTCGGCGTTGTCGTCGCCGCCGCGGCCGGGGCCCCCGCGGTTGCCGCCATGGTCGTCGGGGTGCGGGGTGTCGTCCGCCGCGGGGCCAGCTGGCGCCGGGGCGGCGGGGTCGGCCGGCGCGGGGGGAGCCGGCGGGGCGGCGGGCGCGGACGCGCCGGGGCCGGCGGGGGTCGCATCGTCACCCGGAGCGGGAGCAGGCGCGGCGGGCGCGGCCGGCGGCTTCACCGTGCCGTCGGACGGGTTGTCGTCGGGATGCGGGTTGTCGTCGCCGGGCGCCGCGGCCGGCGGGGAGGGTCGCGACGATGGCGTGGGCGGGGTCGGGCTGGCGCTCGGCGTCCCGGTGGGGGCGACCAACGATGGCGTCGGGCTCGGCGAGCCCACGTCGTCGCTGCCCACCCGGTCGCCACCGCGATCGTCGACGACCGCCGCGGGCGTCGAGTCGGGCCCGGGCAATGACGCCGCGGATGCTGCGGCCACGCCGGCCGCCCCGGCGATGAGTCCTGCGGCTATCGCCGCGGTGGTGATGATCTTCGAGCGCTTGGTCTGCAGAGGCACGATGAGTCCTTCGGTCGGCCCGCCTGGGGCAGGGATAACGGGGCGGATGCCCTGAACCCACCCTCCCCACCGGCCCTAAGACCCTCCGAAGCCCACGATGAGAGCTCTCTCACCCTGGACCCACCGGAAAAGCGGCCCCTTGCTGGACTCATAGACGGCGCAAATGCGTGCAGGCAGCATCGGGCTATATCGCCGGAAACACTCACGCAGTTACTGCCGGGTTGGCGAGCTGGCGACCCCAACGTCCTTGCGCATCCGTCGCTGAACTCAGCACCGGGTGAAGGTGGGTGCCGGCGACGGTCAGTCGTCGTCGCCTCCGCCGGGGCCGCTGTTGTCGTCTTTGCCGGGGCGGTCGCCGCCGTGATCGTCGACGGGTACAGGCGGAGGGTCGGGAACGACGACGGCGCCGGTCGGTGTCGGAAGGGGCGCTGGAGTCGCAGGCGCCTGCCCGTCGGAGGGCGGGGTCGGGATGCTGGTCACCGCATCCGTCTCGATCACCACCGCCGAGACCCCCACGCTCTCCCCGCTGCGATCGGGCAGCGCATTCGCCGCGATGAGCGCCGACCCCAGCACGACCCCGCCCACCACCGCGACACCGATGGCGGTGACGGCCAGGACGCGGCGACTGCGGGGCATGAGGTTCCTCTCGGTGGGCTCTATCCATTCTCGCTCGCCCCGGCGCGGCCGGGGATGAGAGATCTCTTAGGTGGATTTCGACGCGTCTGTCCACCGCATCATCTGATAAACTGATATATCATCAGGTGATATTTTGATTCACACGTAAACTTAGAGGCCCTAGGAGAGGATCCATGCCTGTTCGAACACTCATTCGCGGAGTCCGTCGGCGCCTCGGGATGAGTCAGAGTGAGTTGAGCGTAAGGTCTGGTGTCGCTGGATCGTCGCTTTCTCAGATCGAGAGCGGCCAGCGCGTGCCCACGCTCGAGACCGTCGAGCGTCTTCTGTCATCGATCGGTCACCGTCTGATCGCCATCCCTACGACCCGGGCAGACGTGGCCGGCACGGCTGCGGCGATCGCCGACTCCGAGCGGGCCGGTCGACCTGACGACGCGTTCCGGCACTTCATTCAACTCAGCGACAATCTCGCAGCCGAGCATGCCGACCTTCGCTTCGCACTCGCTCTCGTCGAACCCGAGCCGACCGGGGTGAAGCACTGGGATGCCGCGCTCGCTGCGCTCGTGGACTATCGCCTCCGCGAAGAAGGGCTGCCGTTGCCCGCTTGGGCGAGGGATCCCGAGCGGCGGCTCAAGCGGTCGTGGACGATCAACGCGGGCACCTACGTCGTGCCCGTCGATCGGGAGCAGGTGCCCCCCGAGTTTCTGAACCGAGGCGTCTTGGTCGACGCCGTGACCCTGGCGAGCGTCTGAGATGACGCTCGGCCGTGACGACCTGGTCGACGGGTTGCGAGATGTCGTTGGGCGACTGCGCGAACGCGGCGCGCCGTGTGGGATACGGATTGTCGGCGGGGCCGCCCTGTCGCTCCGCTACTTCGACCGTCGCACGACCGAAGACATCGATGCGAAGATCCATCCTTCCGAAGCGACGACGGTGATCGCCGAGGAGATCGCATCGGAACGGGGCTGGCCGATCGATTGGTTGAACAGCAACGCGAGTCAATTCGTGCCGATCGTGTGGGATGAATAGGAAGCGCTCTACGACGACGGCCAGGTGAGTGTGTGGGTGGCGTCCGCCTCGATGCTGCTGGCCATGAAGTTGAGGGCCAGCAGACCCGGCCGCGATGACGACGACATCGCGAAGCTTCTGGTCATCTGCGGAGTGAGGGACGTTGAGTCTGCTGAGCGCCACTTCGAGGAGTTCTACCCGGGGGAGGTGCTCAGCGATCGGGCTCTGAAAGTGCTCGGCGTCATCCTCGGCACCGGACTGCCGTCGCGACCCGCCGTGCCGGAGCGGCCGGTGCTGGGGTGAGGGGCGTCGGGGAGATCGACGGGTGCTGGTGAAGTGGCGGGGTGGTTGGATGGGGGCATGGGTGAGGAGATCATTCCCGCGGAGTACGCGGAGCTGCTGGAGCAGGCGAACTACGGGCACCTCGGCACGATCAGGCCCGACGACACGGTGCAGGTGAACCCGATGTGGTTCCTGCGCGACGGCGACACGCTGCGGTTCACGCACACCACGAAGCGGGCGAAGTTCCGCAACCTGCAGCACAACCCGTCGATGAGTCTGTCGGTGATCGATCCGGAGAACCCGTTCCGCTACATCGAGGTGCGGGGGAGGCTGATCGCTGTGGAACCCGACCCGACGGGGGCGTTCTACGTGGTGCTCGGCAAACGGTACGGCAACCCGGAGCAGACGCCGCCGCCCGACTCGGCCGACCGGGTGGTGCTCGTCATGAGCATCGAGAAGACGACGTCGCAGTAACGCGAGCGGGCGGGCGTCAACCGCACCGAGCGGCCGGGGCGCAGGCGGCGCCGCTCAGCGCTCCGAGCCGCGCAACACGAGCGTCGTCGGCAGTACGGTGGTGCCGCTCCCCGTTGGGGCGGAGCCAGTGAGCCGCGCGAGCACCGCTCGCGCCGCTGTCTCGCCCATGAGCGACACGTCTTGGGCGACGACCGAGACCGCAGGGCGCACGAGAGGTGCCGCCTCGAAGTCGTCGAAGCCGACGAGGGGGAGACGCGATCCGGCGTGGGTGAAGGCGTCGAGCGCTCCGATCGCCGAGCGGTTGTTGGCTGCGAAGACAGCGTCGATACGGTCGGAGCCGAGGAGCGCCGTGACGATCGCCGCCGCCTCCACAGCCGTGTGGGCCGAGGTGTCGACGAATGCCGCATCCGTACCGTCCACCCCGTCACCCCACCCCTCGAGCGCCCGACGGTACCCGACCAGGCGCTCGCGCATCGTGTAGAGCTCGATCGAGTCGCCGAGGAACAGGATGCGGCGCGCCCCGCCCTCGAGGAGCGCCCGCGTCGCGTTCTCGGCACCCCCCGCGTTGTCGGCGAGCACCGTCTCGACGAAGGAGGCGGCGAGGGTGGCCCCGGGCGCCGCCGCCGCATCCCGCACCGGCGGTTCAGCCGCCGCAGCCGCCACCGGCCGGTCGATCGCCACGATCGGCACCACCGCCGAGGCCGCCGCGGCCCACGCTCCGTCGTCGCGGCGCGGCGGAGCCACGATCAGCCCGTCGACGCGCTGCGCGATGAGGCGGTCGACGAGCAGGCGGTGACGCTCGCCGTCCTCCTCCGAGCTCACGGTCACGAGCAGGTACCCGTTCTCGCTGCACACCCGCTCGACTGCACGCGCGAGCACCGACCAGTAGGGGTTCGCGAGGTCGCTGATGACGAGCCCCACCACCTTCGCCGAACGACCCGGCCGGATGCTCGCCGCCGCCAGGTTGTGTCGGTACCCCAGCGAGACGATGGCATCCGAGATGCGCTGCGCCAGCACCGGGTCGATGTTGGTGGCGCCGTTCACGTGCCGCGACACCGTTTTCAGGGCGACGCCCGCCGCGGCCGCCACGTCTTTCATGGTGGGCGGTCGGGCGGGCATGGAGTTCATCGTGTCGGCCGAACGCCGCCAGCGCCGTGCGACGCGCCGGAAGCGGCGGCCCCCGAATCCGCTCCGGTGGGGTCGACCGCCGCCGCGGCAGCCGCCGCCCCGCCCCGACCGAAGAGTTCCCCCGCCACCGGCAGAATCTCCCGCATCACCTCCGGCGTCGGCCGCCGCCCCGAGATCACCGCAGCCGCCGCCGCTGTGGCCAGGTGCGCGGCCACTGCGGGAGTCGCCCCGCGCGCGATCCCGAACAGCAGCCCCGCGGTCGACGCATCGCCGGCCCCGTTGGTCGTCTCGACCCGAGACACCGCGACGGGTCGCACCCGCAGGGACACGTCGGCCCAGCGGTCGGCGAGGGATGCGAGCATCCGCCCGCCTTCGGCGAGCCGCGCGGCAGATGCCGTGCGCAGCAGCAGTCCCTCCGAGCCGGCCGAGATCGCGACCACCGCAGCCCCCCACGACAGCAGCACGTCGGCGTACTCGGCGGCCGCCCGCGCCGGCGGCAGCGGCGGGATGCCGAGCGCGGGCCCGAGCGCCGAGGTGAGGTCGTCGAGACTCGGGCTCATGATGTCGGTCACCGCCGCTGCCCGCCGCAGGATCGCCTCCCAGTCCACCCCGCCCACCTCCGACGTGGGGTCGACGACGGCGAGGTCGAGGGAGGTGGTGGCGCCGCGCATCCGTGCCGTCGACAGCACCGCCTCGAGCGGCGCACCTCCGTCGGCGAGCAGCGCGGGCAGCAGCGGGGGATAGCCGAGGTGCAACAGCTCGGCCTCGCCGACGTCGAGCTGCGAGCCCGTGAACACAGCGTTCGCGCCGGTGTGGTGCCAGAAGGTGCGGTCGTGTCCGGCCGGCTCGAGCACGAGGCTGTACGAGGTGGCGCGCCCCTCGGTGACGTGCAGGTCGGCCTCCACCTCCGGCCGGCGCGACAGCGTGTCGGCGACGATGCGCCCGAGCTCGTCGTCGCCCACCGTCGAGTGCAGCGACACGGATGCGCCGAGATCGGCGAGCGCCAGCCCCGTGTTGGCGACGCACCCGCCGAGCGAGATGCCGATCGGCCCCACGTCGATGAGCCGCCCCGGGTCGAGGCGGGCGCTCGGGCCGAGCTCCGGCGCCAGGTCGAGGCAGATGTGCCCCGCCACCACGATCGTGCCGTGTGCGCTCATGCGCGTGTCCTCCTCGTCGAGCCACTTGCCGGGACCCCGGCTAGACAACGTTGTCTCACGGGTATTACTGTGACACATCGAGGGGGTTCGACAAAACCCCGACCGACGACATCTTCCATGATCTGGAGCCACCGCAATGACGCTGTACCGCCTCAACCGCCTCTTCAACCCGCGCTCGGGCCGCGCCCTCGACGTCGCCGTCGACCACGGCTTCTTCGGTGAGCGCTCGTTCATCACCGGCATCGAGAACATGGATGCGGTGGTCAGCACCCTGGTCGACGCCGGCCCCGACGCGGTGCAGCTCACCATCGGGCAGGCCCGCAAGCTGCAGGCGCACAAGGGCAAGAACAAGCCCGGCCTCGTGCTCCGCACCGACGTCGCGAACGTCTACGGCAATCCGCTCGATGCGTCGCTGTTCAGCCACCACGTACCTCACGCGATCGAGGAGGCCGTGCGGCTCGACGCCGTGGCGGTGTGCGTCAACCTGATGGAGCTGCCCGGTCGTCCTGAGGTGCGTGAGGCGAACATCCGCTCCATCCTCGCCCTGCGCAAGGAGGCCACGCGCTACGGCATGCCCCTCATGGTCGAGCCTCTCGTCATGCAGGACAACTCGAAGGCCGGCGGCTACATGGTCGACGGCGACATCGACAAGATCGTCACGCTCGTGCGGCAGGGAGTCGAGCTCGGCGCCGACCTCATCAAGGCCGACCCGAGCGACGACCTGTCGGAGTACGGGCGGGTCATCGAGGTCGCCGGCGATGTGCCGGTGCTGGTGCGCGGGGGCGGGCGCGTCGACGACCGCACCCTGCTCGAACGCACGGTCGCGGTGCTTGAGGCGGGTGCGCAGGGCATCGTGTACGGGCGCAACATCGTGCAGCACGAGAATCCGGCGGGCATCACGGCGGCGCTGCTGGCGGTGCTGCACGACGGGGCGAGTGTCGAGGAGGGGCTGGAGATTCTGGCGGAGTCGGATGCGGCGCGGGGCGCGGGTTCTGCGGGGGGCGTGAGCTCGGCGGGTGGCGGCGCGGGTTCTGCGGGTGGTGGCGCGGATGCGGTGGCCGGCTCGGCGGCGGGCGGCACGCATGCCCTGGCTGGCTCGGCCGCGGGCGGCAGCACCACCGGCACCGAGGAGGTGTCGGCATGAGCGCCGCCGAGCGCGTGAACGTCGCCATCGTCGGCGGCGGGCTGATGGGTCGTGAGATCGCCGCGGCGATCCAGCGCTGGCCCGCCCTCATCGACCACCCCGTGCGCCCCCGTCTCACCGCGGTGTGCGACATCAACCCGGCAGCACTCGACTGGTTCGACGAGATCGACACCGTCACCACGAAGGTCACGGACTACCACGAGCTGCTCGCCGACGACAGCATCGACGTCGTCTACGTCGCGGTGCGCCACGACCTGCACGAGAAGATCTACAGCGACGTCATCGCCGCCGGCAAGAGCCTGCTCGCCGAGAAGCCGTTCGGAATCGACGGTGCGGCGGCGGAGGCCGTCCTCGCGGTCATGGCCGAGCATCCGGAGAGCTTCGTGCGGTGCTCGAGCGAGATGCCGTTCTTCCCGGGCGCCCAGCTGGCCATCGACTACGTGACGTCGGGTGCGCTCGGTACCATCGTGTCTGCCCGCAACAGCTTCCTGCACTCGAGCGATCTCGACGTCAACAAGCCCATCAACTGGAAGCGGCAGACCCAATTCTGTGGAGAAGCCGGCGTGATGAACGACCTGGGGATGCACGCCTGGCACGTGCCTCTGCGCCTCGGCTGGACCCCGGAGAGCGTCTACGGCGTGCTGCAGAACATCGTGCCCGAACGCCCCGGCCCCGACGGCACCCCGGTGCCGTGCGACACCTGGGACAACGCCGTGCTGCACAGCTGGGCGCGCCACGACGGCGTGCTCTTCCCGCTGACGACCGAGACCAAGCGCATCGATCCTGGACAGAAGAACACCTGGGAGTTCGAGGCGATCGGACTCGACGGTGGGGTGCGCTTCAGCACCAAGAACCCGAAGTCGGTGGAGGTGTTCGCGGTGCGGGACATCCCGGGCGGCGGGCGCGAGCAGGTGTGGCAGCAGGTCGACGTGGGAAGCCAGTCGGTGTGGCCGACGGTTACCGGAGGGATCTTCGAGTCGGGCTTCTCCGACTCGATCCTGCAGATGTGGGCGGCGTTCCTCGCCGAGCGCCACGGCTCCCTCGGCGACCGCTTCGGCGCCGCCCGCCCCGAGGAGGCCGCTCTCACCCACCGCATCTACCGCGCCGCCATCACCTCCCACGAGGAGCACCGCGCCGTCGCGCTGTGACGCGCGCCGGCGGCCGGCCGGCCGGCCGCACCGCGCGCCGCTCGCCGGCCCGCTGTGTTGCACGAACGGTATGAGAATCGCGCCGCCGAGCTTCCCCGGAGCTCGACACGCCGATCCTCATACCGTTCGTTCGGCTGATGGCGCCGTGGCGACGTACCCGCGACGGCAGGAGGCGCCGGGGCGGCGAACCTGGGCGGGCGGCGGCGGGTCAGCGCACGCGGCACGACTCGCGTTCGACGAGGGTGACGGGGAGCACGGTGCGGCGGCGCAGCCGACGCGACGGATGCGCGGAGCGCTCGAAAAGGCGCGCGGCGGCGAGGCGTCCCAGCTCCGCGGGATCTTGCGCGATCACCGTGATCGAGGGGGTGAGTGAGTCGGCGAGGGGGAAGTCGCCGAAGGCGGTGAGCGCGATCGGGTCGGCGGTGAGGGTCGGGACGGCGGCCATCGTGCAGCGCGCATCCGACGAGAACACCGCGGTCACGCCGAGAGCCGGCGCCCGCAGCCGCTTGAGTGCCTCCGCCGCTCCCGGACGGGTCGCCGCGCCGAGCATCACGAGCGAAGGGTCGTAGGAAAGCGAGGCCGCGTCGAGCGCCTCTCGGTACCCTTCGAGCCGCTCCGCCACGGTGGGCAGCGCGAGCGAGTCGCCGAGGAACCCGATACGCCGGTGCCCGTGCCCGATGAGGTGCGCGGTCGCGAGGCGCGCTCCGCCACGGTCGTCTTGGGTGAACGAGTCGGCGACGAGCCGCCCGGGCGCGCGGTCGACGAAGGCGATCGGGATGCGTTCGGCCCACGGCTTCAGGTACGCGTGATCGGTCGTGGTGGGTGCTACGACGAGGCCAGAGAGCTGCCGCCGCAGCACCGACTCGAGGGCTTGCCGTTCGCGGGCCGGGTCGTGTCCGAGACTGGTGACGACCGTCGAGAGGTCTTCGGTGAGCGCGGCCTCCTCGACGGCATTGACGATCGCCGCGAAGAACGGGTCGACGATGTCGGGCACCGCCACCCCCACCACCGGCGACCGCCCGGAACGGAACGTCGTCGCCAGCGCATTCGGCACGTAGCCTAGCTCGCGCATGGTGGCTTCGACGCGCATCCGGGTCGCCGGCAGCACGTGCGGGTCGTCGTTCTGCACCCGCGACACCGTCTTGAGGCTCACCCCGGCCGCGGCGGCGACATCGCGCATCGTGGCCATGAGTGCTCCTGTCGAGAAAGGGGTGACGGATGCGGCGGACCCGCCGACGCTCCCAGGCTAGCGGCGGGCCGGCGGAGGGAGGGACGGCGGATGCCGGGAGCCCGCCGCTGGCCGGCGATGGCAGGTAGTGGCGGATGCCGACTGCCCGCCGGCGTTCCCTGCCCACCGGCGGGCCCGCGGCATCCGTGGGGCGTCAGCGGCTGCTGTAGCCGCCGTCGATGGGGAGCGAGACGCCGGTGATCATGCCGGCGGCGTCGCTGAGGAGGAACACCACGGGGCCCGCGATGTCGTCTTCGGTGGCCCACTTGCCGAGCGGCATCTGCTCGAGGAAGGGGCCCTCGATGTCGGGGCGGCCCCAGTACCAGGCCGACATCGGAGTCATGACGACCGTGGGGTTCACACTGTTGACCCGGATGCCGTACTTGCCGAGTTCGAGCGCCGAGACGCGCGTGATGTTGTCGAGCGCCGCCTTCGACGAACCGTAGGAGATGTGGCCCGTGAGGCCGACGAGGCTCGCCTGGCTGGAGATGTTGACGATGGATCCGCCGCGCTCCTGCCGGGTCATCTCGCGCGAGGCGTACTTCGTCACGAGCAGCGAACCGCGGGCGTTGATGCTGATGACCTTGTCGAACACCTCGATGTCGGTGTCCTGCGGGGTGGCGATCTCGCCGCCCCAGCCGCCCGAGTTCACGACACCCCAGATGTCGCGGCCCTCGATGGCGTCACGGATGCTGTCCTCACTCGTGAGATCGAAGGGCAGGGGGGTGGCGCCGGTGTCGGCGGCCAGGCTCTCGAGCTGCTCGAGGTTGCGGCCCGAGGCGAGCACGTCGGCTCCCGCGGCGACGAGGTGGCGCACGACGGCGCCGCCGATGCCGCCGCTGGCGCCGGTGACGAGCACGGTGCGTCCGGAGAAGTCAGTCATGGGGTGTTCCGATCAGGTCGAGGAGGCGTCGGCCCGCCGCGTCGGTGCGGTGGCCGGGGTTGCAACATCATAACCACGGATCCGCGCGGATGACACCTGTGTCATGCAAATCGATGACACCGGTGTCATCGCGTTGACATGAGAGCGGCGGATGCGTACTGTCTCGGTCGAGACGACCGTCGCGACAGCGTCGTGCGGCACCCGATCGTCGGCCCGCGTCTGCGGCGCCGGCCCTGCGTCGACTGGAGACCACCGATGACCATCCTGAACGCCGCCACCGTCGGTTCCCTCGACAGCACGGTCGCGGTTCCCGCGTACGATCGCGGCGCCGTGCGCCCGGGCATCGTGCACTTCGGAGTGGGGGCGTTCCACCGGGCGCACGAGGCTATGTTCGTCGATCGGCTGCTGGGCGCGGCCGACGCTGCCACCGACGACTGGGGCATCATCGGCGTCGGCACCCTCGCGGGCGATGCGGCGATGCGCGACGCGCTCGCCGCCCAAGACGGGCTCTACACCCTCGTCACCACCGCCCCCTCTGGCGAGGTCGAGGCCCGCGTCATCGGCTCGCTCGTGCGCTACCTCTTCGCACCCGAAGAGGGCGCCGCTGTCGTCGACGCCCTCCGCGACCCCGCCATCCGCATCGTGTCGCTCACCATCACCGAGGGCGGCTACGGCATCAACGACGCCACCGGTGCCTTCGAGCCGAGCGATGCCGCGACGCTCGCCGACCTCGATGTGTTCGTGGGGCACAAGGAGGCCTTGACCGGGGAGGGGGCCTACGGCGCGCATCCGCTCGACCGGCCCATCCCCACGAGCGCGCTCGGATTCATCGTGCGCGGCCTTGCCGATCGACGTGCCGCTGGCGAGGTGCCGTTCACGGTGATGTCGTGCGACAACATCCAGGGCAACGGGCGGGTGGCCCGGGCTGCGGTGCTCGCCTTCGCCCAGCGCATCGACCAGGAGCTCGCCGAGTGGATCGCCACCGAGGTCGCCTTCCCGAACTCGATGGTCGACCGCATCACCCCGGCGACCACCGAGGAATCGCGGGAGCGCGTAGCGCGCGAGTTCGGCATCGACGATCGCTGGCCCGTGCTCTCGGAGTCGTTCGTGCAGTGGGTCCTGGAGGACTCATTCACCGCGGGTCGCCCGCCGTTCGACGAGGTGGGGGTGCAGATCGTGCCCGAGGTCGAGCCGTACGAGCTGATGAAGCTGCGGCTGCTGAACGCCTCGCACCAGGCCATGAGCTACCTGGGCCTGCTCGCGGGCGCCGAGTACGTGCACGAGGTGTGCCGCGACGAGTTGTTCGCAGGCTTCCTGCTCAGCTACATGACCCACGAGGCCCGCCCGACCCTCGACCCGGTGCCCGGCGTCGACCTCGACGAGTACAGCGCCGAGCTGATGCGGCGGTTCGGCAGCGAGGCGATCGCCGACACGCTCATGCGGCAGATCGTCGACGGGTCGGAGCGCATCCCGAAGTTCCTCCTCCCGGTGGTGCGCGCGCAACTCGCCTCGGGCGGCCAGATCGAGCGTTCGGTGCTGGTGCTCGCCGCGTGGAGCCGCTTCATCGAGGGCGTCGCCGACGATGGGTCGACCCTGCACCCCGTCGACCGCCGCCTCCCCGAGCTGCAGGATGCTGTGGCAGGGGAGAAGGACGCCCCCGGCTCCTTCCTCGACTACACGCCCGTCTTCGGCGACCTCGGCTCCGACCCGCGCCTGCGCGGCGCCTTCGTCGAGGCCCGCGCCCGCCTCGCGGAGCTCGGGGCCCGCGGGGCGCTCGAGGCGCTGCGGCGCTGACGCGCTGCGCTCTGCCGCGCTGACGCGCTGCCGCGCTGCGCTGCGGGGCGGGCGACGAGCCCCGCGAGCGCGGGCCCGCGCTACGCGGGCGCGAGGCGGAAGCCGCCGCCCTCCGCGGGGAGGGCGCGCAGCTGGAAGAGCCCGTCGACGATGAGATCGGCGTCGAGCTCCGCGGCGTCGTGGGTGCCGGCGATGGCGACTGTCGCGCATCCGGCTGCTCTGGCGGCGGCGAGGCCGGCGGGGGCGTCTTCGAAGACCACGCAGTCGGCGGGGTCGACGCCGAGTCGTGAGGCGGCGAGCAGGTAGGGCTCGGGATGCGGTTTGCCGCGGGTCACGTCGTCGAACGTCACGAAGACGGCGGGGCTCGTGAGCCCGGCGGCGGCGACGCGGTTGCCGGCGATGAGGCGGGTTCCGCTCGTGACGATGGCCCGCTGCGGGTCGGGCAGCGAGTCGAGAAGCGCTGCCGCACCGTCGAGCGCGATGACGTCGTCGAGCTCGTCGGCCTCGATCTCGGTCACCCGAACCAATGCCGCTTCGGCCAGCTCGGGCGGGAACAGCGCGGCGATCACCTGCGCCGCCGGCTGCCCGTGCCCCGCCGCCATGAGGTCGAGCGTGAGCCCGAACTCGCGGCCGAGCTGTTCCCACGACCGGTTCACCGCGGGCGTCGAGTCGATGAGCGTGCCGTCGAGGTCGAAGAGCGCTGCGGAGAAGGTCCGCGAGAACACCGCCGACGAGGCGGGCAGTGCGCGGCCACCGCCCAGTCGGCGCAGCACCGAGGCGAGCTGCTGCCCCGTGGTGAGCGCCGCATCGACAACGAGGTGCGGCACGCGCGGCGCCGCGTCGGCGGGGGAGTCGACGATGTGCGCGTCGCGATCGGCCGAGCGGAGGCGCCGCCGCTCGGCGAGCAGCTCGGGCGAGGCGCGCAGCCACACCACGGTGGGCTCCGCCCCCGCGGCCTCGACCAGCTCACGCCATTCCGCCCCGCCCTGGAGCTCGGCGGTGAAGGGTGCGACCAGCACCGAGTCGACTCCCGCGCGAACCTGGTCGGCGAGCACGGCCCGCAGCGCCGCGTAGCGGGCGGGGCGGATGACGGGACGCAGTTCGGGGGCGTTCCAATGGGCTCCGGAGGGGAGTGAAGCTGTCACCGCCTCGAGCACCGGATTGGTGATCGTGTCGAGGTCGAGCAGCGCCGCGCCGAGCGATCGCGCGAGTTCGGCGGCGAGCGTGCTCTTGCCGCTGCCGGCGGCTCCTGAGACAACGATGTTCATCATGCTCCTGGCTCGACAGTCGTATCTGCCTGCCGTGGTGGTGTGGTTACCGAATCGAGACATCGACTCCGCTTGACAACGTTGTCGGTCTGTGGTCAGTATAGGCGAACACGAGAACGACGGGGTTCGGAAATCCGGATCCCTCCAGGCATGACAACGCTGTCAAGGAGGTGAGCGCAGATGCTTCGCACAACTGGACTTTCTGCTCTCGCCGAGGTGATCGCATGATCCGCCGGCCGGGCATCAAAGACGTCGCCGCGAGCGCCGGCGTCAGCATCAAGACCGTCTCGCGCGTGGTCAACGCCGAGGAGTCGGTGCACCCGGAGACCCGGGCCCGCGTGCTGCACGCCATCCAGGCTCTCGGCTACGTGCCGAACACCGCGGCGCGCTCCCTCAAGTCGGGAACGGGCGGCGCCATCGGCGTCGTCATCGACTCGCTCGCCGACCCCTTCTTCGCCGCTTTGGTGAGCGCCATCGAGAGCCGCGCCCTCGAGGAGGGACTCAACGTGCTCGTCGCGTCGTCGACTCTCGACGCCGACCGCGAGCGCGAGCTGCTGCTCAGCTTCGTCGCGGGCCACCAGGTCGCGGGCGTCATCTTCGCGCCCGTCGCATCCGAGCATCCGTACCTCGACCCCTACCGCACCGTCACGCCCGTCGTGGCCGTCGACCGGTCGCGGGTGGGCTTCGACAGCGTCGTGGTCGACGACCGCGGCGCCTCCGCGCTGGCCATCCAGCAGCTGGTCGACCTGGGGCACGAGCGCATCGCCTTCTTCGACCGCGACGAGCGCTTCTCCACCATCCACCGCCGCATGAGCGGCTACCTCGACGTGCTGCGCGAGACCGGCATCCCCTTCGACCCCGAGCTCGTGTCGTCGACCGTCGACGGCCACCTCGACTACCAGAGCGAGACCGACCGGCTGCTCGCTCTCGAGCGCCCCGCCACAGCGTTCTTCGCCTCGAACGCGAAGGCGGCCATCGGGCTCACGGCCGCGCTGCACCACAGTCACCGCGCCGCCGAGACGGCGATGATCGCCTTCGGCGACTTCTCCTTCGCCGACGTGCTGCGGCCCGGCGTGAGCTGCATCGACCAAGACCCGTTCCTCATCGGCAACGCGGCGATCGAGCGGCTCCTGGCCCTCCGCGAGGCGGCCTCGAACGAGCCCCGCGAGTGGATCGTGCCGACCGCCCTCCTGCAGCGCGGCTCCGGCGAGATCGCGGCCCCGGTCGCGGGCCGGGCCACCGCCGCCGCGACCGCCGAGGCCGCCGCGACCGCCGCGACCGCACCGGATGCTGCACGAGCGTCGGCCTCCGACGTCGCGTCGACAGGGGCGCCGGTGTCGGTGATGCGGCAATCCCGCACCGCAGCTGCCGGAGCCCAGGCCGCCCGCGCATCCGTTCCCGCTCCCGCCCCCGCACTCATCACCACCGCTGGAGGAGAAGCCTGATGAACCCCACCCCGCTCGCCCCCAACCTGATCGACCACTTCTACCTCGGTGGCGGCCGCATCGCGGCCCTCCGTGGCATCGAGCAGACCTCCGAGCGTCAGCCCGAGGAGTGGCTCGCCGCCACCGTCTCGCGCGCCGGCGCCGGCGATGTGGGGCTCGCCCGCACCGCCGACGGCGAGCTGCTGCGCGACCTCGTCGCCGCCGACCCGGCCGCCTGGGTGGGAGAGCAGCACGCCGCGGCGTCGAGCGCGAGCGACACCGGCATCCTGGTGAAGCTCCTCGACGCCGGCCAGCGCCTTCCCGTGCACGTGCACCCCGACCGTGGGTTCGCCGCGAGCCACCTCGACTGCCCGTACGGCAAGACCGAGGCCTGGTTCGTGCTCGAGGCCGACGCCGGCGCCGCCGTGCACGTGGGCTGGAAGCAAGCCGTCGACCGCGACGAGCTCGACCGCCGCCGAGACGCGCAGGACTCCGAGTGGATGCTCGCCCACATGAACCGCATCGAGGTCGAGCGGGGCATGGGCGTGCTGGTTCCCGCGGGCACCGTGCACGCCATCGACGGCGGCATCTTCGTCGCCGAGGTGCAGGAGCCCACCGATTTCTCGATCGTGCTGGAGTGGTCGATCACCACCTCCACCCGCGAGGAGTCGCACCTCGACCTCGGCTTCGACACCGTGATGCCCGCCGTGTCGGTCGACCGGCTCGACGAGGTCGCGCTCGCCGCGCTCATCACGCGCAACGACCTCTCGGCCCGCGGCGCCTCCGCGCGCAGCCTGCTGTCGGCCGAGGCCGACCCCTACTTCAGGCTCTTCCAGGCGGCTCCGGATGCGGGGGAGGAGACCCCGGTTCCCCCCGGTTTCGCGGTCGCCCTGGTGCTCGAGGGATCGGGATCGCTGGCCGCCGACTCGGGCGCCGAGATCGAGTACGGCTCGGGACAGGTGTTCGCCGTCCCCGCCGCCTTCGGGCCGTGGCGCGTGCGAGGCGACGGCAGCATCCTCGTGGCCGAGCCCGGCGCGGGCTGGCCCACCACACTCACCGGCGGCATCCGATGACGCCACCGGTCACCCCCACCACCGAACACCCAGCTCAGGCCGAGGACGGCCAGGAAGGAAGGGAAGCACGATGACCACACCCGTGCTCGAGGCCCGCGGGCTCTCACGCCAGTTCGGCCATGTCCGTGCGCTCGACGACGCCGACTTCGTCGCCTACCCCGGCGAGGTCACCGCACTCATCGGAGACAACGGCGCCGGAAAGTCGACCCTCGTCAAGGCCCTGTCGGGCAACCTCGCCGTCGACTCGGGAGAGATCCTGTTCGAGGGCAAGAAGGTCGAGATCACCTCGCCCACCCAGTCGAGCGCGATGGGGATGGAGACGGTCTACCAAGACCTCGCCCTCGCCCCGCACCTCGACCCCGTGCAGAACATGTACCTCGGCCGCGAGATCATGCGTTCGGGGATCGGCGGAGCCTTCGGCTTCATGGACAAGAAGGCGATGGCGCTCGACTCGCGTCGCGCCTTCGACGAGCTCGGCGCTACCGTGCGCTCGCTCACCAGCCCCGTCGGGTCGATGTCGGGTGGTCAGCGCCAGGCGATCGCCATCGCCCGTGCGGTGCACTGGGCCAAGAAGCTCGTCTTCCTCGACGAGCCCACGGCCGCCCTGGGCGTCCGCCAGACCAAGAACGTGCTGGAGACCATCCGGCGGGTGCGCGACCAGGGCATCGCCGTCGTGTTCATCAGCCACTCGATGCCCCACGTCATCGAGGTCTCCGACCGCGTGCAGGTGCTGCGGCTCGGACACCGCGTGGCGAACATCGACACCAAGACCACCAACATGGAAGAGCTCGTCGGGCTGATGACCGGCGCGACCACGAGGAACGTGTGATGAGCGACGACATCAAGCAGAAAGACATCAAGAAAGCCGAGTTCGGCCCGGAGTACGGTGCCGAGACCACCTCGATCATGGCGGCCGAGGAGCGGGAGACGCCGATCAAGCGCATCCTCAAGGCGCAGTCGTTCCAGATCTTCCTGGTGCTGATCGTCATCGTGATCATCTTCAGCATCCTCGCCCCCGACACCTTCGCCCAGTTCTCGAACCTGCGGCTCGTGGTGCAGAACGCCTCGATCCTCGCGGTGCTCGGCGTCGGCATGACGTTCATCATCATCACCTCGGGCATCGACCTCTCGGTCGGCTCGGTGCTGGTGTTCTCGGGCGTCGTCTCGGCGATGGTGATGAGGGCGATGGGCGGAGACGACTGGGGAACGGCCACGGTCGGCATCATCGTCTCGATCGTGGTGGGCCTGCTCTGGGGAACGCTCAACGGCTTCCTCATCGCGAAGGCCAAGGTGCCGCCGCTCATCGTGACCCTCGGTAGCCTCGGCATGGCACTCGGTCTCGCGCAGATCCTCACCGGCGGTGTCGACATCCGTCAGGTGCCCTCCGTGCTCACCACGAGCATCGGCTACGGCAACGTGTTCGGGGCCGTGCCGATCATCTCGGTGATCGCCCTGGTGGTCGTGGTCATCGGAGCGGTCGTGCTGCACAAGACCAAGTTCGGCCTCTACACCTACGCCGTGGGCTCCAGCGAGGAAGCCGCACGCCGGGTCGGTGTGAAGGTCGACCGTCACCTCATCAAGGTCTACGCGCTCTCGGGCGGTCTCGCGGGTCTCGCGGGCATCCTGTCGCTCTCGCAGTTCAGCACCACCGCCATCGCCGGCCAGTCGCAGACGAACCTCAACGTCATCGCCGCGGTCGTCATCGGTGGAACGTCGCTGTTCGGCGGCTACGGCGGCATCTTCGGAACCGTCGTCGGCCTCTTCATCCCCGCCGTGCTGCAGAACGGCTTCGTCATCACCGGGGTTCAGCCGTTCTGGCAGCAGGTCGCTGTCGGTGCCGTGCTGATCATCGCGGTGTACATCGACCAGGTTCGCCGTGCCGCCGGTGCACGCGGCGGATCGTCAAGCCTCTGGCGACATCTCTTCGCCAGCAGGAAGCAGTAGGAAACCCTGCACCGACCCACCTGAAGCACCATCACCAGAAAAGAGAATGGAATCACAATGATGTGGAAGAAGACAGCACTCACCGGTCTCGCGCTCGCGGGCACGGCGGCGCTTTTCCTGACCGGCTGCTCGAGCTCGGGCAGCACCGACAGCACCTCGGCGGCCGGTGGCGGCGACGGAGACTACAAGATCTCCTTCGTGCAGGGCGTCGCGGGTGACGAGTTCTACATCTCGATGCAATGCGGTATCGAGGCAGCGGCCAAGGAGGCCGGCGCCACGGTCACCACGCAGGGCCCCGAGAAGTTCGACCCGACCCTCCAGAAGCCGCTGATCGACTCGGTCGTGGCCTCCAAGCCCGACGCGCTGCTCGTGGCACCCACCGACGTCTCGGCCATGCAGGCCCCCCTGCAGGCAGCAGCCGACGCCGGCATCAAGGTCGTGCTCGTCGACACCACCGTCGAAGACCCCTCCTTCGCGGTGTCGGCGATCGCCTCCGACAACAAGGGCGGCGGAGCCGCGGCGTTCGACGCCATCAAGGAAGCACACCCCGACGGCGGCAAGGTGCTCGTCGTCTCGATCGACCCGGGCATCTCCACCTCGGATGCTCGTGCCGAAGGCTTCCAGGAGGCCGTCGAGGCCGACAGTGACTTCGAGTTCCTCGGCATCCAGTACAGCCACAACGAGCCGGCCACCGCTGCCGAGATCGTGACCGCTGCGCTGCAGAAGGACCCCGACATCGTCGGCATCTTCGCCGCGAACCTGTTCGCCGCCGAGGGCACCGCCACCGGCGTGCAGCAGGCCGGCAAGCAGGGTGACGTGACCGTGGTCGGCTTCGACGCCGGCCCCGCGCAGGTCGAGCAGCTGAAGAACGGCGTCGTGCAGGCGCTCGTGGCCCAGGAGCCCGCCACCATCGGCAAGGACGGCGTCGAGCAGGCCATCGCCGCGCTGAAGGGCGAGTCGACCGAGAAGGAGATCCAGACCGGCTTCACCGTCATCACCCAGGACAACCTGGACGGCGAGGGCGCCGACGCGGTGTACCAGAGCAAGTGCTGAGCTAGTTCAGACGGGACGGGCCCGGTCGCTTCGGCGGCCGGGCCCTTTCGTGTGAGTGCCGGAGCTCAGGGGGTAAGGGTGCGGAGGAGGCGCGTGACCTCGGTGGCGACGGCGGCGCGTGCCGGGGCGAAGTACTTGCGGGGGTCGACAAGCGCGGGGTCGGCGTCGAGGGCCTCGCGCACGGCGCGGGTGAAGACGCCGTTGATGTGCGTCGAGATGTTGATCTTGCGCATCCCGTTCTCGATGGCGGTGACGATGTCGTCGTCGCTCACCCCGCTCGACCCGTGCAGCACGAGCGGCACCGGAACGGCGGCCGCGAGCTCGGCGATGAGGCCGAAGTCGAGCGAGGCGCTCCGCGAGGTCATCGCGTGCGAGCTCCCCACCGCCACCGCCAGCCCGTCGACCCCCGTGGCCGCCACGAACGCCACCGCCTCGGCCGGGTCGGTGCGCACGCCGGGCGTGTGCGCCCCGCCCTTGCCGCCGATCGCGCCGAGCTCGGCCTCGACCCAGACCCCGCGCTCCTGTGCGTGCCGGGCGACGGCCGCGGTGCGCTCGACGTTCTCGGAGTAGGGGAGCGTCGCCGCGTCGAACATCACCGAGGTGGCGCCGAGCGACACCGCCTCGCGCACGAGCGCCTCGTCTTCGGCGTGGTCGAGGTGCACGCCGACATCGACGGATGCTGCTGCCGCGATCTCGAGACTCCCCCGCGTGATCGGGGCCAGGGCGCCGTGGTACTTCGCTGCATTCTCGGAGATCTGCAGCACGACAGGCCGGCCCGCGGCCTCCGCGCCGCTCACGATGGCCTCGGCGTGCTCGAGCTGGATCACGTTGAACGCCAGGACGGCGCGTTCGCGGTCGAGGATGTCACCGGTGGAGACGAGGGTCATGCGGGGGTTCCCTTCGGGGGTGTGGTGGATCGGTCGCCGGGGTGCTCCCCGGCCAGAATGAGCTCGGGTCCGTCGTCGGCGACCCTGCCCGCCGTCTCGGCGTCGAGCCTGGCGTCGGTGACGACGGTGTCGAAGCGGTCGAGCGTGGCGAAGCGGCTGAGCGACGGGCTGTCGAACTTCGAGGCGAGAACGGCGAGGATGCGGTGGCCGGCAGCGTCGAGCATCCGCTCTTTCACCGATGCTTCGTCGGGAAGGGTCGTGAAGGCGCCGCGGCCCGGGGTGACGCCGTTGGCGCCCAGCACGGCGGCGTCGACCTGCAGCTCGGCGAGCCGTTGCTCGGTCGCGGCGCCGACCACCGCCTGGGTGACGGCGCGCAGGCGGCCCGGGAGAAGCAGCGCGGTGAGCCGCGGGTGCCGGGTCAGCAGCATCGCGATGGGCAGGCTCGTGGTGACGACGAGCAGGGCTCCGGTGTCGCGGCGGGCCGCGAGCGATCGCGCCACCTCGAGGGTCATCGTGCCCGAGTCGAGGAGGATCGAGCCCTCCGCGGGCAGCAGCTCGGCGACGGCCTCGGCGACGGCGCGGCGCTCCTCGGCCTCGGCGAGACCGCGGAGCGAGAGCGGGCTCTCGAAGGGCGCGCGCTCGGCGAGCACCGCACCGCCGTGCCGGCGACGCAGCAGGCCGCGCCGCTCGAGGGCGCCGAGGTCGCGGCGCACGGTCTCGGGGGCGACCTCGAGCAGCTCGCCGAGCTGCTGCACGGTGACCTCGCCGCCTTGGCGCCGGGCGGCGTCGAGGATGGCGGCGTGACGCTCCGCTGGGTACATCGTGATTCCGCCGATCCGGTCGAGATGGCTCGAGTCTAGCCGAACGTGACCGAAATCTAGCCCCAGAATGTGGATTTGAGTTGATATGATCGTCGAAACGAGCGCAATCGGGCAATCCGCGCGACGCTCCATCGATCGGAGGATCGCCATGTCCGCATCCGGCGCCCGCTATCTGCTCGGCATCGACGTCGGCCAGACCGCCGTCAAGGCCGTCGTGCACGACGAGTCGCTGCGCCCGATCGGTGTCGGGCGGCGATCGAGCCCGGTCGACCGCGAGGTGCCGCGCTTCGCCGAGCGCTCGCAAGACGCGCTCTGGGCGGCGGCGGCCGAGGCCATCGCCGAGGCGATCGCCGTCTCGGGCGTCGACCCGGCCGGCATCGCGGCCATCGGCATCACGGGCCACGGCGACGGCCTGCACCTCGTGACCGCCGAAGGCGCGCCGGTCGGGCCCGCCATCACCGCCATGGACTCCCGCGCCCACCTCGAGGCCGCCGAGCTCGCCGCAGACGGCGAGCGGATGCGCGTGGTGCTCGGCCGCTCCGGCCAGGAGCCGACGCCCGGTGCGGCGGGCAACCTCCTGCGCTGGCTGCTGAAGCACGACCCCCAGCGCGTGCAGAGCGCCGGGGCGATGCTGTTCTGCAAAGACGTCATCAGGCTGCGGCTCACCGGCGTGATCGCCACCGACTACTCCGACGCGACGGCGTCGTTCCTCGACACGGATGCTGCGGCGTGGAGCGCCGAGGTGGTCGAGGCGTACGGGCTCCCCGAGTCGCTGATGCGGCTGCTGCCGCCGCTTCACGCGAGCGGCGACGTCGTGGGTGAGGTGCTGCCGGAGGCAGCTGCGGCGACCGGTCTGGCGGCGGGCACCCCGGTGATCGCGGGGTTGCACGACGTGCAGGCCGCGGCGATCGGTATGGGCGCGCTGGCGCCGGGGCGGCTCGCGCTGGTCGCGGGGTCGTTCAGCACCAACGGGGTGACGACGACGCGCGGCGACGTCGACCCGCGGTGGCAGTCGAGGCTGTCGATCACCCCCGAGCTGCGCATCGCGATGTCGACCTCGGCCACCGCCTCTCCCGCTCTCAACTGGGTGCTGCGGTTGCTCGGCGTCGCCGACGACGCCGCCCGCGACCGGCTCTTCGCCGAGGCGGCTGCGCTCGACCCCGAGGAGCAGGTGCCGCTCGTGCTGCCCTTCCTCGTGGACTCGCCGCTCGGCGCCGACAGCTCGGCCGCACTCGCGGGTGTGCGCGCCTGGCACACGCCGGCGCACGTGCTGCGGGGTGCACTCGAGGGCATCGCGCTCATGCACGTCTGGCACACGCGGGCGCTCGGCGAGCGGTTCGACTGGGATCAGCCCGTCGTGCTCGGCGGAGGCATCGCCCGCGCCCCGCTCTACGTGCAGCTCGTTGCGAACGCGCTGCGGTCGCCGGTCGTCGTGGTGCAGAACGAGGAGGCCGGGGCCTTCGGCGCGGCCGCGGTGGCGGGGACAGCCGTGGGGGTGTTCGAGTCGGTGGCCGCCGCACAGGAACTGGTGGAGCGCTCACAACCGGTGCTGCCGACGGCGGAGTCGGAAGCGTACTGGGCGGGCGTCATCCGCTCGTTCGACGAGGCGACGGCGGCTCTGGGGCCGTGGTGGGGGTCGCGGGCGGCAGCGGCGGCCGCGGGCGCGGGGATCGCGCGATGACCGCCTCCGTGACGAGCGCGGGTGGTGCCGTGCAGCGGAGGAGACGGAGCATTCTCGCCGAGCTCGACGATCGCGGACGGGTCGAGGTGACGGCCCTGGCGCGGGTGCTGGGTGTCGCGGAGGAGACCGTGCGGCGCGATCTCACCGCGCTCGAGGCGGAGGGGGCCCTTCGGCGGGCGCACGGTGGAGCCGTGCCCGTCGAGCTGGGGTTCGACGTCGACGGCGATCGGCCCGGTGATCCGGGTGCGCTTCGCAGCGCACCGCCTTCCGGCAGCGAGCGCGGCGCCGGGCGCGGAGAGCGCGGCGCTCGCCGCGGCGAGGAGTCGGCGGCCCACCACCGCGTCGACGACGTCGCCGCCGCGGTGATCGGCATGCTACCGGCTTCTGGCGCGGTGTACCTCGACGGCGGCGCGGTGGCGGAGGCGATCGCCTCGCGGCTCACCGCCGCGCACGAGGTGGCGATCGTGACGGCGTCGGTGCCGGTGGCGCTCGCCGCCGCCGAGTCGGTCGAGCCCGCCGAGGTGCACCTGCTCGGCGGTCGCGTTCGGCCCGACGGCTCCACCGAGGGCCCGTGGGCCCGCGCGGGTGCTGAGCGCCTCCGGCTGGCCGTGGCGGTGTTCGACGGTGGATCGCGCCTGTCCGAGCATCCGGTGCTCGCCCCCGACCCCGACGCCGCAGCCCTCGCCGCGACGCTCGCCGAGTCGGCACACAGAGTGGTGCTCACCGCGGCCGGAATGGAGCCGGCTCCGTCACCCGCTGCCGCGAACGGCACGGCGGCGCCGAGCGGGAGGGGCGTGCAGGCCGCAGGGTGGGCCCTCTCGGTGCCGTGGGGGGCGGTCGATGCGGTGGTCGCGCATCCGCTCGCTCTCGAGGGAGAGCGGGGGGCGCGTCTCATTCGAGACCTGGGCGAACGGGGTGTCAGCCTGGTGCTGGCGGAGGAGGTGGCGGCATGAGTGGGCGCGCATCCGCTCGGCGGGGCATCGTCACGCTGACGCCGGCACCCGCGATCGACCTCACGTACCGGCTCGGCGCGCTCGAGCTCGGGGAGGTGAACCGGGCGGTCGAGGTGCACGCCGAGCTGAGCGGCAAGGGCGTCAACGTGGCGCGAGCTGTCGCGCTGTCGGCGATCCCGGTGGCGGCGGTGCTCGCACTGGGGTCGCAGGGCGAGGCCCTGGCCCGCGAGGGCGGGTTCGCCGAACTGCTCGCCGGCGTGCCCGACGGTGGCCGCACGCGCATCAACACGACGCTGCTCGACGCGAGCGGCACCACGACGAAGGTCAACGAGTCGCCTGTGCCTGTGACCCCGGCGCTGTGGCGGGCGATCGCCGAGCGCACCGAGCGCGAGCTTGAGCGGCTCGACGCGGAGTGGCTCGTGGTGTCGGGCTCGATCCCGGTGCTCGCGGGCGGCGGCGGGCCCGTGCCGTTCCTCGACGCGGTGCGCCGGGCGGCCGAGCGCGGGGTGCGCGTCGCCGTCGACACGGCCGGGGCGTCGCTGCGTAGCGTGGTCGGCGACCTCGCTCCGGTGGCTCTTCTCAAGCCGAACACCCACGAGCTGGCCGAACTCACCGGACTCGAGTTGCGCACCCTCGGCGACGTGACGGATGCGGCCCTGCGCCTCCACGACGCGGGGTGCGACATCGTCTACGTGAGCATGGGCGCCGACGGTGCGCTCGCGGTCTCCGACGAGGGGGTCATGCGCGCTTTCGCTCCTGCCACCGTGGTGAACACGGCGGGGGCGGGCGATGCGTCGCTCGCCGGGTTCCTCGTGGGGGCCATGGGAGGTGCGGGTGCTGCGCCTGCCGTGGGGGCCGGGGCCGGCGAGGCTTCGCTGGGTGCGGGTGCGGGTGCGGGTGCTCCCGCGGGCGCCGGGCTCGGTGCTGCGCCGTCGGGTGCGGGTACTGCGCCTCCGGCGGGTGCCGGGCTCGGCGCTGCGCTGCGGGGAGCGGCCGCGGGCCGCCGGTCGGGCGCCGCACCGGATGTGGCGGCGGGCCTCGCGCTCGCGGCATCGTGGGGGGCGCACGCGGTGATGCAGCCCACCACCCTGCTCAGCTCGGTCGAGACGGCGCCCGCCGCGGTGCTCGAGCTCGACCCCGACCCATCGACCCCGCTGCGCGAGCCCGCCACCCCATAGCCTCGATGCCCGCCACGCGTAGCCGCGGTCCACGGCACCCGGCACCGGGCGCCCTACAGGATTCGGGGCACGAGTTCGCGGTAGGGGGAGAGTCGCTCGTCGCCCGGGTCGAGCTCGGTGACGAGCACGTCGATGCGGTCGAGGGTGAGCGCGCGCACGCGCGCCCGCGACTGCAGCTTCGACGCGTCGACCGCCAGCACGACCGTCGCCGAGGCCCGGGCCATCGCATCCTTCACCGCCGCCTGCGCCAGCGTGCTCTCGCTGGTGCCGCTCTCGCCGTGCACACCGAGCGCCGAGATCACCGAGACGTCGAAGTGGAACGCCCCGAACGCCGAGAGGGTGAGCGCGCCGACGAGACTGAGGTTCTGCTCCTCCCGTTCGCCGCCGGTGAGGTAGCCGCGCACTCCGCTCAGGCGCGAGAGCGACTCGAAGGCGCTGAGCCCGTTCGTCACGACAGTGAACCGGCTCTCCGGCGGCAGCGTGTCGGCAAGTACGTAGGCCGTCGTCGACGAGTCGAGCCCCACCGCACCGCCGTCGGGCAGTAGCTGCACGATCTTCTCGGCGATGCGCTCCTTCGCCCGCAGGTTGCGGCCCTGCCGCGTGCCGAAGGCGTCGGTCTCGACCGGAACGATGCCACCCCGCACCCGCCGCACCCTGCCGATGCTCTCCAGCACCTCGAAGTCGCGCCGGATGGTCATCGGATGCACCCCCCAGAGCTCGGCCGCCTCCGACAGATGCAGCCCGCCGCGTTCGCCGGCGAGCTCGAGCAGCGCCGCGCGGCGCGTCTCACCGTCAAGCGTTCCTTTGAGTGCCATGGCACCACCTTGCCGGAGGTTGTTCGTCAATGCTACATTTCACACGAAATAACATCCCGATCACGAGGACGTGACATGTCAGCTCCGCCCCCCGCCGAGGCCTTCGCCGCGGTCGATCTCGGCGCCTCCAGCGGTCGCGTGATGCTCGGCTACGTCGAGGCCGGCGAGGTGTGCATGGTGGAGCTGCACCGCTTCCCCAACGGTCCGCTCGCCGATTCGCTCGCCGAGGGCGAGATGCTCCGCTGGGCCGCCGACCGCCTCTTCGAGGAGACCCTCGAGGGTCTCGCCGCCGCCGTCACCGCCGCCCGAGCCCTGGGGCGCGAACTCGCCGGCATCGGGGTCGACAGCTGGGGCGTCGACTACGGGCTCCTCGATGCCACCGGCGGCTACACGGGCATCGTCGATCACTACCGCGGCGCCCCCGTCGAGGCCGTCGCCGAGGGCGACTCCGTCGTGCCGCCGCGGCGTTCCTACGCCATCACGGGCGTGCCGCCGCAGACCATCAACACCTCGTACCGCCTCCGCGCGGCCGCCCGCTCGCACGACGCGGGGCGCGCATCCGGAACCGTGCTGCTCGTACCCGACCTCTGGGTGTGGCTACTCTCCGGCGCGCTCGGGGCCGAGCGCACCATCGCCTCCACCACGCAGCTGCTGGATGCGCGCACCGGCTCCTGGTCGCCCGAACTCGTCGACGCGTGGGGACTCGGCTCGTTCACCCTGCCCGAACCCGTCCCCGCGGGGTCGCTCGCGGGGCACACCCTGCCGCGGGTCACCGCACGCATCGGCGCCGCGCATCCGGTGCCCGTCTACCGCGTCGCCGGGCACGACACCGCCTCGGCGCTCGCCTTCGCCACACCCGGAGAGCCGTCGCTGCTCGTCTCGAGCGGCAGCTGGTCGGTGGCGGGCGTGAGCCTCGCCGCGCCCGTGCTCGACGAGGCGGCCCTCGCCGCCGGGCTCACGAACGAGCGCGGGGTCGGCGAGCAGACGCTGCTGCTGCGCAATCTCTCGGGCATGTGGCTGCTGGTCGAGTGCGTTCGGCAGTGGTCGGAGGAGGACGGGCGGATGCTCGACCCCGTCGCCCTGGTGCGCTCGGCGTCTGAGCGCGACGACGTCGCGGCCCCGGTGTTCGACGTGGGTGACCCGCGGTTGCTCGCACCGGGCGCGATGCCCGATCGCATCGCGCAGCTCTGCGTGGAGACGGGCGGTGCGGCTCCCGAGGGGCGCATCGGCACCGTTCGGAGCATCGTCGAGAGTCTCGCCGTCGCGTATGCCGACGCGGTGCGGTCGTTCGGGCGGGTGCTCGGCTCGCCGCTCAAGTCGGTGCGCATCGTGGGCGGGGGGTCGCGGAACGAGTTGCTCTGCCGGCGCACCGCCGAGCTCACCGGGCTGCCCGTGACGGCGGGGCCTGCGGAGGCCTCGGCGTTCGGCAATCTCGCCGTGCAGCTCGTGGCGGCCGGGCGGTTCGGCAGCCTCGCCGAGGTGTACGCGGCGGGCGGCGAGGCCGGGGGAGTCATCGCGCGGTACGAGCCGGGTGGCGAGTTCGCGTCTGCCACCTCTGACGCCCGCCTCACCGCCGGCGATTCTGCCCCGACCGCGCCCCCCGAAAGGACGACAGTCTCGTGACCTCTCCGACCCCCACGCCCCGCGACGAGGCGCTCGCCGCGCTGGTCGAGCTCTCGTTGGAGCTCGGACGACCCGACCGCGCCTGGGCTGTGCTCGCCGAGGGCAACACCTCGGTGTCGCTCGGCGGCGACAGCGGCGCCATGCTGGTGAAGGCGTCGGGGGCGTCGATGGCGATCGCCGTCCCCGACGACTTCGTCGAGGTGCGCATCGCCGACGTGCTCGCCCTGGTCGACGCGCCTGCCGCGGCTGCGGGGGGTGATGCTGCCGCCGCCACCGCCACCGCCTCCGCCGACGACGAGGCGGTGCGCGCGCTGTTCGCCGCTGCAGCGACCGGCGGGCGCCGCCCCTCCGTCGAGGCCCTGCTGCACGCCGTCTGTCTCGACCTGCCGGGCGTCGAGGCGGTGGGGCACACGCATCCGATTCCCGTGAATGGCCTGCTGTGCTCGCCGCAGGCGTCATTGCTCGTGGCGGGGTCGCTCTTCCCCGACCAGATCGTGGTGCTCGGCACCGACCCGCTGCTCGTGCCCTACATCGACCCGGGCCTGAAGCTCGCGAGGGCGGTGAGACGGATGCTGCGCGAGCGTCTCGAGGCGACCGGATCCGTTCCCAAGGTGGTCTACCTCGCCAACCACGGCATGTTCGCGCTCGGTGCGAGCACCTCAGAGGTGCTGCAGATCACCGAGATGGCCGTGAAGGTGGCGAGCGTGCTGCTCCACACGCTGGCCGCGGGCGGACCCGTCTTCCTCGACGACGCCCAGGTCGCCCGCATCGACACCCGACCCGACGAGCTGCTGCGTCGGGCAGCCCTCGCCGCATCCGCATCCGCCCCCACCACCACCCCCGCCCTCTCGAACGGAGCCGCTGACCGATGAGCACCCTCGACCACGACGACCCCGCCGCCCCGCGCGCGGCCCACGCAGGCGGCACCTCGGGGAGCCTCGCGGGCCGCGTCGCCCTCATCACCGGCGGCAGCTCGGGCATCGGCCGGGCTTACGCGCAGGCCCTCTCGGCCGAGGGCGCGAAACTCGTGCTGGTGGGGCGTTCGGAGGAGCGTTTGCGCCAGGTCGCCGACACACTGCCGGGGGAGACCCGCATCGTCGCCGGCGACGTCTCCGACTACGCGGTGTCGGTCGAGGCCGTGCGGGTCGCGGTGGAGGAGTTCGGGCGTCTCGACGACGTGCTCGCGAATGCCGGGCTCTACGTGGGCGGCGACTTCGCCGAGACCGACCCGGTCGCCATGGAGCAGCTCGTCTCGGTGAACGTGTTCGGGGCGATGGCGACCGTGCGCGCGGCGCTCCCGCACCTCATCGAGCAGGGATCCGGTGACGTGCTGGTGACGAGTTCGGTGTCGGGGCACCAGGACATCCACTGGGAACCCGTCTACTCCGCCACCAAGCACGCCACCCAGTCGTTCGTGCACACCCTGCGGCGTCAGCTCGTGGGAACGGGCGTGCGCGCGGGGGCGATCGGGCCCGGGGTCGTGCTCAACGAGCTGTGGGGCTTCGCGGAGGGCGCCGACGGGGTCGACCAGAAGGTCGGCGATCGCACGGGAATCCGGTCGGAGGACGTCGCGGAGGCCGTGCTGTTCATGCTCACGAGGCCGCGGCACGTGACCATCCGCGACCTCGTCATCCTGCCCACCGACCAGGAGATCTGATCGGGCCGGCGGCCCGCCTCAGACCCTGCACCAGAAGAACTCGACGAAGGAGACGTGATGTTCGAAGATCTCAAGGGCCGCACCGCGGTCGTGACCGGAGGCGCCCGCGGCCTCGGCTACTCGCTGGCGACCGCGCTGGCGGGGCAGGGCGTGAACGTCGCCCTGGTCGACCTGCTGCCCGCCGTGGAGGAGTCGGCCGAGCGCCTCGCCTCCGAGTTCGGCGTGCAGGCGCGCGGCTACGTCGTCGACGTCACCGACAGTGCCGCACTCGACGCGGTGTTCGGCGAGGCCGAGGCCGCGCTCGGCACCGCGTCGCTGCTGGTGACCGCCGCCGGCATCACGATCTGGGACGACAGCGTCGACGTCGCGCCCGAGACTTGGCGCAAGGTGCTCGCGGTGAACCTCGACGGCACCTTCTTCGCCGCCCAGTCGTTCGCCCGCCGGGCGCTCGCCGCCGGGGTGTCGTCGTCGGCGGTGTTCATCTCGTCGATGTCGGCGTTCATCGTGAATCAGCCGCAGTTCCAGGCCTCCTACAACTCCTCGAAGGCGGCGGTCAGCCACCTCGCGGCGTCGCTGGCCGTCGAATGGGCGCCCTCGCGCATCCGGGTGAATGCCATCGCCCCGGGGTACTTCCTCTCCGACATGACCCGCGAGTTCACCGAGGCGAACCCCGACCTCGCCGCCCGGTGGATCAGCACCATCCCCGCCGGCCGCATGGGCGAACCCGAAGATCTGCACGGGCTCGTGGTCTACCTGGCCTCGGATGCGTCGTCGTACCTCACCGGGCAGAGTCTCGTCATCGACGGGGGCTACACCGCGGTCTGAGCGGGCGTCAGGCGCCCGCGCGCACCAGGGGGATGACCTGCTCCCCGAAGCGCTGCAGCTCCCCGAGCGCGGGGGAGAACTGCAGCAGCAGCGTGTCGACCCCCACCTCCTCGAACTCCAGGATGCGCGCCGCCACCTGCTCCGGCGTTCCCACGAAGCCGGGGCGCAGGCCGCGGTTCGAGACCGAGTAGTCCTTGAGGTCGACGCGGGTGTCGAGCTGCGACTTGCTCACGAAGTCCTGGTATGACTCGTAGGCGGCGCCGTGGCGCACATCCGTGATGCGGTCGAGTTCCGCCTGGGCCTCCGCCTCGGTGTTGCGCACGATCGCGAAGCCCGCCATGCCGAAGTGCTCGAACGGCTCCCGACCGGCCTCCGCGCGGCGGCGCCGCATGTCGGCGATCTTGGTGCCGAGCTCGTCGACGGTGCCGCCGTGGGTGAGGTAGGCGTCGGCGAAGCCGGCGATGGCCGTGCGCCCCGCCTCGCTCTCGCCGCCCGCGTAGACCAGGGGCGTGACGTCGGGCTTGGGCTCGAGGAAGGTGCCGTCGAGATCGAAGTGGGCGCCGTGGTGGGTGTACGGGGTCTCGCTCCAGAGCCCCCGCAGCACCTCGACGTACTCGGCGGTGAACGCGTAGCGGTCGTCGTGCTCGCGGAACTCGACGCCGTACTGCCGCGCCTCCTCAGCCCACCACGCCGACACGACGTTGAGGGTGAGCCTGCCGCCCGCGATGGCCTGGATGGTCGCCGCCTGCTTGGCGGTGAGGGCCGGCGGGTGATAGCTCGGCCGCAGCGCCACCATGAGTTCGAGGGTCGAGGTGACGGCGGCGAGAGCGGTGGTCGTCGCCCAGGCGTCGAAGGTGGGCCCCGAGAACCCGCGGATGTCGTTGAGGTTGAGCTCGGGCACCAGCGTGAGGTCGAACCCGCCGGCCTCGGCGGCGCGGGCGATCTCGGCCAGGTGCGGGAAGGTGAGCGGGGTTCCCTCGTCGTCGACGTTGCGCAGCCAGCCGCCGAACACCGGGGTCCAGTAGCCGAACCTCATGCCGAGACCTCCTGCGGGGCCGCCGCAGCGAGTTCGTCACCGAGGAATCGGGCCACCGCCGCCGCCGCCGACCGGCTCGTCACCGCCTCGACGTCGGGACTGTAGTTCGTGTTCGTGTTGATGTCGTACGGGATGGTGCGTCCGTCGGCCGTCTCGAAGAACTCCACGCCCGCCACGTCGATGCCTTGCTCGGCCAGGAAGGCCTCCAGCTTCACGATGAGCGGATGCTCGGCCGACACCTCGCCACGCTCACGGAACAGGCTGGCCGGCTGGGCCTCCGCCCCGGGTTCAGGCACCGCGCAGGCCTCGGCGGGGCACAGCTCGAACGAGCCCGCCGAGGTGTCGACCTCGACCGCGTAGACGAACCGCCCGCCGACGAACTCGGCCCGGGTGACGAAGGGCGCCGCGGTGACGACGTACTCCTGCAGCAGGGTGATGCCGTCGACCGGATGCTCGAACTCAGGCCCGTCGACATAGGCGTCGAACTCCGCCAGCGTGTCGAAGCGCCGCACTCCGAGGCCCTTGCCGCCCTGGTTGTGCTTGGTGATGAAGGGGAGCGGGAGCTCGCGCGCGCGGTGCTTCAGCTCGCCGGTGCCGAACACGACGACGGTGTGGGGCACGTCGAACCCGGCTGCGCGCAGCGCCGCGTACTGGGCGGCCTTGCTCACCTCGAGCTCGACCACGCGGCTGCCGTTCACCACCCGGCGCCCCCACGACTCGAGCCAGCGCAGCACGGCGCGGGCCTGCTCCTTGGCGTGCTCGTGGCCGCGGGTGTGCGACGAGGCGCTGAGCCGCGACCAGAACACGCCGGCCGGCGGTTCGGTGGAGAGGTCGATCGACCCTCCCGTGAGCGGCCACTCGCGGTGCTCGACCCCGGCCGCGTCGAGTGCGGCGGCGAGCGGCGGAATCCACTCCTCGTTCTCGTGAAGGATGTACACGGCGGGCGTCTCGGCGATGTGGCGTGTCATGCGTGGGGGTTCCTCGTGGTCGGGTCATTCGATCGTCGCACGGATCGGTGGTGCCCCCGCCCGTCACCGTCACACGGCGACGCGGAGCGGCGGGCGGGCGGGTCGGGCGGCTCGGCCCGCGCTCGGCCCGCCGCGGCGCCCGGCCCTGCCCGCGCGGTGCGCCTCATCGCGGCGCCCGGCCCGGCCCGGTCCGCGCGGGGTGCCTCGTCGCGGCGCCCGGCGCGGCCTGGCCTCACCGGGGCCGGGCCCGCCCGCCCGTCGGCCTCAGCGCGGCCGGGTCCGCCTCGCCGCGGCGCCCGGCCCGACTCACCGCGGTCGGGTGACCTCCGCGAGCAGCTCGAGCACGTGGCCGTACTCCGCTCCGGTCGCCCGCGTCATGCCGAGTTCGCAGGTGCGGTTGCAGCTCGCGTGCGCGGTGGCGCCCGCCGCTCGCACCTCGGCCGCCTGTGCGGCGGTCGCCGACGCGGTGAGCTCGGGATGCAGCATGCCGCGATCACCGGCGAAGGCGCAGCAGCCCCAGTCGGCGGGAATCACGACGCTCTCGGCCACGGCGCCCGCCACCGCGGTGAGCTGCGGGTTGATGCCGAGCCGCGTCGACGAGCAGGTGGGGTGCAGGGCGAGCGAGTCGATGAGCTCGTGCTCGGGCAGCAGCGGCAGGATGCGCGTGGCCACGAAGTCGACGGCGTCGATCACCCGGAGGCGCGGCAGGGCGGTGTCGGCCTCGATCTGGTGCAGGATGCCCTCCGTGCACGACGAGGCGTCGCAGATCACCGGCAGCTCGCCGTCACGGGTCGCACGGCGGAGGCTCGCGAGCACCCGTTCGCGCATGACGGCGGCTCCGTCGGGGAGCCCCTTCGACGACCACGGGGTGCCGCAGCAGAGCGAGTCCACGTCGTCGGGGAGTACCAGGGTGATGCCGGCCCGCTCGCACAGCTCCTCGAAGCTGCGCTGCACGCCGTCACCCACGGGGCCGAACATGGTGTTCACGCAGGCGGGGAGGTAGACGGCTTCGGCGACCGCCGCAGCGGAGGCGACGGCCCCAGCGGAGGCGACCGCCGCATCCGAGGCGACCGCCGCATCCGTCGTGAGCGCCGCATCCGTCGCACCCCGCGCATCCGTCGACCCTTCCGCGGCGGCACCGACGGCCCGGAAGATCGAGTTCTTCGAGCGCTTGCGCCCGCCGGCGGGGAGCTCGGGCGACCAGAGCGGCAGCACGTCGTCGCCGACCACGGCGCGCCCGAGCTTGTTCACGCCGGTGACGACCGGTGCGAGCGGAGCCGGGATCTTCTCGGCGATCGTGAGCGCCGCCGACGCCACGCCGGTCGTGCCCGCCCAGTGGGCCGATGCCGTCTTCCACACCGCCTTCTCGGCACCCGCGTGACCCGTCTTGCGCAGCCGCCGCACCAGGTCGCCGGTGTTGATGAGCACCGGGCAAGCCGTCTGGCACATGCCGTCGACGGCGCAGGTCTCCACGCCGTCGTAGCCGTAATCGCCCTCGAGCTCCGCCGCCAGAGCGTGATCGCCGTCGGCGGTCGCCGCCGCGATGGCGCGCTTCACGACGATGCGCTGGCGGGGCGTGAGGGTGAGGTCGCGGCTCGGGCAGACGGGCTCGCAGTATCCGCACTCGACGCAGCGGTCGGCCTCCACCTCGATGGTGGGCGTGCGCTTGATGTCGCGCAGGTGCACCGCGGGGTCGTCGGTGATGATGACGCCGGGGTTGAGCATCCGTGCCGGGTCACAGAGGGCCTTGAGCTCGACCATCACCGCGTAGAGCTCGTCGCCGTACTGCCGCCGCACGTAGGGCGCCATGACGCGCCCCGTGCCGTGCTCGGCCTTCAGCGAGCCGCCCTCGCCGAGCACCAGGTCGACCATGTCGTCGGTGAACGACTCGAAGCGGGCGAGGCCCTCGCCCTCGAACAGGTCGGTGAGCATGAAGTGGATGTTGCCGTCTTTCGCGTGCCCGAAGATGACGCTGTTCTCGTAGCCGTAGCGGTCGAACAGCACGCTCAGCTCGCTGCAGGTGCGGGCCAGCGAGTCGACGGGCACGACGACGTCTTCGAGCAGCGCGGTGGTGCCCGAGGGGCGGGCGCCCGCGACGGTGGTGTAGAGACCCTTGCGCAGATGCCAGAGCGAGGCGCGGGTGGCGGGGTCGGCGCTCAGCACCGCGGGCGCGGCGAGGTCGAGGCCGGCGAGGAGGCGCTCGCCGCCGGACTGCACCTCGGCGAGCTCTGCTGTGGTCGCTGCCTGGTACTCGACGAGCAGTGCCGCCTGGGCGACGACGTCGAGGTCTCTGATGGCGGGGGGCGCATCCGCTTCGGTCTTTCCCACCCGGAGTGATTGCGCGTCCATCAGCTCGACGGCCGATGCGCCGGTGGCGACGATACCGGGGAGGGCCTCGTTCGCGGCCCTGAGGTCGTCGAAGACGACGAGGCCGGTGGCGAGATGCGGATGCAGGGGCAGAGTGCGGAAGACGGCCTCGGCCACGAAGCCCAGCGTTCCCTCGCTGCCGATGACGAGTCGCGCCAGCAGTTCGGCCGGCTCGTCGTGGTCGAGGAAGGAGTTGAGGCCGTAGCCCATGGTGTTCTTCATCGAGAACTGGTGCTCGAGGATGCGCACCGACTCCGGGTTGCCGCGCACCCGGTCGCGCAGGCGCTCGAGCCCCGCGAAGAGTTCGGGCTCGTCGTGGCGGAGGCGCTGGTTCGCGTCGGGGGCCGCGGTGTCGACGACGGTGCCGCTCGGTAGCACGACGGTCATCGACAGGAGGGTGCGGTAGGTGTTGCCGGTCGTGCCGCACGACATGCCGCTCGAGTTGTTCGCGATGACGCCGCCGATCGTGCACGCCACCTCGCTCGCCGGGTCGGGACCGAGCTTGCGGCCGTGGCGGGTGAGTCGCGCGTTCACCTGGCGCACGGTGGCGCCGGGCTGCACGCGCACCACGAGTCCGTCGTCTTCGATGGTGATGCGGCGGAAGTTGCGGCGCACGTCGACGAGCACCCCGTCGGTGACGCCCTGCCCGCTGAGGCTGGTGCCGCCCGAGCGGAGGGTGAGCTTCGTGCCCGACTCGGCGCTCGCACGGAGCAGACGGCCGACCTCGGTGGCGTCTTTCGCGATGACGAAGGCCTCGGGCACGAGGAGGAAGTGCGAGGCGTCGTGGGCGTTCGCGTGCAGGTCGATGGCGCGGGTGCTGAGGCGGGTGGGGTCGGCGAGGGCGGCGGCGAGGGGGGTGTGGGCGGTGGGCATGGATGCGCGACTCTGCGTCATGGGGGGCCGATCGGTCGGGTCGTGATGAATCTTGTCGGACAAGTTTACTTGCATGACGAGGTTGTTTCGCTAGTCTTGTCTCGCATCCGTCGAAAGGGCGACATGACGACGACCACCTCCACTCCGTCCCTCGTGCGTGCCCTGCGCACGGTGTCGGCGGTCGACGCCGTCGGCGACGATCTGCGTCGGCGGATGTTCGCGGGTGAGCTCGTGGGCGGCGAACTGCTCAAGGAGGCCGTGGTCGCGGGGGAGTACGCGGTGTCGCGCTCGACCGCGAAGGCGGCGATCGAAAAGCTCACCGCCGAGGGACTGCTCGAGCGCTCGGCGAACCGCTCGGCGCGGGTTCCGCAGCTGACGGCGGCCGATGTGCACGACATCTACCGCACACGGCTGCGGCTGGAGAGCTCGGCGCTGCGTGAGCTCGCCGCCGCGCGGCACGCCCCGCGCGAGGCGGCGGCCGCGAACGCGCGCGTGCGCGCGGCGGGGGTGGGGGCGGCTGCTCCCCGAGACCTGACCGTGGCGCACGACGGGGAGCGCGGCTCGGCGATCGCGTCGGTGGAGCCCGACATGCGGTTCCACGCGGCGCTGGTGGAGGCGATCGGCAGTGAGCGGCTCGAGCGCATGTACGGGTCGCTCGTCGACGAGGCGCGCCTCTGCATGGTGCAAGTGCAGGGCCGGAGTCTCCTCGCGGTGGATCGGATCGCCGACGAGCACGACGAGATCCTCCGTCGCCTCGCCGCGGGTGACGCCGACGGTGCCGTCGAGGTGCTCACCGCCCACCTCACCCGCGCCAGCGACCGCCTCCAGGCCGCCCTCGACGCCTGACGGGCGGGGCGGGTCGCGTCCGGGCACGTTCTTACGGACAAAGTCCGTGATAACCGAGTTCTTCACGGACTTTGTCCGTAAGAAACGCAGCACGGGACGCCCAAGCGAGGGATGACATCGATGACATGGGCATGGTAGAGTTCATGACATCGATGACATGCCGCCCCGAAGGTGAGGTGCGCCGCGTCGTCGGGAGAACGGAGCAACGCATGTCCACCCTCGTCGCCGGGCTCGACCTCGGGAGCACCGGAGTGAAGATGCTCGTCGCCGACGAACAGGGTGCCGAGGTGCTCATCCGTCAGCTGCCCACGCCCTGGGTCGCCGGCCCCGGCGGCACCACCACCATGACCGCGGCCGACCTCGTCGGCACCCTGCGCGAGCTCGTCGCGCTCGTCGACTCCGATCTGCGTGAGCTCCGCGGCGACGACGTGCGCATCGGGGCGCTCGCCGTCTCGGGCATGGGGGAGTCGGGCGTCGTGCTCGGCCCCGATGGCGAGCCCATCGCCCCCGCCATCGCCTGGTTCGACCCTCGCGGGGCGGAGCAGGTCGACGCCCTGCCCGCGCGCATCCGCGACGAGTTCGCCGGCCGCACGGGTCTCCCGCTCGGTGTGCAGGTCTCGGTCGTCAAGCTCCTCCACTTGCGCGACACCGGCCTCGACCTCGCCGGAGCCCGCTGGCTCAACCTCCCCGAGTTCGCCGTCGCCGCCCTCGGCGGCGAGCTGGCCGCCGAGTACTCCCTCTCCTCCCGCACCGGCCTCCTCGATCAGGACACCGGCGCCCCCTGGCCCGAACTCCTCGACCACCTCGGCGTCACCCCCGACTTCCTCCCGCCCTTCGTCGACGCGGGAACCCCGCTCGGCGACGCGTCTGCCGACTGGCTCCCCGCATCCTTCGCCGGTGCCCGGCTCACCGTGGCCGGGCACGACCACCTGGTCTCGGCGGTGTCGACGGGCGAGTTTCCCGACGACCGGTACCACGTGTCGATGGGCACCGCCGAGGTGTTGCTGCGGGTTCTGGATGCGCCCCTGCCGTTCGACGCGCGCGCCCGCTTGGCCGAGTGGCTGATCAATTGCGTGCGGCACGTCGTTCCGGGCAAGTGGGTGCTCGTGGCGGGCGTGAAGACCGGGCTCATCATGCGGCGGGCCCTCCAGCTCGTCGGTGTGAACGACCGGGCCGGGCGCGATGCGCTCGACGCCGCCGTGATGGAGCAGCCCTACGAGGGCGTGCTGCAGCAGGGCGACGTCGAGGTCACCGGTGCCCGCAACGACGACGGCGTGCTGCGACTCGTGGTGCGCGCCGACGGGGCGGGGCCGGCCGATCTGTTCGGTGCGGTGCTCCGGCACGGCAACGACGAGCTCGCCCTGCTCGTCTCCGCGATGGACGCCGAGGTGCCGCCCGCCACCTCCGCCCTGCTCACGGGTGGCTGGGCGAGCATGCGCTCGGTGCAGCGCGCCCGCTCGGAGGTGCTCGCCGGCGTTCGGGTCTCCGACCGCTCGCAAGACACGGCCTACGGCGCGGCAGTCTTCGCGTCGCGACTCCTCGCACCCACTTCGACCGCCTGAACCGTGCGCGCGGCGCCACCCGGCGCCCGCGCAGCGCCGCGCGAGCGGCGCCCCCGCCCCCCGCCGTCACCGCCGGCATCCCGCCCCGTCACCAATCCATCCCGCCCCGACGTCACCGCCGGCATCCCGCCCCTCGCCCACTCCACCCTCCCCGTCGCCCACTCCACCCCACCCGGCCGCCAAGCCGCAGCATCCCGCCCCCACCCGGGGATGGGCACCCAGACCACCCCCAAACCACACCCCCCTCACCAAGGAGACACTCCCGTGACCGAACTCACCACCCTCGAGCGCCGCGCCCTGGCCAAGATCAGCACGGCGGCCGGCGGCATGCTCATCGTCGCCGCCGATCAGCGCAACGGCATGAAGGCCGTCATGAAGGATGCGCCGAACGGCGCTGACGGCATCTCCACCGAGGAGCTGGCCGACGCGAAGTCCGACCTGGTCAGCTTCCTCGGCAACAAGGCCCCCGCCATCCTCCTCGACCCGCAGACCGCGCTTCCCCGCGTCGTCGACGACGGCACCCTCGACAGCGATACCGGTCTCGTCGTGGCGATGGACGCATCCGGATTCGCCGTCGAGAACGGCCTCAAGCGCACCCGCTACGTCGAGGGCATGACCCCGCGCCGCGTGCGCGACCTCGGCGGCGACGCCGCGAAGATGCTCTGGTACCTGCGCGCCGACCGCCGCGACGACGAGGCCGCCGTGCTCGACGACATCGCGCGCCTGGTGTCGGAGTGCGAGGCGGAGGGTGTGCTGCTGATCGTCGAGATCCTCACCTACCAGCTCGACGACGAGAGCGACAAGGACTACAAGGCGGTCTTCCCGTCGCTCATCTCGGGTGCGGCCGAGCTCAGCGTCGCCGCCGGCGCCAAGGTGCTGAAGCTGCAGTACCCGGGCTCGGCCGAGGGTGCCGCCGCCGTCACCGCTGCCGCCGCCGGCGTGCCGTGGGCCGTGCTGTCGGCGGGTGTCGACCACGAGACCTTCGTGGGCCAGGTGCGCACCTCGGTCGAGAACGGCGCCGCGGGCGCGATGGCCGGCCGATCGCTCTGGAAGGACAGCCTCTCCATCTCCTCCGCCACCCGCGAGGAGCTGCTCACCACCAAGGCGCTGCCGCGCCTGGTCGAACTCGAGTCGGTCATCGACGAGGTGCTCTCGACCCGCCCGTAGACTCTCGGCAGGGTCTTCAGGGGGCGATGCCGAGCGGATGCGCGCCACCGCCCCCTGAGAACACCCCGGTCGCCGCCAGGGTCGCGCGCGAACACGGGGGCGCACGTCGTGAGAGGAGCGGGCCATGGCCACCATGCAAGACGTCGCCGCGCTGGCGGGCGTGAGCGCCAAGACGGTGTCGCGGGTGTTCAACGACGACCCGCACGTGCTGCCCGACACGAGATTGCGCGTCGAAGACGCCATGCGCAGCCTCAACTACGTGCCGAACGTGCTCGCCCGCACCTTCAGGGCGGGGCGGTCGTCGAGTGTGGGGGTCGCCGTGCCCGATGTCGTCGACCCGTTCTTCGCGTCGATCGTGCGGGCCGTCGAGAGCGTGTGCTCGGCGGCGGGGCTGACCACGCTGGTCACGAGCATCGGCGACGACCCCGCGCGGGAGCGCTCGGTGCTCGAGGCGCTGCTGCGCACCCAGCTGATGGGGCTCGTGCTCGCGCCGGTCGCCTCGAGTCACGCCTGGCTCGCGCCGTGGACCGAGACCACCCCCATCGAGTTCGTCGACCGCTCCCCGGTCGACCTCGACGCCGACTACTTCGTCGAAGACGACCGCGACGGCTCCTACCTCGCCACCAGGCACCTGCTCGACCACGGGCACACGCGGGTGGCGTTCCTCGCCGACCAGACGCATCCGCCGAGCTCCCGGCGCCGACTCGGGGGATACACCGAGGCGCTGGCGGATGCGGGGGTCACCCTCGACGAACGCCTCATCGCCTTCGACGCGGGCAGCGACGAGGGTGCGGGGCGCGAGCTCGACCGGCTGAGCCGGCTCGCGGCGCCGCCGACCGCGGTGTTCTCGTCGAACGCCCGAGTGACGATGCACGCGTTCGGCGCGCTGAAGAGCTCGGGTGCGGCCTTCGTCGGATTCGGCGACTTCCCCATGGCCGACCGCCTCACCCCCGCCGTCACCGTCATCGACCAAGACCCCGCCTACCTCGGCCGCCTCGCCGCCACCCGCGCCCTCGACCGCTTCGCCACCCCCACCGCCCACTACGCTCCCGCCACCGTCGTCCCCGTCGCCCTCACCATCCGCCACTCCTGCGGCTGCGCGTAGCGCGCGGAACCGGATGGAGTTCGGGTGCCGGAGGCGGTGATTTCTCCATCGAGTTCCGGATGCGGCACGGACGTCCGTCCGGTTCGGGTGCGGCAGCTGCCCACGCGGCCGGCAAAACGACGGAGGTTCGGAGTGATGGCGGGCTGAGCATCCGTCGTTTGGCCGGATGCGGGTGAGACTCCGTCGATCGGGTGAGGGGACGACGGGCGCTGCGGAACCGGATGGAGTTCGGGCCGTCGACGCGGCGGTTTCTCCATCGAGTTCCGGATGCGGCACGGACGTCCGTCCGGTTCGGGGTGCGGCAGCTGCCCGCGTGGCGGTCGAAACGACGGAGGTTCGGAGTGATGGCGGGCTGAGCATCCGTCGTTTGGCTGGATGCGGGTGAGACTCCGTCGATTGGCTGAGGGGACGGCGGGCGCTGCGGAACCGGATGGAGTTTGGGCGTCCGAGGAGGCCCGGCCTCGACCGATTTCAGGGTGCGGTCCGGAACGCGATCCGTTTCGGCAGGGCACCTAGCCGCGTGGCGGTCGAAACGACGGAGGTTGGGAGCGATGGCGGGCTGAGCATCCGTCGTTTGGGCGGATGCGCGGGAAAGTCCATCGCTTGGTCGGGCGGACACCTGTCGCAGTTGCCGGACTGGATGGAGTTCGGAGGCGGGAGGCGGTGATTCCTCCATCGAGTTCCGGGGGCGGGCCCGAAGTCCATCCGGTTCGGGCGCCGCGGCCGGGGCGCGGGTTAGTAGCGGTCGCGGCGGGGGCGGTCGCCGCGGTCGCCGTCGCGGGAGTTCCGGTCGGGGCGCTTGGCGGAGGAGTTGAAGCGGTCGGGTTTGAGGTCGATGAGTTGGCCGCTGATGCGGGTGTCTTTGAGGCGGCGGAAGACGTCGGTGGGGAGGTCGGCGGGGAGTTCGACGAGGGAGAAGTCGGGGCGGATCTGGATGGCGCCGAAGTCTTCGCGGCGAAGACCGCCCTCGTTGGCGAGGGCGCCGACGATCTGGCGCGGCTCGACGCGCTGGCGCTTGCCGACCGAGATGCGGTAGGTCTTCATGGGGGCGCCGCCGCGCGGGCGCCGCTCCGGGCGGTCGCCCCGGTCGCCGCGGTCGCCCGAGCGCGAGTCACGGTCGCCGCGCGAGTCGCGGTCGTACCGGTCGCCGCCGCGCTCCGAGCGCTCACCGCCGCCCTCGCGCGAGCCCCGATCCCGCTCCCGATCGAACCGCGACCCGCGCTCCCGCTCGGGCTCCGGCTCGAGCAGCAGCGGCGTGTCGCCCTGCGCCACGACCGCGAGCGCGGCAGCGACATCCGTCTCGGGCACGTCGTGGTGACGCGTGTAGTGCCCCACGATGTCGCGGAACAGCTGGATCTGCTCCGGGTCGGCGAGTGCCGCCGTGATGGCGTCGTCGAAGCGGGTGAGCCGGGTGGCGTTGACGTCGTCGACGCTCGGCAGCTTCATCTCGGTGAGCGGCTGGCGGGTGGCCTTCTCGATGGAGGCGAGCATCCGTCGTTCGCGGGGGGTGACGAAGCTGATGGCGTCGCCGGTGCGGCCGGCCCGGCCGGTGCGGCCGATGCGGTGCACGTACGACTCGGTGTCGATCGGCAGGTCGAAGTTCACCACGTGGCTGATGCGCTCGACGTCGAGGCCGCGGGCCGCGACATCCGTCGCCACCAGGATGTCGAGCTTGCCCGCCTTGAGCTGGTTCACCGTGCGCTCGCGCTGCGCCTGCGCCACGTCGCCGTTGATGGCGGCGGCCGAGTAGCCGCGGGCGCGCAGCTTCTCGGCGAGCGTCTCGGTCTCGTTCTTGGTGCGGGTGAACACGATCATGCCCTCGAAGTTCTCGACCTCGAGGATGCGCGTGAGCGCGTCGACCTTCTGCGGGTACGACACCACGAGGTAGCGCTGGGCGATGTTCGCCGAGGTCGTGGTCTTCGACTTCACCGAGATCTCTTCGGGGTCTTTGAGGTACTGCCCCGACAGGCGGCGGATCTGCGCCGGCATGGTCGCCGAGAACAGCGCCACCTGCTTGTCGTCGGGCGTGTCGGCGAGGATGGTCTCGACGTCTTCGGCGAAGCCCATCTTGAGCATCTCGTCGGCCTCGTCGAGCACGAGGTACTTGAGCTCGGAGAGGTCGAGGGTGCCCTTGTCGAGGTGGTCCATGATGCGGCCCGGGGTGCCGACGACGATGTGCACGCCTCGGCGCAGCGCCGACAGCTGCACGCCGTAGCCCTGCCCGCCGTAGACGGGGAGCACGTGCACGCCGCGCAGGTGGGCGGCGTAGCGCTCGAACGCCTCGCACACCTGCAGCGCCAGCTCGCGCGTGGGCGCGAGCACGAGCGCCTGCGGGGTCTTCTGGGCGAGCTCGAGCCGCGACAGGATCGGCAGCGCGAACGCCGCCGTCTTGCCCGTGCCCGTCTGCGCGGTGCCCAGCACGTCGCGCCCCTCGAGCAGCGGCGGGATGGTCGCCGCCTGGATGGCCGAGGGCGTCTCGTAGCCCACGTCTTTCAGCGCCTTGAGCACCGCGTCGTCGAGCCCGAGGTCGGAGAAGGTGAGCGGCGCGGGCGCGTCGTCCGTGGCGGGGACTGAGGTGGTGCTGGGGGAGGACATGTGTCAAGGGTAGAACGGATGCGCCTCCCGCGGCTCCGCTTCGGGCGGCACGGTGGCAGGCTGACTGCCATGCACCGCCCCGGCACCTCCCAGATCGACCTGCCCGCCCTCGTTCGGAAGGCCGGGTTCAGCGAGCTGAGGGCCGGTCAGGAGGAGGCGGTGCGCGCGGCGATCGACGGTCGCGACGTGCTCGCCGTGATGCCGACGGGCCACGGCAAGTCGGCGATCTACCAGCTCGCCGCGACCGCCCTGAGCGATCGGGGGCTCGCCGTCGTCGTGAGCCCGCTCATCGCCCTGCAATGGGACCAGCTGCGCCAGCTCGAGGAGCTGCCCGGAGCCCCCGAGGGCCGCGTCATCAACTCCGACCTCAGCGACGCCGACGAGGCCGACGCCTGGGCCGCCATCGAGGGCGGCGAGACCGGCGTGGTCTTCCTCGCCCCCGAGCAGCTCGCCAAAGACGAGGTGTTCGAGCGGCTCGAACGCCGCGGCGTCGCCCTGTTCGTGGTCGACGAGGCGCACTGCGTGTCGTCGTGGGGCCACGACTTCAGGCCCGACTACCTGCACCTCGGCGACGTGATCGAGCGTCTCGGCCACCCGGTCGTGGTCGCCCTCACCGCCACCGGGTCGGCCCCGGTGCGCGACGACGTCGAGGCGGTGCTCGCGCTCCGCGACCCGCTCGTGCTGGTCACCGGCTTCGACCGGCCGAACCTGCACCTCGCCGTGCTGCGGCACGAGCAGGAGTCGGAGAAGGAGGCTGCCGTCATCGTGCAGGTCGTCGCGCTCTCCGCCGACGGCCAGGGCCTGCTCTACGTCGCCACCCGCCGCGACACCGAGCAGCTCGCCGAGCGGCTCGAAGCGGCGGGGCTGCGCGCCGCGCCCTTCCACGGCTCGATGGCGGCCCGCCGCAAGGAGGCGGTCTACGAGGCCTTCCAAGCCGGCGAGCTCGACGTGGTCGTCGCCACCTCGGCGTTCGGCATGGGCATCGACAAGGCCGACATCCGCTTCGTCGTGCACGCGGCCATCACCGAGTCGGCCGACGACTACTACCAGGAGATCGGCCGCGGCGGCCGCGACGGCGACGCCTCCACCATCGTGCTGCACTACCGCGAAGAAGACCTAGGGCTGCGCCGGTACTTCACCAGCTCGAAGCCGAACCGCGAGAAGCTCACGAAGGTGGTGAAAGCCCTGCGCGCCGCGAAGACGGCTCCGGATGCGCGCACCCTGGCCCAGAAGACCGGCCTGTCGACGAGGGCGTTGCGCGGTCAGCTCGACCTGCTCACCGAGGCGGGAGTGGCGCGCGAGGAGGGCGGCGCCGTGCGGCTCGTGCGGCAGCTCACCCCCGCGAAGGCGTACGCCGCCGCCGAGGAGGTGGCGGAGCGTCGCACCCGCATCGGGGTGTCGCGCCTCGAGATGGTGCGGCAGTACGCCGAGACGCTCGACTGCCGGCGGCAGTTCCTGCTGGGGTACTTCGGGCAGGAGGCGCCCGACTTCTGCGGCGGGTGCGACAACTGCGACGAGGGGCGCGGGCGCACCCGGGCGAAGCTCGCGGCGGTGCCGGCGGGGAAGGCGGCGGAGCCAGGGGGAAGCGCATCCGGTGCCGACTCCGACGCCCCGAACGACGCCTCCGTCGCGACGGCAGACGAGCCCTGGGCCGCCGGCTCCACCGTCGACCACGAGCGCTTCGGCTCCGGAACCGTCGTGAGCGTCGACGACGACCGCCTCACCGTCTTCTTCGAGAGCGAGGGCTACACCGTGCTGTCTAAGCAGATCGTCGCCGAGCAGGGGCTGCTGCGGGCGAGCTGATTTCAGCCCGGCGGGAACGGCGCGCTAGCGTGAGCGGGTGACCAGCGAGTTCGAACCACCCGCCACGACCGCATCCCTCGATCTCACCCGGCAGAGCGTGAGCGACGAGGTCGACCGCGACCTCCGCGCCGACGTCAGTCTGCTCGGTTCGCTGCTCGGCCGCGTGCTCACCGAGGCCGGTGGCGAGGGGCTGCTCGACGACGTCGAGCGGCTGCGCGCGCTCGTCATCCACGCCTACGAGCGCGACAGCGACGCGTCGATCGAAGACGCCGAGGCCCTCGTGGAGTCGTTCAGCACCGAGCGTGCGGAGCAGGTGGCGCGGGCCTACACCTGCTACTTCCACCTGTCGAACCTCGCCGAGGAGCACCACCGGGTGCGCGTGCTGCAGGCGCGGCTCGGCGCAGCGGGTGCCGCGGGCGGCGCGGACGCCTCCGGCACCGCGGCCCGCCCCGACTCCCTCCCCGCCGCGATCGAGCGCATGCGCGCCGAGCTCGGGCCCGAGGCCGCAGCCGAGCGCCTGCGGTCGCTGCGCTTCCACCCGGTGCTCACCGCGCATCCGACCGAGGCCCGCCGCCGCGCCATCGCCTCGGCCATCCGCCGCATCAGCGAGCTGCTCGACGAGCGCGACGCCGCCGAGCCCGGCTCGATCGCCCTCATCGAGAACGAGCGCCGCCTGCTCGAGGAGATCGACGTGCTCTGGCGCACCTCGCCGCTCCGCCTCACCCGCCCCACCCCGCTCGACGAGGTGCGCACGGCGATGTCGATCTTCGACCAGACCCTGTTCGAGACGGTGCCCCGGGTCTACCGCCTGCTCGACGACTGGCTGCAGGGGCCGACGGATGCGGGGCGCAAGCCCGCTGTCGCCCCCGCCTTCCTGAGACTCGGCAGCTGGATCGCCGCAGACCGCGACGGCAACCCCTTCGTCACCGCCGACGTCACCAAGGAGGCCGCGGCCATCGGCGCCGAGCACGTACTGCTCGGGCTCGAGCGTGCCGCCACCCGCATCGGGCGCACCCTCACCCTCGACGAGGCCGACACCCCGCCGAGCGACGCGCTCCGCGAGCTCGCCGCGCGGCAGGAGCAGATCGCCCCGCACGTCACCTCGCAGATCGGCACCCGCGCCCCGAACGAGCCGCACCGCCGCGCCGTGCTCGTGATCGCCGAGCGCATCGCCGCCACCCGCCGAGGCGAGTCGCCGCTCGGCTACGCCGACCCCGAGGAGCTGCTCGCCGAGCTGAGCATGGTGCAGGAGTCGCTGCGTGCCGGCGGCGCCGAGCGCAGCGCCGACGGCGAGCTGCAGAACCTGGTGTGGCAGGTGCAGACCTTCGGCTTCCACCTCGCCGAGCTCGAGGTGCGGCAGCACTCGAAGGTGCACCGCCAGGCCCTCGAGGAGGTGCGCGCCGGCACCCCGGTCGAGGAGCGCGCCGAGATGACCGGCGAGGTGCTCGAGGTGTTCCGCACCATCTCGTATCTGCAGGGCCGCTACGGCGTCGACGCCGCACGCCGCTACATCGTCTCATTCACGCAGTCGTCGGCCGACCTCGCCAACGTCTACGAACTCGCCGAAGCCGCGCTCGGGTCGCCCAAGGCCGCACCCACGCTCGACGTCATCCCGCTGTTCGAGACCTTCGACGACCTGCAGGCCTCCACGCGCATCCTGAGCGAGATGATCGAACTCGAGCCGGTGAAGGCGCGCCTTGCCGCCACGGGCCGCAAGCTCGAGGTCATGCTCGGATACTCCGACTCGTCGAAGGATGTGGGGCCCGTCTCGGCGACGCTCGCCCTGTACTCGGCGCAGTCGCGCATCGCCGACTGGGCGACGGAGAACGACATCGTGCTGACGCTGTTCCACGGGCGCGGGGGAGCGCTCGGGCGCGGCGGCGGGCCGGCCAACGAGGCCGTGCTGGCGCAGCCCCCGGGATCGGTCGACGGCCGGTTCAAGCTCACCGAGCAGGGCGAGGTGATCTTCGCGCAGTACGGCGACAAGGCGATCGCGGCGCGGCACATCGAGCAGATGGCCGCGGCGACACTGCTGGCCTCGAGCCCCTCGAACGAGGAGCGCAACCGGGAGGCTGCCGAGCGCTTCGCCCAGGTGGCGGCGACCATGGACGAGGCGTCGCGCATCCGCTTCTTCGAGCTCGTCAAGGCCGACGGGTTCGCGCCCTGGTTCGCCCAGGTCACCCCCATGGAGGAGATCGGGTTGCTGGCGCTCGGCTCGCGACCGGCGCGTCGAGGCCTGTCGGTGGAGTCGCTCGAAGACCTGCGGGCGATTCCGTGGGTGTTCTCGTGGACGCAGGCGCGCATCAACCTCACCGGCTGGTTCGGGCTCGGCTCGGCGCTCGCCGCTGTCGGCGACGTCGAGCTGCTGCGCGACGCCTACGCGCACTGGCCGCTGTTCGCCTCGATGATCGACAACGTCGAGATGTCGCTGGCGAAGACGGATGCGCGCATCGCCGAACGGTACCTCGCGCTCGGCGACCGCGACGACTTGGCGGCGCTCGTGCAGGAGGAGATGGAGCTGACGGCGCTCTGGGTGCGGCAGACGAGCGGGCACGAGAAGATCCTCGAAGACCGCCCGGTGCTGCGGCGCGCGGTGCGGCTGCGGAGCCCCTACGTCGACGCGCTGTCGCTGCTGCAGCTGCGGGCGCTCCGCGCGGTGCGCGCCTCGGGCAGCGCCGACCGCGACGACGCCGCCCACCGCCTGCTGCTCCTCGCCGTGAACGGCGTCGCCGCCGGCCTCCAGAACACGGGGTGACCCGCGAGCCCGCCCGGCGGGGGCGCACGCCCGCGCGCTCAGGGGGAGGGGTAGCGTGGGGCGCGATGTCGAACTTCTTCCTGCGATCGGGCTCGGGGGCGGGGCGTAGCCGCTCGGGTCGCGTGTGGGCGCGGATGCTCGTGGTGGCCGCCGCCGCATCCGTCGTGGGTCTGGCGTCGCTGACGATGCTCGCACCCCCGCCGTCGACGGCGGTCGGGCCGGGTCTCGCCTCGGGCGCGGGCGACGTCTCGGCCGGCCCGTCGCTCGCCGACGAGCTGCAGTCGCTCACCGTGCCCGGCACCGCGAACGGCGTCGCGGTGACCCGCGACGGCTACGGGGCGACCTCGGGCCTCGAGAACCTGTCGAAGGGGAGCACGAACCGCGACTGGGCGGTGCTCGTGCTCTACATGGCGGGGTTCCCGACGAGCGACTCGAACATCACCGTGATGCTGCGCTGGATGCGCCAGGAGAACGGCCCCGACGACTGGTGGCTGCGCAACAACCCGCTGAACAACGGCTGGGGCTCGGGCGGCGGCAGCGGCCTCGGCAGCTACGCGAACCTCGTCATCGCCGCCGAGAACGTGGGCAACGCGCTGCACGGCAACCCGGGGTACGCCGCCATCGTCGCGGGCTTCGAGTCGTCGGCGCCGACGGCGCAGATCGAGTCGGCGATCTGGGCCTCGCCCTGGGCGAGCTCGCACTACGGCAACGGTTCGCACTGGGCCTACACGCCGGTGCCCGAGTACGCGTCGCCCGCCGGCACCTGGGGCTGAGCCGGCAAACCCGCCATACTGGGAGCACTGGAAATCGACCCGAACGGTTCCACCTGTCCGACCGCTCCTTCAGGAAGGCCGCCCTCTTGTTCTCGTTCGACTCCCTTCTCGCCGTGGCAGGCATAGGCCTGCTCGTCGTCATCGCACTCATCGTGCTGATCGTGCTGCTGCGCGGCATCAAGGTCGCCAAGCCCGACGAGGCGATCATCGTCACCTCGCGCCAGAAGTCGGTGAAGCCCGGCACCACCCCGCTCGAAGAAGACGAGAACGCCGGGCAGCGCGTCGTCTTCGGCTCGCGCGTGTTCGTCAAGCCCATCGTCGAGGCGTACTTCAAGCTGTCGCTGCGCAGCCGCCAGCTCAACGTGCAGGCGACCGCCCAGACGAAGGATGCGATCACCATCAAGGTGAACGCCGTCGCCGTGGTGAAGGTGGGCGGCTCGGAGTCGATGGTGCGTGCCGCGGCGCAGCGCTTCCTCAACCAGCAGGACCAGATCGAGACCTCCACCGAGGAGGTGCTCTCGGGTTCGGTGCGATCGATCGTGGGTCAGCTCACGGTGACCGAGATCATCACGAACCGTCAGGCGCTCCAGGGCCAGGTGCTCGACGCCGTGCGCGAGTCGCTCGACGTGCAGGGCCTCCAGATCGACACGCTGCAGATCAAGGAGATCGACGACGACAACGGCTACATCCGTGACCTCGGTCGTGCCGAGGCCGCCCGCGTGAAGCAGGTCGCCGAGGTCGCCGAGTCGGTGGCCCGCCGCACCTCGGAGGAGGCCCGCATCGAGGCCGACCAGGCCGTCGCCGAGCAGCAGCGCAAGCTCGACCTGCGGAATGCCGAGATTCAGAAGGAGACCGACAAGGCGCGTGCCGAGGCCGCCGCGTCGCGGCCGCTGGCCGAGGCGATCTCGCAGCAGGAGGTCATCGCGCAGCAGGAGATCACCGCAGGGAAGCGGGTCGGTCTCCGCAAGCAGGAGCTCGACGCCGAGATCCGCGCCGTCGCCGACGCCGAGGCCTACTCGGTGGAGAAGAAGGCCCAGGCGGATGCTGCTGCCGCCGTCGCCGCCGCGAACGCCGAGCGCGATCGACGCAAGGCCGTGGCCGAGGCCATCGAGGCCGAGGGTGTGGCCGACCGCAACCGCCGCCGCTCGGCGGCCGAGGCGACCGAGGCCGAGGGTGTCGCGGAGAAGAACCGTCGTATCGCCGCCGCCGAGGCGCTGCGAGCCGAGGGTGAGGCCGAGGCCAACTCGATCCGCGTGAAGGGTGCCGCAGAGGCGGAGGCGACGCTCGCCAAGGCCGAGGCGCTCGAGGAGCGCGCCGACGACCTGCTGCGCCAGCAGATCATCGCCGAGCTGCCCGCCATCGTGCGTGCCGCCTCCGAGCCGCTCGGCGCCATCGGCAACATGACGGTGATCTCGAACGACGGCTCGGGGTCGTCGCAGGTGGGCGAGAACGTCGCCGGCCAGCTCGCCACCTCGATGCAGATCGTGCGCGACCTCGTGGGCATCGATATTGCCGAGATCGTGACGGGCCGCGTCTCGGGCGAGGCCGCCGGCACCGCCGCGGGCAAGGCGTTCGCCGCGAGCAGCACCGCGGCGTCGCGCGGCACCGCCGTGCGGGCGTCGAGCCCGGCGCCGCAGACCCCCGCGGAGTAGCCCCCGCCGGAGTGGCCCGCGCCCGAGCGACCCCGCCAGAGTGGCCGTTCGAACGGTATGAGAATCGCGGTGCCGAGCCCCCCACGGGCTCGAACCCGCGATTCTCATACCGTTCGCGCCGTCTCAGCCCGGCGTGGGTAGGGTGGGGCGCATGGCGAGCGAGGCGACGACGGTGCAGGTCGAAGGTCCCGAGGGTGTGGTGCGCGAGATGCGCGTGTCGAGCCCGTCGCGGGTGCTCTGGCCCGAGCTCGGCATCACGAAGCTCGACCTCGTGAACTACCTCGTCGCGGTGGGCCCCGCGTTCGTCGAGGCGAACGGCGACCGCCCGGTCTCGCTGCAGCGCTTCCCCGACGGGGTCGACGGGGAGTGGTTCTTCTCGAAGAATCCGCCGCGCGGCGCCCCCGACTTCGTGCGGGCGGTGACGGTGACCTACCCGAGCGCTCGCGCGCATCCGCAGCTCGTCATCGACGAGCCCGCCGCCGCGGTGTGGGCGGCGCAGATGAACACGGTCGTGTTCCACCCCTGGGCCTCGCGCGCCGAGACCTCCGACTTCCCCGACCAGCTGCGCATCGACCTCGACCCGCAGCCCGGCACCGACTTCGACGACGCTGTTCCCGCCGCCTTCGAGCTGCGCACGGTGCTTGCCGAGGCCGGGCTCGAGGCCTTCGTGAAGACCTCGGGCAACCGCGGGTTGCACGTGTTCGCGCCGATCGAGCCGACGGCCGAGTTCCTCGACGTGCGGCACGCCGTCATCGCCGCGGCCCGCGAGCTCGAGCGGCGCATGCCCGAGCAGATCACCACGAACTGGTGGAAGGAGGAGCGCGGCGAGCGCATCTTCGTCGACTTCAACCAGGCCAACCGCGACCGCACCATGGCGGGGGCCTACAGCCCGCGCGCCCTCCCCACCGCCACGGTCTCGACCCCCGTCACCTGGGACGAGCTCGCGACCGTCGACCCCGCCGCCTTCACCGTGCTCACCGTTCCCGAGCGCCTCGCCACCACGGGTGACCCGTGGGCGGGCATGAGTGAGAAGCCCGGCACCATCGACACGCTGCTCGACTGGTGGGCCCGCGATCTCGAGTCGGGCCTCGGCGAGCTGCCGTTCCCGCCCGACTACCCGAAGATGCCGGGGGAGCCGCCCCGGGTGCAGCCGAGCCGCGCCCGCAAGACCGAGGAGTAGGCGAGCCTAGACCAGCACGTCTCCGAGGTCGTACGCCGTCGGCAGGTCGAGTTGCTCGAAGGTGCACGAGCGCGGATCGCGATCGGGCCGCCAGCGCTCGAACTGCACCGTGTGCCTGAACCGCGCGCCCTCCATCTGGTCGTACCGCACCTCGACCACCCGCTCGGGGCGCAGCCTCACGAACGAGGTGTCCTTCGACGACGAGAAGCGGTTGCGTTCGCCCTCGCCGAGCACCGCGTCGCCGCTCTCGTCGCGTTCGACGAGCGGCGCCAGCTCGTCGACCAGCGCCAGCCGCCGCGCGTCGCTGAACGCCGAGATGCCGCCCACCCCGAGCAGCCGGGCGGATGCGCCTTCGCCGTCGCCCGCATCCGTCTCGTCGTAGAGACCCACGAGCAGCGACCCCACCCCCGAGCCGCTCTTGTGCACGCGGTAGCCGAGCACGACGACGTCGGCGGTGCGGTGGTGCTTGATCTTGAACAGCGTGCGCTTGCCCGGCGCGTAGGGAGCGGCGAGCGGTTTGGCGACGACCCCGTCGAGCCCGGCGCCCTCGAACTCGTCGAGCCAGCGCCGCGCGAGCTCGACGTCGAGCGTGGTGCGGGTGACGTGCAGCGGCGCGGGGAGACCGCTCGCGAACTCCTCGAGCGCGGCGCGGCGCTCGCCGAAGGGGCGCTCGAGCAGCTCCTCCCCACCCTGGGAGAGCAGGTCGAAGGCGATGAAGAGGGCGGGCGTCTCGGCCGCCAGCTTCGCGACCCGCGAGGCCGCGGGGTGGATGCGCTGCGACAGCGCCTCCCAGTCGAGCCGCTGCGCACCCGGCTCGCCGACGGCCACCACGACCTCGCCGTCGAGCACGCACGGCCCCGGCAGCAGCTCGGCGAGGGCGGAGGTGAGTTCGGGGAAGTAGCGGGTGAGCGGCTTCGATCCGCGACTGCCGATCTCGACGGTCTCGCCGTCGAACGAGACGATGCCGCGGAAGCCGTCCCACTTGGGCTCGTACGACAGCCCGCCGTCGACCTTCGACGGGTCGGGCACGGTGTCGACCGCCTTGGCGAGCATCGGGGAGGGGAGCTGCGGATGCGTCATGCTCCGATCCTGCTCCATCTGCTCCCCGACGCGGTAGGGCCCGGTGCCCCCGGGCGGAAGGCGGGCGGAACGGGGGAGGGCGTGTCAGGGTTGACGCATGGCTGCTGACACCCCACCGCAACCCTCGTTGCGCTCACTGCTGACCGACCGGCTCGGTCACCTGAGCATCCGGAGCCTGCAGGTGATCGTGGTGCTGGTGCTCGCCGTGGGCGTCGTGTTCGCGCTGGTGCAGCTGAAGCTCGTGGTCATCCCGGTGCTGATCGCGCTCATCCTCGCCTCGGCCGTGCACCCCGTGATGGCGTGGCTGCGGCGGCACGGACTCTCGTCGATGGTCGCCACCTGGCTCACCCTGCTCTCGGCGCTCGTCGTGGTGGGCGGGGTGATCACCCTCATCGTCTTCGCCGTGCGCGGGCAGTGGCGGGCCCTCGGCGACTCCGCAGCCCAGGGCATCGACGATCTGCACGGCCTCGTGTCGGGGCTGCCGTTCGAGATCGACCAGGCGCAGATCGACGGGGCGCGCGACGCGGTGCTCGGCTTCCTCACCAGCAGCCAGTTCGGCTCGGGCGCGCTCGCCGGGGTGTCGGCGGCGGGCGAGGTCATCACGGGCGCCGTGCTGATGATCGTCATCCTGTTCTTCTTCATCAAGGACGGGCCTGCCATCTGGGCCTTCCTGCTCAAGCCGTTCAGCGGCCACCGGCACGCGCGCGGTGAGCGCATCGGGCGCACCGCGGTGGGCGTGTTCGGCGGCTACGTGCGCGGCACCGCCGTGATCGCCTTCGTCGACGCCGCCGCCATCGGCATCGGCCTCGCCGTGCTCGGGGTGCCGCTGGCGCTCCCGCTGGCCATCATCATGTTCATCGGCGCGTTCATCCCCATCGTCGGCGCGACCCTCGCCGGGGTGCTCGCCGCCCTCGTCGCGCTCGTCGCGAACGGCCCGGTGGTCGCACTCATCGTGGTGGGCATCGTGATCGCCGTGAACCAGCTCGAGGGCAACTTCCTGCAGCCGGTGGTGATGGCGCAGTCGCTGAAGCTGCATCCCCTCGTCATCCTGGTGGCGCTCACGGCGGGCACGATCCTCGGCGGCATCATCGGTGCCGTGCTCTCGGTGCCGATCGCGGCGGTCGCCTGGTCGATCGTGAAGGTGTGGGACAAGGAGGCGCCGCCCGCTGAGACCCGCGAGGAGCGCAAGGCGCGCAAGCGCCGGGAGAAGCAGCAGAAGAGCGCGCAGAAGGCGCGGCAGGCTGCCGCACCGAAGTCGCCGGGCGCCGTTCGTCCGTAGCGCGACCGCCCGGCGCAGGCGCGCCGCCCCCGCGGTGCTACCGTGGGCCTCGTGAGCGTGCGCATCGAGAAGGTCGACCTGCCGGGCATCGGCGTGCGGCACGACCTGCTCACCGAGAGCGGGCGTCGGCTGAGCGTGGTGTCGCACCGCGACGGCGAGCGCGACCTCGCCCTGTTCGACCTCGACGACCCCGACGCCTCGAGCGATTCCGTCCCGCTGAGCGACGACGAGGCGGCAGCGCTCGCCGACCTGCTCGGCAGCTCGGTGACCATGTCGCGGCTCACCAGCCTCGCCGGCGACGCTGCGGGGCTCTACACCGAGCAGCTCTCGCTCCCCACCGACTCGCCCTACCTCAACCGCCCGCTCGGCGACACGAAGGCGCGCACCCGCACGCGGGTGTCGATCGTGGCGATCGTGCGCGGCGAGAAGGTCATCCCGTCGCCGACGCCCGCCGAGGTCCTCCGCCCGGGCGACGTGATCGTCGCCGTCGGCATCAGGGAGGGCCTCGACCACCTGGCCCGCATCGTGGCCCACGGGCCGGACTGATCGAGCCATGCACCAGACGACGCTGATCCTGATCGAGGTCGGCGCTCTGCTGCTCGGAATGAGTCTGCTCGGTCGTCTGGCGCTGCGCATCGGCATCTCGCCCATCCCGTTCTACCTCGTCGTGGGGCTGTTCTTCGGCGAGGGCGGGCTCGTTCCCTTCGACGCCAGCGAGGACTTCTTCGAGGTGGGGTCGGAGATCGGCGTCATCCTGCTGCTGGCGCTGCTCGGTCTCGAGTACACCGCGCAGGAGCTGTTCGCGAACCTGAGGCAGTCGAAGGCGGCGGGCCTCATCGACGCGACGCTGAACGCCGTGCCCGGTGCGCTGCTCGCGCTCGTGCTGGGCTGGGGGCCGGTGGCGGCGGTGGCGCTGGCGGGCATCACCTGGGTGTCGTCGTCGGGGGTGGTGGCGAAGATGCTGCGCGACCTCGGGCGCCTCAGCAACCGGGAGACGCCGGTGGTGCTGGCCATCCTCGTCATCGAAGACCTCGCCATGGCGTTCTACCTGCCCATCCTCGCCGCCCTCGTGGTGGGGGTGAGCCTCCTGCAGGGCGCTGTCGCCGTGGCGGTCGCCGTGGCCGTGGTGGCCGCGATCCTGTTCGTGGCGCTGCGCTTCGGCAGTGTCATCTCGCGCATCTTCACCCCCGAGCATCCGGAGCCCCTGCTGCTCGGCGTGCTCGGCCTCACCATGCTCGTCGCCGGGCTCGCCGCCGAGGTCAACGTCTCGTCGGCCGTGGGCGCGTTCCTCGTGGGAATTGCGCTCTCCGGCCGGGTGGCGCGTCAGGCCAGCCAGGTGCTCACGCCGCTGCGCGACCTGTTCGCCGCGGTGTTCTTCGTGTTCTTCGGGTTGGCGACGGATGCGCGGGAACTGCTCTCGATGCTGGTTCCGGCAGCGCTGCTGGCCGCCGCGACGATGGCCACCAAGGTCGCGACCGGGTATCTCGCCGCGCGCCGCAACGGCATCGGCGTGCCGGGGCGCTGGCGCGCGGGGCTCGCGCTCACCCCGCGCGGCGAGTTCTCGATCGTCATCGCCGGGCTCGCCGTGGGGGCCGGGGTGGAGCCGCGGCTCGCGCCCCTGGCCACCGCGTACGTGCTCATCACGGTGGTGGTGGGGCCGTTCCTGGCACGTATTCCCGATTCGGCATGGTTCAAGGACGCGGTGCGCCGTCAGCGGCTCGCGTCGCGGGCGTGAGGCACTGGTCGGTGGCTAGTCGAGAGTGATCGCGGGGGTGAGGGCGGCGAGGTCGGCCTCGATGCCGATGGGCGCGAGCACGATCTCGCCGGCGAGCTCGGCGCCGCGGCCGCGGAGGAGGCCGGCCTTGACGCCGCCGAAAGTGACGGTCAACGAGGCCGGGAGCACGACGTCGTCGGCGGTGTCGCCGGTGTCGGGGTCGATGCCGCTCGGCAGGTCGACCGCCACCACCGCCGGAACCCGCTCCGCCGGAGCCACGGAGAGCAGCGCGGAGGTGACCGCCGGTTCGAGCACGCCGGCGCCCGCGAGCTCGCGCCCCGCCCCCGTCTCCTGCGGCCCGCGGCCGGGGAGCACCTGCGGCAGCAGCGCCTCGACGATCTCGCGGGCCCGACCGCGCAGGCCCGCCGACGCGCCGGTGCCCACGATGCCGTCGACGATGACATCGGGCACCTCGCCCTGGTCGCGCAGAGTGCTCTCAAGCCACGATGTGCGAGCACTTTCTGCGACCGACTCGGGGTGCGGGGTCACCACCTGTACCCCCGCGCTCCGGGCCGCGGCGAGGCCCCGCTCGTGTGCACGGGTGCCCGTGAGCAGCGCCACCACCTCGGAGCCCTGCGCCGCGAGCTCGGCACCCGCGAACAGGGCGTCGCCGCCGTTGTCACCCGATCCGACGAGCAGCAGCACGCGCCCGTGCGGCGCGGCGAGCGAGCCCAGCGTGCGCTCGCGCGCCTCGATGAGCTCCCGGATGCGCACCGCCAGCGCGTGCGAGGCGCGCTCCATGAGCGGCTCACCCGCCGCGAGATGAGACGCCTCGGCGTCGCGAACCTGCTGGGCCGAGTAACCGATGCGCATACCCTCATCGTGGGCTGCGGCATCCGTCACCGCAACCGGCGGGCGAGGCGGCTCCGGCGTACGGTCGTCGGCATGCAGACCTTCCTGCCCTTCGCGTCGTTCGCCGGGAGCGCCGCCGTGCTCGACCGGGCGCGCCTCGGCAAGCAGCGGGTCGAGGCGTTGCAGGTGCAGCGGGCGCTTACGGTGCCGGGTTACGGCTGGCGCAACCACCCCGCGGCGCGCATGTGGCGCGGGCACCTTCCGGCGCTCACGAAGTACGCCCTCGTCACCTGCGACGAGTGGGTCGCCCGAGGTCACGCCGACACGGTGCGTGCTCAGGTGCTGGCGTTCGCCCCCGAGGTCGACGGCCTCGACGAGAGCGCGCTCGAGCTTCCGCCCTGGTTCGGCGACGAGCCGTTCCATCGCAGCCACCGCTCGAACCTGCTGCGCAAAGACCCGGAGTTCTACGCGCCGCTGTTCCCCGGCACGCCCGCCGACCTGCCCTACGTCTGGCCGCCCGACCCGACCCTCTGACGCTGCGGTTCAGGCCGTCTCATTACGGCGCATGGAGATTTCTCTCAGATTGGCTGCGCATACTTGCTGCTTCACCAGTCCGCGCGAGAGCCGAGGGTTCCGCGCGAGGCGACATCGACCGTCACCGCCACTTGCCGCGCGGCATCCAGTGGGCTCCCCGGGCCCGCTCGCCTCGTCGCGCCCGCCGAGGCCCACCCCGCCCCGGCGTGACCAGGGCAGGAACGGATCGAGCGCAGAAGCGTTCGCGTTCCCCGGCTGAACCATTGGACACCATGCACGATCAGCACGACGCACGACCCGAAGCACGACCCGAGACCCCCGCCGACTCCGGCACCAACCCTTTTGGCGCCGGCACCACCCCCGCCAGCACCGGCACCCCCTCCGACGCCGGCACCCCCGCCGCCACCGGCACCCCTCGCGAGATCCTCGCCGGCTACACCGGCCTGCTGCCCGTCATCACCGACACCGGCACCATCATCACCCTCCCCACCGCGGCCGAGCCGCCTCGCCTCGCCACCCGCCGCGAGCTCCGCAGGCACCGCCGCTCGCGCTCCCGCGCCGTCGTCGCGCCGATCGCAGGCATCGCCGCCGCAGGCCTGCTGGTCACGCTCGCCGGTTTCGCGCATCCGTCGATCGCCAACGCGGCGACCCCCTCGGGTGTCATCGCATCGACCCCTGCCGCTGTCACCGCTGCGGTGGTGGAGGCACAGCCCGACGCGATCTTCGCCCGCACCGCCGACCGCGCAGACGCGCGCGCGGCGGTCACCCTCGCCGAGGCGAACACGGTGCTGCAGGCGGCCAAGGGCAAGGTCGACACCCAGGCACTGGTGACGAGCGTCGCGGCGCTGGCGAACTACCGCTACCTCGACACCACCACGGTGCAGAGCCTCACCAACACGGCCACCACCGCGACGAGCACCGCCAAGGCCGAGGTGGCCGCCGTCGACAAGGCTGCAGCCGACGCCGCAGCCGCGGAGGCCGCCGCCGCAGCCGCCGCAGCCCAGGCGGAGGCCGAGCGCCTGGCCGCGGCCAACACCCCCGACGGAGCCCGCGCCGTGGCCGCCGACATGGCCGCCGAGCAGTACGGCTGGGGCGCCGACCAGTTCCAGTGCCTCGACTCGCTCTGGACCAAGGAGTCGGGCTGGAACTACCAGGCCGAGAACGCCTCGAGCGGGGCCTACGGCATTCCGCAGTCGCTGCCCGGCAGCAAGATGGCGACGATCGCCGACGACTGGGCCACCAACGCCGTCACGCAGATCTCGTGGGGCCTCAACTACATCGCCCGCGGGTACGGCACGCCGTGCTCGGCCTGGTCGCACTCGCAGTCGGTCAACTGGTACTGATCGGGTGCCGCGGCTGCGTCCGGCGCGGCGCGGCGCGTTCGGGCGCCCCGGGCGGACACCGGCCCGCGGCGCCCGTTGGCTAGGCTTGCACCATGGGTGCTGCACGCGATGACGAACGGTACGAGAAGCTCCGGGTGGAGGCCGTCGAGCGTCTCGGGCTGATCGACACGCCCTCGGAGGAGCGCTTCGACCGCATCACGCGCATCGCGCGCGAGATGTTCGCGGTACCGGTCGCCGAGATCAACTTCATCGACGACCGCCAACAGTTCACGAAGTCGCCCCAGTTCGAGGGGCACGGCGCCAGCATCGAGCGCTCGAACTCGTTCTGCGAGGTCACCATCCAGCGGCCGGAGCTGATGGTGGTTCCGGATGCGACGAAAGACCCGCGGTTCGCGCACCGGAAGCCGGTGTGGGACGAGCGGCACATCCGCTTCTACGCCGGCCGCCCGCTGAGCCTCGGCGACGACATGCGCGTCGGTACGCTCTGCCTCGTCGACACCACCCCGCGCGAGTTCGACGCCGAGCAGCAGCGCCTGCTCGACGAGATGGGCGCCTGGGTGGAGCGCGAGCTGCAGGAGACCGCCGACCGCGACCGTGCCGCCGAGGTGCAGCAGCGCCTGCTGCCGCGCGACCAGCCGAGCTGGCCCGACTACGATCTCGCCGGCGTCTGCCTCCCCGCCAAGAACGTGGGCGGCGACTTCTACAGCTGGCACGGCTCCGAGACCGGCATCGAGTTCACCCTCGCCGACGTGATGGGCAAGGGCACCGCGGGAGCGATCATGGCAGCGGCCGTGCGCACGGCGTTCCAAGCGCGCACCGGAGACGATGTCGTCACGGCGATCGAGCGGGTGAACACGCAGCTCGCCGACGATCTCGACCAGATCGGCGGCTTCGCGACGCTGGTGCACGGCACGATCGACATTCCCACCGGGCGCCTCGACTACGCCGATGCCGGTCACGGGCTGACGCTCCTCGTGCGCGCCGACGGGAGCTACGAGCGGCTCGAGGCGACGGGCCTTCCCATCGGGATCGTCGCCGACGGTCTGTGGACCCGCGGTGAGGCGGTGCTCGGGCCCGGCGACAGGCTCATCACCTTCACCGACGGGCTGCTCGACCTGTTCGACGGCACCCTCGACTGCCTGCCCGAGGTCGCGCGGCTGGTGTGCGAGGCCGACGGGCCGCAAGACGCGGTGGCCAGGGTGGCCCGCCTCACCGCGTCGTCGAGCTCGGTGGGCGACGATGTGACGGTGGTGGTGGTCGGTCGCCGCTGAGCGCGCTGGCCCGGCCGCGTCGCGCAACGCCGCCCGCAGCCCCCCCGCCTCAGCCAGCCTCGTGGGCGCGGGTGATCGTCCAGACGTTCCGCTCGTCGACCCGCTCGTAGCGCAGGTCGTCGACGAGCGCCTGGATGAGGGCGATGCCGCGGCCCGACTCGGCGAGCTCGCTCGGCATCTCGCGGTTCATCAGCACGATGCCTCCGGCGTCGGCGGTGTCGGCGAGGCTCGCCGACAGGCCGCTCTCGTCGGCCAAGACGGTGAGCACGCAGGTGACCCCGCCCTCGCCCGCGGCGTGCTGGATGACGTTCGAGGCGAGTTCGATGAGCGCCGTCTCGAAGGCCATGCGGTCGAGCTCGCCGACGTGCGGGTTCGCCTCCCACACCGACTCGAGGAACTCGTGAACGGCGTCGACATCGTCGGGCGGCGAGCTGAACACGAGGTTCCGCCGTTCCTCAGTCACGGTAGGCCTCCTCGACCGTGGCGTGCGGGGTGAGGATGGTCTCGACGTTCGACAGCTTCAGCACCATCGTGACCTGGGTCGACGGGGCGACGATGCGGAGGTCGCCGTGGTTCTCGCGCGCCGTCTTGAGTGATCCGATCAGTGCGCCGAGCCCCGACGAGTCCATGAACGCCACCCGGCTGAGGTCGACGACGATGCGCGGCCTGCCACCGTCGATGGCCCGCTTGACGGCATCGCGCAGGAGCGGCCCCGACACCATGTTCAGGCGTCCGTCGCCGCGGATGACCGCGATGTCGTCACCGATCGATTCGGTCTGGAACTCCATGGATGAATACTCCCTCGACGTAAGCTGTTCATAGGCTAGCGAAAGGAGGCGATGTGTCCGACCCAGAACGCGCGATCGCCCGCATCGTCCAGACCTACCCGAACGTCAAGGTGGTGCTGAGCGACTCGGTCTTCGCCGACTCCTACTTCCACTCCGCGGGCCCCGACGGCGGCACCCTCTACATCAACGCCGAGCTCACCGAGGTCATCGCCTCCCAGCCCGGCTGGGTGGGCAGCATCATCACCACCGAGCCCCTTCCCGAAGACTGAGCCGCGCGAGCGTGAACCTCCCCAACGCCATCTCCCTCGGCCGGCTGATCGTTCTCACGCCGCTGTTCGTGCTGGTGCTGTTGGTGGGGGAGAACCCGTTCGGCGCGCTCGTCGTGCTGGTCGTGCTGGGCGTCACCGACTGGGCCGACGGCTTCATCGCGCGCCGCTTCGACCAGGTCACCGACTTCGGCAAGAAGCTCGACCCGGTCGCCGACCGGGTGAGCCAGTTCGTCGTCTGCGTGACCCTCGTGCTGGCGGGGCTCGTGCCGGTGTGGATGGCCGTCGTCCTGTTCCTGAGCGACCTGCTCCTCGGCATCGTCGTCATGGTGCGGCAACCCGGCATCGTGCGGGTGCGCTGGATCGGGAGGCTCCGCACCGTGCTCCTCATGGTCGGGTTCCCGCTCATCCTGCTGGTCGCCTCCTTCGCACCGCAGAACGGGGTGCTCACCCTCGCCGCCCTCGTGGTGGTGGGCGCGGGGGTGGTGCTGCACGCACTGGCGAACCTGCAGTACGTCGCGGTGCTGGCGCGCACGCCGCGCGGCGCGCAGGAGGTGTGACCCCGGGGCGCCCCCGCCCCGCCGACCCCGCCCGCGCATCCGATCGTTCGCTGCTCAGAGCGGGTAGGCGACGGCGTCGGCGGCCTCGAAGGAGCACAGGATGCGCGTGCCGGCGTCGAGGTCGAGTGCGGCGGCGTCGCCCGGGGCCAGGTCGGCGGAGAGCAGCTCGGTGCGCACCCGCACGAGGTCGCCGCGCGGCTCGACGTCGACCACCGTCGCAGGGAGCTGGTTGGCCGTCGCGAGCATCCGGGTGTCGTCGACCGCGGCGATCGAGACCTTGCCGGGTCGCACGGCCACCCCCGCGGGCCGGCCGGCCGCGATGTCGGCGACGGCCCGGGCCGAGAGTTCGATGCCGGTCTGCAGGCGCACCCTCGCCGCAGCGTCCCCCGTCGTGCTCGTCGTCGCGCCGACACCGGTGAGGAGGTTCACGGCGGCGAGCCCCGCGGTGAAGGCGGTGGTCGGGCGCTCGAGCACGGCGCGGGTGGGGCCGTGGTCGACGACGTGCCCCTCGTGCATCACCACCACGCGGTCGGCGAGGAGGAACGCGTCGAGGATGTCGTGGGTGACGATGACCGCGGTGCGGTCGGCGAGCACGCGGCGGAGCATCCGTCGGAGGGCCGGCGCCACCGCGACGTCGAGTGCCGCCATGGGTTCGTCGAGCAGCAGCAGCCGGGGTTCGGCGGCGAGGGCCCTCCCCACGGCGACGCGCTGCGCCTGACCACCCGAGAGCTGCGTGGGCCGGCGATCGGCGAGGGCGGAGGCGTCGACCTCGGCGAGCCAGTGCCGGGCGCGGGATGCTGCGGTCGCCCGATCGGTGGTGGTGCGCGGCCCGAAGGCGACGTTCTCGAGCACGGAGAGGTGGGGGAAGAGCAGCGGCTCCTGCGAGAGCAGGGCCACCGAGCGACGGTGCGGGGCGAGCCAGGCGCTCCGCCTGGAGCCGGGCGACACGTCGAAGAGCACGGTGCCGTCGAGCTCGGCCCGGCCGGCATCGGGTCGGAGCAAGCCGGCGAGCAGCGCGAGCAGGGTCGACTTGCCCGCGCCGTTCGGCCCCAGCACGGCGACCGTCTCGCCCGCGGCCAGTTCGAGGTCGACGTCGAAGCCGCGCTCCGCGAGCCGCGCCGAGAAGCGCAGGCTCACGACCGCCCCCGCAGTGCCGTCGAGCGGGTCTCACCCACCCGGTGGGCGACGGCGACCACGACGATCGCCACCACCACCAGCACGAGCGAGAGGGCGACGGCGGCGTCGGGGTCGGTCTCGCGCTGCAGGTACACCTCGAGCGGCAGGGTTCGCGTGACGCCCTGGAGGCTGCCGGCGAAGGTGAGGGTCGCCCCGAACTCGCCGAGCGCCCGCGCGAACGAGAGCACCGCGCCCGACACCAGGGCCGGGAGCACGAGGGGAAGGGTGATGCGGCGCAGCACCGTCGTGGGGGCGGCGCCCAACGTGGCGGCGACCGCCTCGTAGCGGGTGCCGGCCGTGCGCAGCGCGCCCTCGAGGCTCAGCACCAGGAAGGGCAGGGCCACGAAGGTCTGGGCGAGCACCACCGCCGTGGTCGAGAAGGCGATCTCGACACCGAAGGCCTGGAAGCTCTGACCGAGCAGACCGCGGCGGCCGAAGGTGTAGAGCAGGGCGATGCCGCCCACCACGGGCGGGAGCACGAGCGGCAGCAGCACCAGGGCGCGCAGCACCTTCTGACCCCAGAAGCGCGTGCGCGCCAGCACCACCGCCATCGGTACGCCGAGCAGCACGCAGAGCACGGTGGCCGAGAGCGAGGTGCGGAGGCTCAGCCACAGCGCGTCGCGCGACGACTCGGAGGTGACGAGAGGGATGAACTCCGCCCAGTCGACCCGCAGCACCAGCGCGGCGAGAGGCACGACCACGAAGAGGGCGCCGACGACGGCGACCGCGACGACCCAGCGCGGCACGCCCGTGGCCGGGAGGCCGGCGGAGGTCACGGGGCGCCGAAACCGGCCGCCTCGAGCACGGCGCGGCCGGTGTCGCCGGTGACGAAGGCGACGAAGGCGTCGGCGAGCTCCTGCTCGGCCGAGTCGCCGACCGTCGCGATGGGGTAGGTGTTCACCGCCTCGCTCGCCTCGGGGAAGGCCACGCCCTCGACGGCGTCGCCCGCGGCGATCACGTCGGTGACGTAGACGAGGCCGGCGTCGGCCTCGCCCGAGGTCACCTTGCCGAGCACGTCGGTCACCGACGACTCCTCCGAGACCGGGGCGAGGGTCACGCCCGTCGCCTCCTCGACCGTCGCGGTCGCCGCTCCGCACGGAACCTGCGGGGCGCACACGACGACCTTCAGCGCGGGGTCGGCGAGATCGGCGAACCCGGTCACCCCGGCGGGGTCGCCCGGCGGCACGGCGATGGTGAGCACGTTGGTGGCGAAGTCGACGGGGGCGTCGGCGGCGATGAGTCCCGCGTCGGTGAGCTTGGTCATGTTCTTCTCGTCGGCCGAGGCGAACACGTCGGCCGGAGCGCCCTCGGTGATCTGGGTGACCAGGTCGCTCGACCCGGCGAAGGTCAGCTCCACGGTGGTGCCCGGATGCTCCGCCTCGAAATCCTGCGCCAGCTCGGTGAAGGTGCCCTTGAGCGAGGCCGCGGCGAACACCGTGATCGAGCCCGACAGCGTCGACCCCGCGGCGGGCGAGCTCGTCGACGCGGGAGTCTCGGTCGCGGTCTGGCCGCCCGCGCAGCCGGCCAGGGCGAGGGCGACGGATGCTCCAGCCAGCCCCAGGGCGATCCTCACGGTGGTCGCGGTACGGTTCATGCGTCGCCCTTCGGGGTCTCGATGATGACGGTCGTCGCCTTCACGACGGCGATGGCGACCGAGCCGGGCTCGAGGCCGAGGTCGCGCACCGCCTCGCTCGACATGAGGGAGACGACGCGGTGCGGGCCGCACTGCAGCTCGACCTGGGCCATGACGGTGTCGGCGGTGATGGACGTCACCAGTCCGACGAAGCGGTTGCGGGCGCTCCGCCGCACCTCGCTCGGGTCGGCGGGGAGGACGGCGTTCCGGCCGGCCAGCTGTGCGAGGGCCAGGCCGTCGACGGTGCGCCTGCCGGCGTCGTCGGGTCGCGCTTCGAGAAGCCCCGAGTCGATCCAGCGCCGCACGGTGTCGTCGCTCACCCCGAGGAACGCTGCGGCGTCCTTGATCCGTATCTGCGTCACAGAACCCATCCTAGGTCCGCGAATGCGGTTTCGTTCGCCCTCTGCGCGCATCCGGACCTTGAGGCGACGGGTGTCGACGGCTAGCCTGATAACGGCACTCAGTGCCGAAATGGAGCGACGCCGCTCGACCCCTTCACGGACTCCTGCGCCGTCGCGAAGACGCGAGAAGGGAACAGCCATGGGAAAGCTCGAGGGCAAGGTCGCCTTCATCACCGGTGCCGCCCGAGGTCAGGGCCGCAGTCACGCCGTGCGGCTGGCGCAGGAGGGCGCCGACGTCATCGCCGTCGACATCTGCTCGCAGATCGACTCCGTGCCCTATCCGATGGCGTCACCCGCCGACCTGGAGGAGACCGTCTCCGCCGTCGAGGGTCTCGACCGCCGCATCGTCGCCGTCGAGGCCGACGTGCGTGACATCGCGGCGCTGAAGGCCGCCGTCGACCGCGGTGTCGCCGAGCTCGGGCCCGTCGACATCATCCTCGCCAATGCCGGCATCGCCCCGCAGGGCGCGACCATCGACGACGACCAGGCCTTCCGCGACGTGGTCGAGGTGAACCTTTTCGGCGTGCACAACACGGTGAAGGCCGGTGTTCCGTCGATGATCGAGAACGGGCGCGGCGGCGCCATCGTGCTCACCAGCTCGACCCAGGGGCTCTCCGGCGCCGGCGGCGACGGCACCGGAGCCACCTCGGGGTACGCGGCGTCGAAGCACGGTGTGGTGGGGCTCATGCACACGTACGCCAACTGGCTGGCGCAGTACAGCATCCGGGTCAACACCGTCCACCCCACGGGCGTGAACACGCCGATGGTGGTGAACGACGCCATGCAGGCGTTCCTCGCCGCCAACCCCGGCATGGGGGCGGCCATGCAGAACCTGCTGCCGGTGCCGATGATCGAGGCGCTCGACATCTCGAACGCCATCGCCTGGCTGGTGAGCGACGAGGCGCGCTACGTGACGGGGGCCGCCCTCCCGGTCGACGCGGGGTTCCTCGCGCGCTGACCGGCGCGGGCTGCTCGGGCCGCCCGGCGCGGCCCGGCTCGCCCGGCTCGCCCATGCGGCACGGGCGGGCGGCCGGGGCACCGCGCACGATCAGAAGTGCGTGGTGCCCCAGACCGGTGCGAGCGGGGCGAGCAGGGTGCGGGCGCGCTGCGCGGCACCCGGGGTGAGCTCGCGGAGTCGGCCCGCCGCGGTGAGCACGCGCGGGTCGACGCCGCCGAGGTAGAGCGAGCCGAGGTCGGCGACGTCGAGCGCGAGGTCGGCGCCGGCACCGTCACCCGGGGCCGCCGCGTCTACTCCGGCGGGGCCGGTGCCTCGCGGGGTGAACTCCGCCGTGCCGGTTCCGCCCTCGACGCGGAGCGTGAGCCGTCCGTCGGCGTGGCCGAGCGCATCCGTCACATCGATGGTCACCTCGCCTGAGGCGTCGGGAACGTAGGCGCGGGCCTCGAAGGCGCGCGCCGCGTCGAGCACGCGCACCCACAGCCAGTCGTCGACGCCGGTGGCCTTGACGACGCGCCAGTCGGCGAGCGCCCAGCGCAGCGGGTCGTCGGCGGGCGCGGCCTCCCAGGTCACGCGCTCCACGAGGTCGAGGGAGCCGAGGAACTCCCAGAGGCCGAGGTAGGCCTCGTCAGTGGCGGCCACCAGGTCGACGATCTCGATGGTGTGCGGCGTCGTGTCCCAGCCCTTGAAGCGGTAGGAGACGTACCCGTCGATCGTGTCGGTGTCGTCGAGGTGCACGGCGGCGCGCACCTCGGGGGCGTCGTCGCGGTCGTCGCCCTCGAGGCCGGAGGTGACGCTCCAGTGGCGCGACAGGCGGCCGATCGAACCGGGGCGGCCGGCGTGGAAGCGGGCGAACACCGCCGGGCCGAGCTCCTTCAGCGCGCCGGCGTCGACCAGCTCGCAGCGGCCCGCCGGAGACGTGGTGAGCCGGAAGCGCGAGTCGGTGGTGACGGTGACGGCGTTCACCGCGGTCGCCACGCCGAAGCCGAAGCGGCGGTAGATGGTCGCCTCCGACACCGTGAGCGCGGCGAGCATGTGCCCGTCGGCGACGGCGCGCTCGAGGTCGGCCACCATCATGCGGCGCAGCAGGCCACGGCGGCGGTGCGTGGGGCGCACGGTCACCGCCGAGATGAGGTTCGCCCGCACCGGCTCGCCGCCCCCGGTGGAGAGCTCGCCGTCGAGGCTCGCGAAGGTCGCCACGGGCACCTCGGGACCGTACCCGGCGGGGGAGCCGGAGTCCTGGTAGACGCCGGTGAGACGCTGTGCGTCTGCCACCAGATGGCGGGCCCGGCGGTCGACCACGGCGTCGGTGAGACGGGGCTCGTGGAAGCCCTGCGCCTCGGCCTTGATCCACTCCCGGGTCGCCGCGTCGGCGTGTCCCTCGGCGTCGACGGCGGCGGGGAAGGTGCGGAGTTCCGGCTCGGCGGCGGTACGGGGAGTCATGCGTCCAGCGTGGCATACTCGGGTCATGACAAAGGCGTCACACCGGCACTCCCTGCCGTGGTTCACAGCCACCAGCGGAGTCGCCACGTTCCTAGCGAGTTCCCTCTCGACGCAGTTCCTGCTGTCGACGTCGCCCCGTCCCGATGCGCACAGCTGGACGGTCACCACCCAGGCGAGCCTCCAGATCGCCCTGGCGTTGGCCCTGTTCTCGTCGATCGGCACCGTGCTCGGCTGGTACGCCGGCGCGCGGTCGCCCGCACTGCTGCCGAAGACGGCAGCGGTGCTCACCGGCGTCGCCTCGGCACTGTTCGTGATCGTGACGGGAATCGTGACGGCTGCGGCGCTCATGCCCGACGTCTGGCTCGTGCTCTGGACGGTGCCGATCCCCGCCGCCGCGGGCGGCCTGGCCGCCGGGGTCTCGGTGCTTCGCGCAGGTCGTGGCGCGGAGACGTCGGGCGAGCGGAACGGGGCCGACTCGGCCGCCGCGCCACCGCTGGTCGAACGCGTGCGCTGACGGGTGGCCGCTGACGGGTGGCCGCTGTCGGGTGGCCGCTGACGCGTGACCGTGCCGACGGGTGACCGCTGTCGGGTGGCTGCTGACGGGTGATTGCGGCGACGTTGCCGCCTCGCGCGACCGAGCTGCGCGGCGCCGCCGGCTCGTTACCGTCGGGGCATGAGTCGCCGCCGCATCCCCGTTCCCGCCCGATCGACCCGGGGGTGGGGCGCCGCAGTCGCGGTCACGGCGGCCACCGTGCTCGCCGTCGTCGCGGTGCTCGGGGCCGCCTCTGGGCGCACCGCGCGCGTGCCGTTCGACTGGCTGGGGGTGCGGCAGACGGATGCGCGGCCCGGGTCGAGCGGGCAGGATGGGAGCATGTTCTCGAACCTGTCGGGCGGACACCTGCTCATCATCCTGGCCATCGTCGCGGTGATGGTGCTGTTCGTGGTGGCCCTCGTGAGCATCGCGCGCGCCGACCGGGCGACCGGCGTGGAGCGCGCCCTGTGGATTCTGATCGTGCTGCTGTTCCCGCTGCTCGGGCCGATCCTGTGGTTCGCGGTGGGGCGGCCGCGGGCCGGCACCTGGAGCGGCAGCGGGGCCTGAGCAGGGCCGCGGCGGCCTGCCGGTAGCGGCTGGCGCGCGCTGCCTGGCGCGCCACCTCGCGCGCTGCCTCGCGAGCCGCCCGCAGCCCATGCCCGCCGCACCCTCAGACGCGCGCGGGCGGCGCCACCAGCGCCACGTGGGCCTCGGGCCAGCTGCCCGTGAAGAAACCCGCCGCCCCGTCGACCGAACCGCCCTCGCGCGGCTCGCCGACGAGCGCGATCACGTCGACGGTGTCGAAGCTCTCCTCGATCGACCACACCGCGTCGGTGAGGCTCAACAGGTCGGGATGCGCGACCTCGACGGGGAGGATCGAGTCGGCGTAGTCGTTCACGAGCAACGCGAACGGCGCGGTGTCGCGGGTGATCACCGCCACCCGGTGCCGGTCGGCGAGGAGCCGTTCCGCCAGAGTCCTCGTCGCGTCGCCGTCATCGCTCACGATGCACCAGGTCTGTGCCATGTTCCGACCTCCTCCGGGGCGGGCCCGTCGACGTTCGACGGCCCGGGCGGGACGTCGTGCATCGATCCTCCTCGGCGGGGTCGGCGACGACATCCTCCTCAGGTCCCATCCCCGTCGAGACCGGTGGCACGCGGGTACCGTCCGTCCCCGGAGTGGAGCCGGGTCGCCCACCTCAGGGGAGCAGCGCGAGCTTCCCCCCGGGGTGCTGATCCTTCAGCAGCCGCAGCGCGTCGATCGCCTCGTCGAGGGGGAAGGTGCGGGCCATCGGCACGACGAGGTCGCCGCGACCGGCCAGCTCGATGATGTGCGGGCGCACCCGGTCGCGGTAGACGGCGCTCGCTGGCATCGCTCCGGCGATCACGCGAAAGCCCTCGCCGCGCTGGGCGGCCCTGGCCATCGCGGCGATGCTCACGATGCGCTCGCGGTCGGCGACGAGCTCGAGCGACACGTCGATCGCCTCGTCGGTGCCGACGGCGTCGAGCGCCGCGGCGATGCCCTCGGGCGCGGCCTCCCGCACCCGCTCGGCGAGACCCTCCCCGTAGGCGACGGGCGTGCCGCCGAAGCGGCGCACCACCTCGAAGCTGCCCTCGGAGGCCGTGCCCACCACGCGCGCGCCGATCAGCGCCGCCTGCTGCAGCACGCTCACTCCGACGGCTCCGGATGCGCCGTGCAGCAGCACGGTCTCGCCGGCTCTCACACCGGTGACGTCGAGCATCTCCGACGCGGTCGTTCCGGCCAGCAGCAGGTTCGCGGCCTCGGGGAAGCCGAGCCCGGCGGGCTTCGCGAACACGTCTTTGGCGGGAACCGTGCGCGAGGAGGAGTACCCGCCGCTGATGCGGAACGCGAGCACCTCGTCGCCCACCGCCCCGCCGCCCGACGCGATCTCGGTGTCGGGGCCGATCGCCGCGATCACCCCGGCGACCTCGTACCCGACGGCCACCGGGAGCTTCGAACGATCGGTGCCCGTGGCCACGTGCTTGAAGTCTGCGGGGTTCATGCCTGCCGCCCGCACCTCGATGGTCACCTCGCCGGGGCCGGGAGGGGCGACCTCGGTCTCGACCTCCTCGAACACGTCGAGGTCTCCGAAGTCCCGTGCGATCCACATGCGCGCCATGCGACCCACCCTAGACTCGGTCGCCGTCTCCGCCATCGGAGGGGCCGGCGCCCGGCCGGGACCCGCCGCTCGCACGGTCGCTCGCCTCGTCGGTCGCGTCGGCGGCACCGCGGCGGCGCGCCCTCACGACGATGAGCGCGGCCCCCAGCACCACGACGATGATCGCGATGACGACGACCGGCAGGATCGCCGCTCCGGTCTGCGCAAGCTCCATGGACTCCTCCTCGAACGCGTCCTCCCACCCTAGAACGCGCCACCCCCGCCACGCCCACCCCCACCGCCCCACCCGCCATAATCGACTCATGACCACTCCGCCGCGGCCGACCACATCACGACCCGGCGCGGCGGTGCGCCGCGGGCGGGTGCTCGGCGTCATCGGGTTCCTGGTGATGCTTGTCGCGACGGCGGCGCTCGGCCTCATCGGCATGGCGCTCGACGAGGGTCAACCCGTCGACTTCCTCACCAGCTACGTCTCCGGACTGTTCGGGGTCGTCGTCGTGGGGGCGGTGCTGATGCTGGCCGGCATCGTGTTCCTCGCACTCGGCCTCCGCGACGCCCGGGCCACCGGTGGCGCGACTCCCGTCGCCTGGACCCTCGCGGTATTCGTCGTGCTGTTCGTGGCGCTCGGCACCTTCGTGGTGTTCTCCCTGGTGCTGCCCTGAGCAGTCGCCCGTCTCCCTGGCACCGCGCATCCCCGGCAGAGCGGTCGGGGGCGGTAGGTAGAGTGGCGGCATGAGCGAGCAGCAGACGCGATCGGTGAGCATGTCTTTCGGGGAGGCCATCGCGAACGGGTTCCGCAATTACGCGCAATTCGAGGGGCGGGCGGGCCTCGCCGAGTTCTGGTGGTTCTTCCTGTTCGTGACCCTCGTCGGGGTCGGGCTCGGCAGCCTCGACTCCATCGCACCCGCCTTCCTCACCATCGGGTCGGGACTGGCCGGCCTGTGGTCGATCGGCGTGCTGCTGCCGACGCTGGGTCTCGCCGTGCGGCGACTCCGTGACGGCGGCAGCTCCTGGCCGCAGTTGTTCTGGCTGCTGGTGCCGATCGCCGGAGTGATCGTGCTGGTGCTCCGGCTGTGCGACCCGAGCAGGCCGGGCGCAGTCGCGCCGGCGGCCGCGCCCGACGCTCCGCGCATCTGACGTCGGCGCCGGCGCGCCGCCACCCCGCCGCCCCGAGCCCCTCAGCGACTGAAGAACGTGGCGTCGGTGAGCAGCGGGAAGTCGCTCCGGCGCTCGTCGACCGAGCGCGACTCGGCGTGGGGCGCACCCCGCCCGTCGTGCGAGGAGGCGAGGGCCGCGGCGACGACCGCCCAGACGATGAGCGCACCGACGATGACGATGAAGAAGAGCATGAGCTGAACCTTTCTGGTGGGTTCTTCCGATGTCTTCACTGTCCTCGCTGAGGCAGGGCCGGCTCATCGGGCGGACGTTGTAGATTCCGCACCCGCGCATCCGCTCGCCTAAGGCGCCGCTTAAGACGCTTGCTGACACGCCGAAGGGGGCCGGATGCTCGGCATCCGACCCCCTCTGAACCCGCGTCTACGCGGCCTGCGCCAGCAGCGGTGCGCCGCTGCCCGCGGTCACCACGAGCCGGCCGTCGCGGGCGTCGATCGTGACCGCCCCGCCGTCGGCGAGCTCGCCAGAGACGAGCAGCTCGGCCACCGCGTCGTCGACGTTGCGCTGGATGACCCGGCGCAACGGGCGCGCTCCGTACTCCGGCTCGTAGCCGGTGTCGGCGAGCCAGTCGACCGCCGCATCCGTCACCGTCGCCGTGATCTCGTGAGCCGCCAGCCGGGCGCGGGTGGCGCCGAGCAGCAGCGACACGATCTCGCGCAGCTGCGGCTTCTCGAGCTTGCGGAACAGCACGATCTCGTCGATGCGGTTGAGGAACTCAGGTCGCATCGCCTCACGCAGCTTGCCCATCACCCGGTCGCGCAGCGCCTTGTCGCTGCCGAACCCGGTGGTGTCGCCGGGCGTCTGGGCGACGAAGCCCATCGCACCCGACCGCGAGGCCAGGAACTCCGAACCGAGGTTCGAGGTCATGATCACCACGGTGTTGCGGAAGTCGACCGTGCGACCCTGCCCGTCGGTGAGCCGCCCGTCGTCGAGCACCTGCAGGAGCAGGTTGAACACGTCGGGGTGCGCCTTCTCGATCTCGTCGAACAGCACGACCGAGTAGGGGTTGCGGCGCACCCGCTCGGTGAGCTGCCCGGCCTCGTCGTAGCCGACGTATCCGGGAGGGGCGCCGACCAGGCGCGAGACCGTGTGGCGCTCGCCGAACTCCGACATGTCGAAGCGCAGCATCGACTCGGCCGACCCGAACAGCGACTCGGCGAGCGACTTGGCTAGCTCGGTCTTGCCGACCCCGGTGGGGCCGAGGAAGAGGAACGAGCCGATCGGCCGGCGCGCGTCGCCCATGCCGGTACGGTTGCGCCGCACCGCCTTGGAGACCACGGTCACCGCGTCGTCCTGCCCGATCACGCGCTCGTGCAGCTCGCCCTCCAGGGCGGCGAGACGGGCACGATCCACCTCACCGAGACGCGACACCGGGATGCCGGTCGCGCGCGAGATCACCGCAGCGATCTCGGCCTCGTCGACCACGGCATCCGTGTCGATGCCGCCCGCGGCGCGCTCGGCGGCCACCCGGCGGTTCACCGAGGCGGCCTCGGCGAGCTGGTGCTGGATGTCCTCGATCTCGTCACGGATGCGCGACGCCTCCTCGTAGTGCTCGGCCGAGACAGCGGCGTTCTTCGCGCCCTCGAGGGCGGCGAGGTCGGCCATCAGCGACTCGGTGTCGACGAGCGCCGGCACCTTGCCGAGCGCCAGCCGCAGCCGGGCGCCCGCCTGGTCGATCAGGTCGATCGCCTTGTCGGGGAGGAAGCGGTCGCTCACGTAGCGTGCCGACAGCTCGACCGCGGCGGTGAGCGCGGCGTCGGTGTAGGAGACGCCGTGGTGCTCCTCGTACGCCTGGCGGAGGCCCTGGAGGATGAGCACCGCATCCGGCAGCGACGGCTCGCCGACGGTGACCGGGGAGAAGCGGCGCTCGAGCGCCGGGTCCTTCTCGATCGCGCGGTACTCCTTGAGGGTGGTGGCGCCCAGCAGGTGCAGGTCGCCACGGGCGAGCCTCGGCTTCAGGATGTTGCCGGCGTCCATGCCGCCCTCGCCGGAGCCACCGGCCCCGACCACGGTGTGCACCTCGTCGATGAAAACGATGAGCTCGTCTTTGTGGGCCGAGATCTCGTCCATCAGCTTTGTGAGGCGCTCCTCGAAGTCGCCGCGGAAGCGGGTTCCCGCGAGCATCGCGGGTAGGTCGAGCGCCACCACGCGCTTGTCGCGCAGCTGCTCGGGCACGGTGCCGTCGACGATCGCCTGGGCGATGCCGTCGACGATCGCGGTCTTGCCGACACCCGCCTCGCCGACCAGCACCGGGTTGTTCTTGGTGCGGCGGGAGAGGATCTCGACGGTCTGCTCGATCTCGTCGAGCCGGCCGATCACGGGGTCGAGCTCGCCCAGACGGGCGCGCTCGGTGAGGTCGGTGCCGAACCTGTCGAGGGTGGGGGTGTCGGACTCGGGGGTCGCCTGGCCGTTCTGGCCGCTCTGCCCGTTCTGGCCGGCGCTGCCGGCGGTCGCCGCGCCACCGGCGGTCGCGCCGGCCTCGGCGCCCTGACGCATGCCCTCCTGAAGCGCCTCGGGGGTCACACCGGCCTGCGCCAGCACCTGGCCGGCGGGGGAGTCCTGGTTGATCACGAGGGCGAAGAAGAGGTGCTCGGGGTCGATGTAGGTCGAACCGGATGCGCGGGCCACCTGGTAGGCGTGGAACAACGCCCGCTGGGCCGACTGCGTCAGCGCGGGCTGCACCACGCGGTCGGTGCTCGCCGCGGGGAGCCGCAGCTCGGCGGCCCCGGCGATGGCGCGCGGGTCGGCACCGACACGGCGGATGGCGTCGGCGGCGGGCTGCACGGGCGCGATGGTGCGCAGCACGTGCAGGGCGTCGAGCTCGGAGTGACCGTGCTCGATCGCGTAGGCGCCGGCCTGGGAGAGGAGCTCCTGGGTGCGGCGGCTGATCAGCTTGCTGAGGTCGATCGAGCGCCCGGCTCGCGCCGCGCGCTGCTCGCCCTCGAGGTACCGGGCGAGGAACTCGTCGAAGGAGTTGCCGCCGGTCTCTGCGGGGTTGGGGTTCTCGGGCACGAAACCTCCTGGTTTGAAACTTGAGTGCCTTACGCTCAAGTTCAACGCCGGGGGGCTCGGACTATTCCCGGGAGGAGGCTGGGAATGCTGATTCCCAGGTCACAGCGTCATTGATGGAACATCGGGACGATCAGATAGATTCCGTACAGTACGGCTGCTACCCCGACCGCGAAGCACATGTAGGCTCCCGCTGTCGCGGCCGCCGGCCTCGTCTCGCGCGACGTGCCGGCGCCCAGCAGCCGCAAACCGAACGAGTAGGTCGCCGCCACCAAGACGCTTGCGGCGAGCGCCACGACGAAGACGAGCACGAACGATCCCCAGTCGACGCCGAGGAACTGCCCGTCGCCGGCTGCTTCCTCGGCGGCGCGCATCGCGGTCGTGAGGTTCTGAACCGGTGCCGTCGGGTTCATGCGGTCACCTCTTTCTCGTCGCGCGCATCCGTTCGCGACGTGTCGTCGTCGGTGTCGTTGACGTTCTCGTGGGTCACCGGGTGGCGCCGGGCCAGCAGGTACAGGGTGAGCGCCGCGCCGGCGCCGAGCACCGCCACGAGGATGAGGCCCAGGATGCTCGAGGTCGCCGCCCAGGCCGCCACGCCTCCCACGAGAGCCGCCGCCGGGAGGGTGACGCCCCAGGCGATGGCGATGCGGCCGACGACACCCCAGTGCACCGACGCGAGCTTCTTGCCGAGGCCGGCACCCACGATCGCACCCGAGGTCACCTGCGTGGTGGAGAGGGCGAAGCCGAGGTGGGAGGAGACCAGGATGGTGGCCGCCGAGCTGGTCTCTGCCGCGAACCCCTGCGGGGAGCTGATGTCGGTGATGCGCTTGCCCACGGTGCGGATGATGCGCCACCCGCCGAGGTAGGTGCCGAGCGCGATGGCGAGACCGCAGGCCAGGATGACCCAGAACTGCGGGGCGCCGCCGGAGTCCTGGTAGCCGGCCGCCACCAGGGTGAGGGTGATGACGCCCATGGTCTTCTGCGCGTCGTTCGTGCCGTGGGCGAGGGAGACCAGCGACGCCGACACGGTCTGGCCGTGCCGGAAGCCCTTCTCCGAGCCGCGGCTGCGCGCCTGCTTCGTGATGACATAGGCGAGGTAGGTGGCCGAGAGGGCGATGACACCGGCGACGACCGGCGAGATGATCGCCGGCAGCACCACCTTCGACAGCACCACCGGGAAGTTCACGGCACCGAAGCCCGCACCGATGATGGCGGCGCCGATGAGGCCGCCGAACAGCGCGTGGGTGGAGCTCGAGGGCAGGCCGAAGTACCACGTGGTGAGGTTCCACAGCACGGCGCCGACGAGGCCGGCGAAGATGAGGCTCGGGGTGATCTCCAGGCCGTTGTCGCCCTCGTTGATGATGCCGTCGGAGATGGTCTTCGCCACCTCGGTCGACAGGAACGCCCCGACGAGGTTGAGCACCGCCGAGATGCCCACCGCCACGCGGGGCTTGAGGGCGCCGGTGGCGACGGAGGTCGCCATGGCGTTCGCGGTGTCGTGGAACCCGTTCGTGAAGTCGAACACCAGAGCCACCACGATCACCAGGATCACGGTGATGAGCACGTCCATCGAGGTCTCCTCCCGCGGCCGGTCGGTCGCACAGGCCCTGTCTAGCCCCGGGGGTCTCGCGTGCCACCGGGCGCGGGCGTGAACAGCTCGTGAACTCCGGTGGCATCGGGCATGATCGGGGTATGAGCGATCTGCCGCCGTACCCGTCCGTGCCGCCGACCCCGCCGCCCGGGCGGCCCGAGCAGGCGGGGCCGCCGACCCCGCCGGCGGGTGGGTCGGCACAGCTCGGCGTGCCTGGGCCGCAGCCTTCGGCACCCCTGCAGCAGGCGCCCCGGCAGCCGTCGCCTGCCCCCGCTCCGGCTCCGGCGAAGCGCAACGGGCTGGGGGTGGCGGCGCTCATCCTCGGCATCGTCGCCTTCGTGGGGGCGTTCATCCCGCTGTTCAACTACCTGGCGCTGCTCATCGCGCTCGCCGCCGTGATCGTCGGCGTGATCGCCGCGATCAGCGGTCGCGGGCGAGGGCTCGGCGTCGCGGGCTCGATCATCGGCTTCGTCGCGCTGCTAGCCGCCATCGTCATGGCCGTCGTCTACACCTTCGTGTTCTTCGGCAGCCTCGTGAGCACGGCGCTGTACGACAGCGGCCTCACCTACGACACCGTGCCGCTCGTCTACGAGGTCGACGGAACCGGCACCGACGTCGACATCACCTACACCGTCTCCATCGGCGGTGCGCTCACCACCCAGCAGGCACTCGCCCAAGACCTGCCGTTCGAGAACTCGCTCGACGTGCCGTTCGGCGGAGCCGACAGCTACGCCAGCTACACCCTCACCGCGGTGAACGGTGCCGACGGTGGCGACGTGACCTGCCGCGTCACGCTCGACGGCGAGGTGATCGCCGAGGAGACCGCCTCGGGCGCCTATGCCACCGCCAGCTGCACCGGGAGTGCGGCCGAGCTGCTGTCGCGATGACGGCGACCCTCGTCGCGAAAGGTCTCTCCGGGGGTCACGACCACCGCATCCTGTTCTCGGGGCTCGACCTCGTGGTCGCGCCCGGAGACGTGGTGGGGGTGGTGGGGGCGAACGGGGCCGGCAAGTCGACGCTGCTGCGCATCCTCGCCGGTCTCGACGCCCCGGCGGAGGGGGAGGTGTCGCTCGCGCCCGCCGACGCCTTCGTGGGCTGGCTGCCGCAGGAGCACGAGCGGGTGCCCGGCGAGACCGTGGCGCAGTACGTGGCCCGTCGCACGGGGGCGGCTGCGGCGACCGCAGAGATGGATGCGGCGGCCGAGGGGCTCGCCTCGCCCGCTGGGGCTGGGGCTGGGGCTGGGGCCGCGGATGCGGCGGGGGCTGCGGCCGGGACTGGGGCTGGGGCCGCGGATGCGGCGGGGGCTGCGGCTGCCGGCGGCGTCGACCCGGCCGACCGGTACTCGGCAGCGCTCGAGCGGTGGCTCGCGAGCGGTGCCGCCGACCTCGACGAGCGGCTGCCCGTCGTGCTCGCGGAGCTCGGGCTCGAGGTCGCCGCCGAGGCGCTCATGACCTCACTCTCGGGAGGGCAGGCGGCCCGGGTGGGGCTCGCCGCGCTGCTGCTGTCGCGCTTCGACGTCGTGCTGCTCGACGAACCGACCAACGATCTCGATCTGGACGGTCTCGACCGGCTGGAGGCGTTCATCCGGGGTCTGCGTGGGGGAGTCGTGCTCGTCAGTCACGACCGGGAGTTCCTCGCCCGGAGCGTCACCCGGGTGCTCGAGCTCGACCTGGCCCAGGGCACGAACCGCGTGTACGGGGGCGGGTACGACTCGTTCCTCGAGGAGCGGGCGGTGGCGAAGCGGCACGCGCGCGAGGAGTACGAGGAGTTCGCGGCGAAGAAGGACGACCTCGTCGCGCGGGCCCGCACGCAGCGCGAATGGTCGAGTCAGGGTGTGCGGAACGCGATGCGAAAGGCGCCCGACAACGACAAGATCCGGCGCAAGGCGTCGAGCGAGTCGAGTGAGAAGCAGGCGCAGAAGGTGCGGCAGATGGAGAGTCGCATCGCGCGGCTCGACGAGGTGGAGGAGCCGCGCAAGGAGTGGCAGCTGCAGTTCACCATCGGCGCGGCGCCGCGGTCGTCGAGCGTGGTGGCGACGGCGTCTTCGGCGGTGGTGTCGCGCGGGTCGTTCACGCTCGGGCCGGTGTCGGTGCAGGTGGCGGCGGGCGACCGCATCGGCATCACGGGCCCGAACGGCGCGGGCAAGTCGACGCTGCTCGGGCTGCTGCTCGGGCGGGTGCAGCCCTCGGCCGGGAGTGCGTCGCTCGGGTCGTCGGTGGCGATCGGCGAGATCGACCAGGCGCGGGCGGTGCTCGGCGACGCGTCGGCGACGTCGCTCACGGCGGCGTTCGAGGCGCAGGTGCCCGAGTGGCCCGTGGCCGAGGTGCGCACGCTGCTCGCGAAGTTCGGCCTCAAGGCCGACCACGTGGGGCGGCCCGCGGCCGAGCTCTCGCCCGGCGAGCGCACCCGGGCGGGGCTCGCGCTCCTGCAGGCGCGCGGGGTGAACCTGCTCGTGCTCGACGAGCCCACGAACCACCTCGACCTGCCGGCCATCGAGCAGCTCGAGCAGGCACTCGACTCCTACGACGGCACCGTGCTCCTCGTCACCCACGACCGCCGCATGCTCGACACCGTGCGCCTCACCCGCCACTGGCACGTCGACGCGGGCCGCCTCACCGAGCGCTGACCCGCGCATCCCGCCCCCCGCCCCCACGTTCTTGCGGACAAAGTTCGTCCGAAAGTGAGTTTGGACGGACTTTGTCCGTAAGAAGGCGGAGGAGGGGACCCTCAGGATGCCGAGACGCCTGCCCCATAGGGTGGAAGCATGAGCGACGAGCGGAACAAGCCGGCCGGCCGGAGTGACTCGCTCAAGCAGTTCAGGCTGCTGCCGCGCCGCAAGCTGCCCGTGATGCCCGATCGCGGGGAGAAGTGGGGCGGGCTGCTGCGCCCGGCGACCCTCATCACCGCAGGGATCGCCGCCGTGATCGTGGCCGCCGTGTGGATCGGCATCGCGACCGTGCGGCCCGACACCCCCACCACCCTCGACGGTGTCACCGCCGAGGTCACCACGCAGATCGACGGGCTCGTCGCGCTGCTGCCGGAGGGTTCGACCCCGGCGACCGATGAGGAGAACACCGTCGTGCAGGCCTGCCCCGACGGCAGCGCCGAGGAGCAGGCGGCCGTCACGCGCGTGCTCGGCTCCGTGCCCGGGCTCGACGCGGCCACCTGGGCCGAGCAGGTGCGGCTGCACTACGAGTCCGACGGCTGGTACGTCACCACCGACACGACGGCCCCCACCGACGACGGGGCGGCCGGCGGCGACTCGACCTCCGGCGGCATCACGCTAAAGCTCATCGGCAAGAACCTCGTGCCGATGACCGTGGTCGCCGCCGCCGAGGGCGACGGCTCCACCACCCTCACCGTCACCAGCGAGTCCCGCTGCACCCGCACCACCTGACCTCCCACTTTCGTGCGGACAAAGTCCGTCCCATCCCACGTTCCGACGGACTTTGTCCGCAAGAAAGTGGTGGGGGAGGAGGTGCGGGTTAGGCGGGGAGGGGGAGGCGGCGGGTGAGTTCGCGGGTGGTGCCGGCGGGGTCGAGGCCGTGGTCGTGGGACTCGGGGACGATGACGAGTTCGGCGGTGGGGATGGCGGCGGCGAGGCGGTCGGCAGCGGTGACGAGCATCGGGAAGGTGGGGTCGCCGCGGAGGATCGTGACGGGGGTCGAGACGGCCAGCATGGCGGGGGTGGGGGTGGAGACGGCGCGCGTGAGCAGGGCGTCGTAGACCACCGACTGGGCAAGCGGCACGAGCGAGTCGAACATCGGGCTGGAGCGGATCTGCTGCACCACCGCCTCGGGAAGGCCCACGGCCTCGCGCTGGAAGAGCGTGACCGCGTCGCCGGAGCGGCCCCCGTCGACGAGAGCCTGCAGCCGTTCGGGCAGGTCGGCGGCCGGCTCGTCGACCCCGAAGCGGAAGGGCGGCTCCGAGAGGAACAGGTGCCGCACCGGCACGCCCTGCGCGGCGGCGAACAGTGCGAGCACCGCGCCCGAGGAGTGCCCGAGCACCGCGGCGTCGCCGCCGACGGCCTCGATGACGGCCGCGAGGTCGTCGGCCTCGCGCTCCGGGGCGTAGGGAGCGGTGTCGCCGCTCTCGCCCCGCGCCCGGCGGTCGATCGTCACACCCCGGTAGCCCGCCTCGGCCAGCGCCGCGGCGAGCGGCGCGCCCGCGGCAGCGGTGGAGAACGCACCGCCCACGATCGCGACGGGCGGCCCGTCACCCACGACGGTGTAGGCGATCGTCGTTCCGTCGGCGGAGATGGCTGCGCTCGTGACGGAAGTACAGCATCCGCCACCGACACCCGGCAAGAGGCGAGCGCCACCCGGCGCACCGCCTAGCATGGAACCGACCCCATCCGGCGGGTTCACCGACGGAGGGAGACGACGATCGCGCGCGCGACGACACCAGGTGAGGCCGCGGGCCTCGACACGGGCCCGCAGGGGCTCACCACCATGAAGGCCCTCCGCTCCCCGGTGCTGCTCAGCCGCGAGGTGCTCGCCGGCATCGTGACGACCCTCGCCCTCGTGCCCGAGGTGATCTCGTTCTCGGTGATCGCCGGCGTCGACCCGATCGTGAGCCTCCTCGCCTCGGTGGTGCTCGCCCTCACCATGTCGGTGCTCGGCGGCCGCCCCGCCATGGTCACCGCTGCGGCGGGCTCCGTGGCCCTCGTCGTCGCCCCGATGGTGAAGGAGCACGGGGTCGAGTACCTGCTCCCCGCCGTGCTCCTCGCCGGGATCGTGCAGATCGCGTTCGGTGCGCTGGGCTTCGCCCGGCTCGCCCGCTTCATCCCCCGCAGCGTGATGATCGGCTTCGTGAACGCCCTCGGCATCCTCATCTTCGTCGCGCAGGTGCCGCACCTCGTCGACGTGCCCTGGGTGGTGTACCCGCTGTTCGCCGCGACGGTGCTCATCGTCGTCGTGCTGCCCCGCTTCACCAAGGCCGTTCCTGCCCCGCTCGTGGCGATCGTCGTGGTGACCGCGATCGTGGTGATCGCCGGGCTCGACGTGCCCGACGTCGGTGACGAAGGCGCCATCGGCGGCGCCCTCCCAGGCCTCACCCCCTGGGTCGTGCCGTTCGACCTGCAGACCCTCGGCATCGTGCTGCCCACCGCGCTCAGCATCGCGTTCGTCGGCCTCATGGAGACGCTCCTCACCGCGAAGCTCGTCGACGACATCACCGACACCCGCTCGCAGAAGAACCGGGAGTCGTGGGCGCTCGGCGTGGCGAACATCCTCGCCGGCTTCTACGGTGGCATCGCCGGATGCGCGATGATCGGCCAGACCGTCGTCAACGTGAAAATGGCACGGGCACGCACCCGCATCTCGACCTTCGTGGCGGGGCTCGTGCTGCTCGCCCTGGTGACCCTGCTGAGCGACGTGATGGCGCGCATCCCGATGGTGGCCCTCGCCGCGGTGATGATGATCGTCGCGCTCACCACGGTCGACTGGCACAGCGTGCGCCCGTCGACGCTGCGGCGCATGCCCGTGCCCGAGACGCTCGTGATGGTGCTGACGGTGGTGGTCGTGGTGGCCACCGGCAACCTCGCGCTCGGGGTGGCGGGTGGCGTGCTCTTGGCCATGGTGCTCTTCGCCCGGCGCGTGGCGCACGTCATCTCGGTGACCCGGGTGGTGACGGGGGAGGGTGAGGATGCTGTGGCCCGGTACGCCGTTCACGGCCCGCTCTTCTTCGGCAGCAGCAACGACCTGGTGGAGCGCTTCTCGTACGCCGACGACCCCGAGCGGGTGGAGATCGACTTCAGCGACTCCCAGATCTGGGACGCCTCGAGCGTGGCCGCCGTCGACGCCGTGGTGACGCGGTACGAGAAGCACGGCGCGGCCGCCGTGGTGACGGGGCTCGACGACCGCAGCCAGCTCTTCCACGGGCGGCTGTCGGGCCACCTGGGCTGAGCACGGCTTCGGGCGCTCCCGCGAGGCTCAGCGACCCAGCGCGGTCTCGATCTGGGTGACGATGTCGGCAGGAGCATCCGTGAAGCCCACCTCGGCGCCGTGCTCGCCGGGTTCGAGCGGTTCGAGGGTGGCCAGCTGCGAGTCGAGCAGCGACGCGGGCATGAAGTGGCCGGGGCGGTTGCCGAGTCGCTGCTCGAGCACCTCGCGCGGCCCCGTGAGCACGACGAAGAACACCCCGGGGGCCTCGGAGCGGATGAGCTCCCGATAGCGTCGGCGGAGCGCCGAGCAGGCGACCACGAGTCCGCCCTCGGCGTGCTCGCCGAGCGTGCGGCCCACCGTTTCGAGCCAGGGCAGCCGGTCGTCGTCGGTGAGCGCGTGCCCGGCCGACATCTTCTCGATGTTCGCCGCGCTGTGCAGCGAGTCGCCGTCGATGAAGGGAACCCCGAGGGCCGCCGCGAGCTGCGAGCCCACGGTCGACTTGCCCGAACCCGACACGCCGCCGACGACGACGAGGGGCGGCGCGGGGGCGGGCGTGGTGGCGCTGAGCGTACTGGGCGTGCTGCGTGACTCGGTCATCGTCTCAAGGTTACCCGGCGCGCCGATGCCGGATCCGCGGCCGAGGGGCAGGCTAGACGCATGACCGACACCAGCGGAGACCCGTACGAGATCGAATCAGAACTGGGCCCCGACGGCCCCGTCGAGGTCGGCGACACGGCCGAGGGCCCAGACGACGACACCGACACCGACGACAAATCCGATGCGTCGGAGTAACATCTCGCTGACTCCGTCACGCGACTGACCCAGGGGGCCGGGGCAGCCGCAGGTGACAAGACGAAACCCCGGCGATGTGGCTGGACCAGTGATCGTTCCGGGGTCTTCGTGCACGAGTCTACGTCATGGAGGCTGATTGTCGACCTCATCCGGTTTTGTCGAGACCGACACGTACCTCGACCTGCTTCCGCTCGACACAGCAGAGCGCCTCGGTTCGTACCTGCACACGTGCGGCGGCGGTGTCCCCGAAGCCTTCGAACTCTACGAGTGGAACATGCGCGCAGCCGCCAGCGTGATGGAGCTCACGTCGATGGTCGAGGTCTTGACACGCAATGCGCTCGACCGCGAGCTTCGCGCCTGGGCTCATCGACGCCGAGCTGACCCGTCGTGGTTCGACTTCGCCGCACTCGACGAGCAGGGCGAGGCGGACCTTCGGAAGGCGCGAGACCGAGCGACTCGACGAGGCCGTCGCAGGGAGGTCCACGGGCGTGTCATCGCTGAACTGCCGCTGGGTTTCTGGCGTTATCTCGTCGAGTCCCGGTACCTGACTGCACTCTGGGTTCCTGCCACCCACCGTGCGTTCCCTCACGGCGCTGCCGATCTCCGCACCCGTCAGAAGGATGTGGCGTTCCGGATGCAGCAGCTGAACTTCGTGAGGAACCGCTCGGCCCACCACGAACCGATCCATTCCAGGGACCTCGAGAAGGACCTGGCGTCCGCTCGGGACATCGCCGCGTGGATTCGCCGGCTGCGCGCCGCTGGGTCGATGCGACTGCATCCCTGCCGTCAGTCATCGCGAGTCGACCTGCCCCTGTCCGCTAGCCGACCGGGCGCCAGCGCCTCGGGTTGGCGGCGGCGAGGTCGGCGGGGATGGTGCGGCGCACCTGGGGGCGGTACCAGAACAGGTACACCAGGAGCACGAAAAGGGAGTTCGCGAGCAGCGGCAGGTAGGCGTTCACCGCGCGCAGCCACGGCCCGCCGATGACGGCGTCGTTGAAGGAGTGCAGTGCGGCGGCGATGAGGAAGGCGCCGATGATCCAGGCGGCGACCGAGCGCCGGCGGGCGACCGCGAGCCAGATGAGGGCTGCCGCACCGACCGTGATGAAGGGGTGCATGAGCTCGACGACGGTGCGCTCGAGGGTGGTGAGCACGGGCCCGGCGACGGCGATGATGGCGTCGGCGTCGGCCTGAGCCGCGGCGCCCGCCGTCGTCGAGGCGGTCGGGATCGCCTCGTTGGCCACGTACATCGTTCCCTCGACGACCCCGAACAGGGCGGCACCCACGAACACCATCCACACGCCGAGGCGTGGCTCGCGCAGCATCCGTGGTCCTGCGGCGAGCAGGATGAGCGGGAGTGCCAGCTTCATCGCCTCCTCGATCGGCCCCGCCAGCACGAAGGAGCCCTCCGTCGAGCCGAGGAACCCGGGGATGTGACCCGCCGACAGCTCCACCACGAGCGCGACCACGAAGGCCAGCACCCCCGAGGCCACGCCGAGCCAGGTCGCGGCCCGCCGGCCGGTGAGCGAGCCGATGGCGAGGAGCCGGTGCAGGCTCACGCCCGCGGCGAGCAGGGCCGCGCCGCACGAGACGAAGCCGCCCACGGCGAACAGCAGCCGGTTGTGGCCGAGCGCCCCTCCCGTGCCGGCCACTGCGAGACCGACGATCACCCCCGCGAGGGCGATCCAGACGGCGGGGTGCGAGCGGCGTACCCTCGGCGGGGCGACGGATGCTGTGGTCGACATGACAGTACAGAACCACATCCGCGGGGTGGCGCGCGGGAGGGCACGGGGTATCCCGTACGGCGAAGCGCGGCGCCGCGCGGCCCCGATTGCACGGCGATTGAGCGGGGTGCAAGCGATCACCGCGGGGCGCGGCCTTTTTCTACCGTCGGAGCATGACTTCAGAACGCATTCTCTCCACCCGACTCGCCCGGGGTGGCGGCGTCGCCGCACTCGGGGTGTCGCTCACCCTCGCCCTCACGGGCTGTTTCTCGATCGGTGCCCCCGGCGGCGCCGGCGGCGCCGGCGGCGGCGGCTCGGACGGCTCGTCGACCGGCGTCGGCTTCGACGACGTGCAGTCGGCGGTCGTGCAGATCGAGGCCGTCGGCACCTTCGTCTCGCCGGAGGGCGCCTTCGAGGGCGCCGGCCGCGGCTCGGGCTTCGTCATCGACCCGAGCGGCCTCGTGGTCACCAACAACCACGTCGTGGTGGGTGCCGGCACGCTCAAGGTGTGGCGCGGCGGCGACCAGTCGAAGACGCTCAACGCGAAGGTGCTCGGCTCGAGCGAGTGCCTCGACCTCGCCGTCATCGACCTGCAGGGCGAGGGCTACCCCACGCTCGGCTGGCACGACGGCGACATCCCGACGGCGATGGACGTGTACGCGGCGGGCTTCCCGCTCGGCGACCCGACCTTCACCATGACCCGCGGCATCGTCTCGAAGGCCGACACCGCGCAGGACACCCCGTGGGCGAGCCTCGACCACACCATCGAGCACGATGCGCGCATCCGCCCCGGCAACTCCGGCGGGCCGCTCGTCGACACCGACGGCCGCATCGTCGGCGTGAACTACGCCGGCAACGACCAGTACGACCAGAACCTCGCCATCCACCGCGACGAGGCCCGCGACGTCATCGAGCGGCTCGCCGCCGGCGAGAGCGTGCTGAGCCTCGGCGTGAACGGCACCGCGCTCGTCGACGACAGCGGGCAGGGCCTCGGTGTCTGGGTGAACTCGATCGCCTCGGGTTCCGCCGCCGACAAGGCCGGTGTCGAGCCCGGCGACCTGCTCACCCGCATGGAGGGTGTCGGGCTCGGCGCCGACGGAACCCTCTCCGACTACTGCGACGTGCTCCGCACCCACGGGCAGGACGCCACCCTCTCGGTGGAGCTCTACCGCCCGAGCGACGGCGTGTACTACGAGGGCCAGTTCAACGGCACCGCCGTCGAGGCGGTGACCGTGCTCGGCACCTCGGGCTCCGGTGGCAGCGGCGGCTCGGGCAGCGGTGGCTCCGGGGGAAGCGGCGGGGGCACCGACCTCGCCGACTTCGAGACCGTCATCGACGAGACCCAGGGCCTCGCCGTCGACGTGCCGACCGCCTGGGCCGACCGCGACCTCGCCCCGTTCACCGACGGCAAGGGCAACACCTACAAGAGCATCGAGGCCTCGACCGACCTCGCCGCCTACGACAGCGGCTGGAGCGTGCCCGGCATCTCGGCGCTCGCCTCCGACACCGCCGTGTCGAACACGACCCCGCAGGACTGGTTGCAGCTCGTGACCCCCTACCTGCAGGAGTCGGGCTGCCAGCTCTCCACCTCCGACACCTATGAAGACGGCGCACACACCGGCGTGTTCGACTACTGGGTGGGCTGCGGCGAGACCGGCGCCGACTACCTCATGGTCTCGGCCGTGGCGAACGACGGCAGCTACCTCATGGCGATGGCCGTCACCGCGCTGAGCGAAGACGACCTCGGCGCCATCGACCGCGCCGTCGGCAGTGTCATCGCGAGCTTCGCGTGAGCACGGCTATCGTGATCCCCGTGACCCGCACTGACGCATCCGCCGTGTCGATCGGCCTGTTCGGTCCGCTCACCGTGAGGTCGGGTCAGGATGCGGTGGTGCTGCGGGGAGACATCCCCCGCGCCATCGTCGCCCGGCTCGCCCTCTCGGCGGGCGAGCCGGTGAGCGCCGACGAGCTCATCGCGGAACTCTGGCCCGACGATCAGGCGACGGCGCTCACGAACCTGCGCTCCCGCATCTCGCGGCTGCGCAGCGAGGGCTTCCCGGCGGCGATCCACGGCGACCGTCAGGGCTACCTGCTCGACGTGCCGGCCGAGGCGGTCGACGTGCTCCGCTTCCGTGCGCTGCTCGGTCGCGCGGCGGAGCACGGCCTCGGGGCCGACGAGGCGCTCGAGGCGCTCGCCGCGGCCGAGGCGCTCGCCGCCCACGAGCCGCTCCGCGGTCTCGAGGGCTTCGCCTTCGTGCGGGCGCTGCGCGACCGGGTGCTCGAGGAGCGGCGCGGCGCGGTGGAGACCCTCGCCGAGCTGTTGCTCGAGCGGGGCGAGCACGCCGTCGCCGTGGCGCCGCTCGCCGCTCTCGTCTCCCGGCATCCGTTCGACGAGAAGCCCACGCGGCTGCTCGCGACGGCGCTCGCCCGCTCCGGGCGCAGCTCCGAGGCGCTCGAGGCCATCGACGGGCTGGGCGAGCGGCTCGCCGAAGCCCAGGGCCTCGACCTGCCGGCCCGCATGGCCGAGCTGCGGCTCGCCGTGGTGCGCCGCGACCCGGCCGTGGTGTCGGCGGGCCTGTCGGCCGCCGCGGTCGAGCGCAGCGGCATCCCCATTCCGCTCACCCGGTTCATCGGCCGTGCCCGCGAGCGGGCCGTGGTCGCCGAGGCGCGCGGCGCCTCGCGGCTCGTCACCATCGTGGGGGCGGCGGGCGTCGGCAAGACCAGGCTCGCCATCGAGGTGGCCCGTCAGTCGACCGCCGCGGTCGACGACGAGCAGGTGATGGTGGAGCTCACCGCAGCTGCGTCGCCCGAGGCCGTGGTGACCGTCGTCGCCGACGCGGTGGGTGCGACCGAGCACGACGTCGCCGCGATCGCGACCCGTCTCGGCGGGCGCCGGGTGCTGCTCGTGCTCGACAACGCCGAGCACGTGCTGGGTGCCGTCGCATCGCTCGCGGTGGCACTCACCGCGCTGTGCCCGCAGCTGCAGGTGCTCACCACCAGCCGGGAGTCGATGCGCATCCCCGGCGAACGCGTGGTGCGGCTGGAGCCGCTCGTCGGCGAGGCCGAGCCCGACGCGGTGGAGCTGTTCCTCGAGCGCGCCGCCGACGCCGCGGGCTTCCTGGGCGGGTTCGACGACGACGACCTGTTCGGTGAGCCGGTTGCGGCAGCCCCCGTGGGCGCGGGGTTCGGAGCGGAGCCCGGAGCGGGCGACGACAGGGCCGCCGGCGCGATCGGCCGCATCTGCCGTGCCCTCGACGGCATCCCGCTCGCGCTCGAGCTCGCCGCCTCGCGCCTCGACGTGCTGAGCCTCGGCGAGCTCGAGGACTCCCTCTTCGAGCGCGCGCTCGAGCTCGCCGGCCCGGGAGACGCCGACGGCAGGCACGCCAGCCTCACCAGCTCCATCCGCTGGAGCTACCAGCTGCTCGACGCGTCGCAGCAGGAGCTGCTGCAGCAGCTCGGGCGCTTCGCGGGCTCCTTCACGCTCGACGCCGTGCGCGGTGTCTGCGGCGAGGCGGCCGCCGAGGCGACCCTCGACCTGGTGCAGAAGTCGCTCGTCACCCCGACCGACGGCGAGGGCGGCGCGCGCCGCTACCGTCTGCTCGAATCGGTGCGCGCCTTCCTCCGCGAGGAGCCGGGCGGGGCCGACGTGCCCGAGGAGTGGTGGCGCGGGCACAGCCTCTGGTTCGCCGGGCTCGCCGAGCGGCTCGGGCCGCTGCTGCGCACCACCGACGCCCGATCGGCGCGGCTCGAGATCGAGGCCGCCTGGCCCGACCTGCAGCTCGCCCTGGCCACCGCCAACCGCACGCTCGACCGCTCCACCGCGTTGCGCATCTGCGGGGCGCTGTCGCACTACTGGTTCCTCAAGGGCATGCTCGTCGACGGCCGTGCCGCCCTCGAGCGCGCGCTCGCCCTGCCGGGCGACCACGATCCCGTCGAAGACGCGCCCGCCTACATCGGCGTGACCCTGCTGGCCTACCAGCTGGGCGACGCCCCGGCGGCGTTCGAGTACATCCGTCTCGCCTACGAGGCGGCCGAGACGGCGGGCGACCGCGCCGTGCAGGCCCTCGCGCTGGCGCAGACCGCCTACGGCCGGTCGCTGTTCGGGGAGGCGGAGCTGGCCGAGCAGCTGATGGGCGCCGCGAGCGCGGCAGCTGTCGAGACCGAACCCTGGGTGCGCAGCGAGGTCGCCATGTGCCAGGGGCAGATGCTGCGCGCTCTCGGGCGCGCCGACGAGGCGCTCGCCGCCCTGGGCCTGTCGCACCGTCTCGCCTCCGAGGCGGGGCACGAGTGGATCAGGTCGTCGGCTGCCTACGTGGCGGGCAAGGTGCTGGTCGAGACGAAGCGGCCGCGCGAGGCCGTGACCGTGCTGCGCGGGGGCGCGGCGGCGAGCTTCGCCGCCGACGACGCCACCTCGGGGCTCGCCCTGCTGCACACCCTCGCGGGCGCGTGCGCCCTGGTCGAGCGGCACGAGGAGGGCGCTCAGCTGCTCGGCGCGGTCGACCAGTTGGGCGAGCGCTACTCGTACAACCCCGTCACCGCGGAAGGGGAGGACGCCCAGGTGCACCGCGACCTGGTGGCGGTGGGCCTCACGCCCGAGGAGTTCGCCCGCGCCGTCGCCGCCGGCCGGAGGCTCACCGTGCGGGAGACCCTGCGCCTCACCTCGGCCCTGCCCTCGGCTCCGTTCGAGCTCTAGGCTGTGTCTCACAATTCGGCAGGCGCTGCGGCGCACCCGGTCGGCACGCTCGCGGCGTTGTCATCGTCGCCGATAGCGCCGCTATCGGCTCCTCTTCCGCCTTGCGATCGCACCACCCGGGCACGTCCTCGCCGCCCGCCGAATTGCGAGACACAGCCTAGGCTGAGTCGCACGATCGGCAGGGGGAGCTGGTGACGGAGTGGATGATCGGGCTGTCGGGCACGGCGGTCGCGCGGAACGGAGACGTCGTCGTGCCCGTGCGCGGGGGCATTCCGCGCGGCATCGTCGCGCGGCTCGCGCTCGACGCCGGCGAGCCGGTCTCGGCCGAGCTCCTCATCGCGGAGCTCTGGGCCGATCCTCCCGAGGCGGTGCTGTCGAGCCTGCGCGCCCACATCTCGCGGCTGCGCGGTCGCGAGTGGGGTGAGGTGCTGCGCGGCAGCCGTGACGGCTATCTGCTCGACGTACCCCGCGCATCCGTCGACCTGCTGGCCTACCGCGACGGCATCGAGCGCGCGGCGACGCTCGCCCCGGCTGCCCGTGCCGAGGCGATCGCCGCGGCTGAGCGGTCGTGGCAGGGCGAGCCGTTCGCGGGCCTCGGCGAGCACCCCTTCGTGGGGCGGGAGCGCGACGAGCTCTGGGAGCTGAGGGCCGACGCCCTGCTCGAGCTCGCCCGCTGGCGCAGCGACCACGGCGAGCACGCCGTCGCCGCGCTGCTCGCCGACCAGATCGTGGGCCGGTTCCCCGACCGCGAGGAGCCCCTGCTCGTGCGCGCCCTCGCCCTGGCCCGCGCGGGCCGCACGAGCGACGCGCTGGCGGCGGTCGACGGTTTCCTGCGCCGCGCCGACGAGCGGGGCGCGGTGGCTCCAAGCGGGCTGCTGGAGCTGCGTCAGTCGATCGTGCGGCAAGACCCCGTCGTGCTCGCCACGGGAGACGACCTCGAGGTCGGGGTCGAGCGCATCGGCATCCCCATCCCGCTCACCCACTTCGTGGGCCGGGCGCGCGAGCTCGATCTGCTCGCCCGCGGGCGTGCCGCCTCGCGCCTGGTGTCGTTGGTCGGGCCCGCGGGCGTCGGCAAGACGCGGCTCGCCGTCGAGGCGGCCCGGCGCACTCCCGGTTCCGTCGACGAGGTGCAGTGGCTGCTCGACCTCACGCTCGCCACCGACTCTGAACAGGTGCTGCCGCTGCTCGCCACGGTCATCGGCGCGCCGCGCTACACCCTCGACTCGGTCGCCCAGGTGCTCACCGGGCGGCGCGCTCTGCTCGTCGTCGACAACGCCGAGCACGTGCTCGGCACCGTCGCCGCCCTCGTCGCCGAGCTGCTTGGCCGGTGCGAGGGCCTGTCCATCGTGGTGACCAGCCGCGAGTCGCTGCGCATGCCGGGGGAGCGCATCGTCGCGCTCGGTCCGATGACCGGGGGTGATGCTCCGGATGCGGTGCAACTGTTCCTGCACCGGGTCGCCGACACCCTGGGCGACGGCGCCCTCGACCCCGACGCGCTCGACACGGTGACGAGTCTGTGCGAGGCGCTCGAGGGCATCCCGCTGGCGCTCGAGCTCGCGGCCTCCCGGCTCGACGTGCTCACGGTCGACGAGCTGCTCGAGTCGATCCGCACCGACCGGCGCATCCCGCTGACGGCCTCGGCGACCGGCCGGCACGGCAGCCTCGACAACGCCATCCGCTGGAGCCTGTCGCTGCTCGGCGACGACGAGCGGCGGCTGCTCGCCGAGCTGTCGCTGTTCGGCGGGCAGTTCAGCCATCAGGCGGTGAGCGCGGTGTGCGACCTGGCGGACGCCCGCGCGTTGCTGCTGTCGCTCGTGCGCAAGTCGCTGGTGTCGGCGACCGTGCTCGACGGCGGCGCCCGACGGTTCGTGCTGCTCGACTCGGTGCGAGCCGTGGCCCGGGCGATGCTCGACGAGCTCGGCATCGATGCCGACGCCTGGTACGTGCGGCACGGCGCATGGATGCTCGACTTCGTCGAGCGCGACAGCCCCCAGCTCGTCACCGCCGGCGGGCTGGCCATGCGCGCCCGCTTCGACATCTCGCGTCGCGACCTGCACCTCGCCTTCGGCAACGCGGTCGCCCGGGGAGACCGGTCGACGGCGGTGCGACTGGTGGGCGCCCAGGCCTGGTACTGGTACGAGCGGGGCATGGTGCCGTACGCGCTCGGCAGCATCCGCACCGCGCTCGCGCTCGAGGGCCCCGACGAGCCGCTCGCCGAGGCGCGCGCCGCCCACGCCGCGACGTTCATGAGTGCGATCGTCGAGACCGTGGGGCGCGTGTCGCAGTGGGTCGACGTGCTCGCCGCCGCCGCCGCCCGCGCCGACAGCGCGGCCTACCGCATGATCGCCGCCACGCAGCGCGCCTACCTCGACGCGGGCGCGGGCGACGCGGCGGAGGCGGAGCGGCAGCTCGCCCTCGCTTCGGCCGAGATCGCCGCCGCGCCGCCCGGGGCGATTCCCGAGTGGCTCGCGGTGAACGAGCTGCATATCCGGGGCGACGCGCTGCGGGCGCTCGGCAAGCCGGCCCAGGCGCTGGCCTGCCTCGACGAGGCCTACGTGAGGGCGACCGCGCTCGGCCACGGCTGGGCGATGCGCGGCACCGCCTACACCACGGGCAAGACGCTGCTCGAGGTGGGGCGCGCCGGCGAGGCGCTCGGGGTGCTGCTCACGGCCGCGGCGAACTGCGTGCGGTCGGGCGACTGGCAGTCGGCCTGCGCCGCGGTGAACATCGCGGGCTGCGCGCTCGTGGTGCTCGAGCGGCACCGGCTCGCCGCCGAGGTGTTCGCGGCGCTCGACCAGGTCGGGCCGCGGCACGACTACGACCCGGTCTCCTCCGACGGCGGCTACGCCGTCGACTACCGCGCCCGCACCCGCACCGCGCTCACCCCCGACGAATGGCAGGCCGCCGTCGAGACCGGAACCACCCGCTCCTTCGGCGACACCGTGCGGGCCGTGGCGGCGGCGCGTTCCTGACCGCGATCGGGTCGTCTGCAATCCCCTGTTGCAGGCCGCTTGCACGCGCTGCATCACCGCATCCGCGGTTCCCGTCCGTTCCTACGGTGGTCCCGTGCTCCTCACCGCGAGGGCACCGCGGGCCACCGCGACACAGAACGGAGATCCACCATGTCAGCGACCGCACCCGTCACCACGACCCACGCGATGCAGTCCACCCCCGGTTCGGGCGAGGGCACCGCCACCGCGCCCGGCGCCCGCGAGCGCCGTGACTGGCGCCCCGGTCAGCGGGCGAAAGCGCTCACCCTCGCCGTGGGCGGGTTCGTCTACGCCGTCAGCCACGCACTCCACCTCGTGCCCGGCCACTCCGGCACCACCTCGCTGCCGCACGAGATCGCCGCGCAGGTCACCTTCGGCCTCGGCGCCGTGCTCATCATGGCCGGCCTCGGCTCGCTCATGTCGAAGTTCCGGCACTCGCCGACGGGTGTGCTCGGGGTGCAGCTGAGCTGGTTCGGGATGCTGTTCATCCAGCTCTCCGCCTACACGCAGCTGTTCATCCTGCCGGTGGTGGGCTGGGACGGGTTGCACGAGATCGACGCCCTCGCGTGGCCCGTGGGCCTCGCCGCGCCGCTCGGCGTGTTCGTCGGGCCGGTGCTGCTCGCCATCGCAGGCCTCCGCCACCGGGTCGTGCCCGTGGCCGCGGCGATCGGCATCCTCGTCTCGGTCGCCGGTCTGGTCGTGATGATGCTCGTGCCCGAGCTGGAGGCGCCCATGGCGATCGGCACCAGCATCCTGCTGGGGCTCTCGTACGCGTGGGCGGGTCTCGCGGCGCGACGGTGAGCCCCGCAGGGCCGGCGCCGTCAGCCGTGGCTGGTCGTGGTGTGCGGGGCCGGCAGGCGGCCGCCGAGCAGCTGCTCGAGGGTCACGGCGGTGAAGCCGCGGCCGAGCAGCCCGTCGACGATGGCGGGCGTCATGCGGGCGGTGTTCTCGTGCACGTCGTGCAGGAGGACGATCGCCCCCGGCCCTGGCTGCGCCACCGCACGCGAGATGAGGGTGGCGTCGTCGGGGAGCTGCCAGTCGTTGGTGTCGACCGTCCAGAGGATGGCGGGGAGCTTCGTCTGGTCGAGCACCCGCTGGTCGACGGCGCCGTAGGGCGGCCGGAAGGTGGTGGGGGCGGAGCCGGTGACGCTCGCGATGGCGGCACTCGTGCGCTCGAGCTGGTCGCGGATCTGCTCGTCGGTGAGCTTCGTCAGATCGGGGTGGTTGTAGCTGTGGTTCCCGATCTCGTGACCCTCGTCGCGCATCCGCTGCACCGTCGTCGGGCGCGACCCCACCCGGTAGCCCTGCAGGAAGAAGGTGGCGGCGGCCCGGCGCGCGTCGAGATCGTCGAGCACCTGGTCGGTGTACTCGCCTGGTCCGTCGTCGTAGGTGAGAGCCACGCAGGCGAAGAGGCCGCAGTCGACCTGCTGCTGGCCGCGGGTGGGCCCGTCGGGGAGCACGAGCGGGGCGCCCGAGGCGAGCACCGACTGGATCTCGGCGCCCTGCGGGGTGAGCAGCGCCGCGACCTCGGCCGCCGGCACGGTCATGACGAACGGGTTGGGGCGGGGCACGCGGGCGAGCCGATCGAGCTCGGGCGTGGTGAAGTCGCTCGGCACGGTGATGCGCAGCGACCCGTCGGCGGCGAAGGTGTGCCGCGCGAAGACCGTGCGCAGCTGCTCGAGGGGGAACTCGTCGACGCTCTGGGTCATCTCGGGGCGCAGGGCGCCGGCGGAGATCTTGAGCGCCTCGACCAGGTCTTTCAGCAGGATGCGCAGGCCGTCGTCGCTGAGGAAGGTGTCGCTGGTCGTGATGAAGCCGCCCGAGGTCTGCACGTAGTAGACGGTCGTCTCGTCGGAGGTGACCTGCCCGTCGGCGGCCGTGATGATGCGCAGCGCCTCGACCAGGATGTCGCCGGCCGCGGCCCTCACCTCGCAGCTGACGGAGAGCACGGGGCCACCGGTCTGCGGCGCGAGGCCGGGGTCGGCGAGCACCTCGGCCGCCGGCCTCGTCGACGAGCCGGGTAGGCAGCCGCGCATGTCGGCGCCGATGTCGGGTGCGTCGGCGGCCGGGCGGTAGGCGACGCCCGTGGCCGCGGCGTGCGCGGCGATGGCGTCGGTGACCCGGCCGCGGAGCAGAGCGGTGAAGGAGTCGTTGCCGGGGATCTCGCCCCAGCGGGCCGCCACGGGGGAGGCGGGGTCGGCGTTGTAGAGCAGCCGCACATCGAGGCCGGGTGCGGTCGGGGCGGCGGCAGCGGGGTCGGCCGGTGCGTCTGCTCCGCCGGCCGCGCTGCCGGCCGTGCCGTCGGTGCCGTCGCCGAGGGTGACGGCCGGAACCGCGGGCGCGGGGGGCGTCCACGCGGGTGCGGGCGGGATGCTCGCGCAGCCGGCGAAGAGCGCCGCCACGACGGCGAGAGCGGTGGCGCCCACGGCGCGGCGTGCTGCCGTTCGGCGCGTCATCGGGGGGCTCCCGTCTCGGCCGGCGACGCCGAGGGCGAGGCGGTGGGATGCCCGGGCGGCCCGAAGGTCACCGAGGAGAGCAGCTGGGCGGTCACCGTGCGGTAGCGCGCGGCGTTCGCGGTGGGGGTCGACGCCACGAGCGTCAGCAGCACCGAGCGGTGCGGGTCGTCGGCGGGGGCGCTGACGGAGGCGACGGTCACGGTCGTGTCTCCCCGTACGACGTCGGCGTACCGCACGACGGCCCCGCTGGTGAGGGTCTCTTCGCTCCAAGCGAGCTCATCGGGCACGGCGGGCGGGGTCGCGCCGGGCGTCGCGGGCGGGGTCGCGCCGGGCGTCGCGGGCTCCGCGGCCCCCGAGGTCGCCGCGACCTCCTCGAACCCGAGCGAGTCGAGCAGCGCCGCCGCGTCGAACTCCTCGGGGGAGGAGAGGCCGAAGGTCGCCCGGTAGGCGTCGTCGGGGCTCTCCAGGGTGGCGGTGGCCGTGGGCAGGAACGGCCCCACCCCGATCGCCAGCCAGCCCGGCTCCAGCACGACCGAGGCCGACCCCTCGTCGTCGAAGACGGTGACCGTGGTGGCGGCCACGAGCCGTTCGCGCGGCGTCTCGGCGAGCACGGGCGGGAGCCACCAGAGCGCGAAGGCGGCCCCTGCCGCGAGCGCGACGACCACGGCCAGCGAGACGATCACGGCGACGCGGGCGCGCCTGCGAGGTCGTCGTCGTCGGCCGTCGAGGAGGTCGCGGGTCGTCATGGCTGCTCTCGGGTGTGCGGTCGGATCGCGATCAGGATAGGCGACGCCCGTCGATCGAGTCGGGTTCGGCCGCGTGAAACACCGCTGTCGTGTCCGACTCGTGATCTTGCACCCCTCCGCCTCACCCCGAACGGGGGGCGGCGGCTCCCGAGCGCGCGCGGCGCGGGTCTCCGCCGAAAGGATGAGTTCTGCTCGAAAACATGTGGCACGAACGCTGTATGTCTATAGAGTGAGGGCACGGCAGGTTCGTGGGGACGATCGACGTAGAAAGGCTCGTCCATGCCCCGTTCGCTCCGCAGTCCCTCGCGCCACGCACTCCTCGCGGGGGTGGCCCTCGTCGCCCTGGCCGGGGGTGCGTTCGTCGCCGCGCCGGCGGCCGCAGCGCCGCCCGGGCAGGCCGGGCCGAGCATCCGCGACCCGCAGGCCCTCCTCGAGGCGCTCGCTCCCGAGCTGCTCGACGAGACCCTGCCGCCCCTCGGGGCCGCCGAACGCGCCGAGGTGCAGCGCCAGACCGGCGCCGCCCCGTTCGAGCTGAACCTCCCCGCCGAGGCCACCGGGCCGCTGCAGCTCGCCCCCGCCGAGACCGAGGGCGCGGGGCTCCCGGTGTCGATCACGGTGCGCGGCGCGCGCGGAGTCGCGCACGAAGCCCAGGGCCTCACCTGGTTCGAGGGCGCAGACGACTCCTCGGCGTCGTACCTGCAGCCCGTGCGCGACGGGGTTCGCCTGCTCACGGCGCTCGCCGACGCCACCGCAGGTGAGGAGAGCTCGTACGACTTCGGGCTCCCCGAGGGCAGCTACCCCACGCTGCTGCCCACCGGCGACACCCTCCTCTCCGACGCGGCGCACCACTACATCGGCACCCTCGCCGCCCCGTGGGCGCGCGACGCCTCGGGCCGCTCGCTGCCCACCTCCTACTCGTGGAGCGGCAGCACGCTCACGCAGCACGTCGAGCTCGACGGCGCCGCGTTCCCGGTGCTACTCGACCCGCTGTGGCTCTACAGCTACGACTTCTCCACCAGCAGCACCGGGTGGTCGGTCAACCATCCGAAGGCGAGCGAGAACGCGGTGTCGCGGCTGCTGCACGGATGCTTCAACTGCTACTTCCCCATCTTCGGCGCGCCGCGCTCCTACCCGGTCGACGGTCAGATCCTCCCGCTCAGCGTGACGCCGTTCACCTGGACGGCGACGGCGGCACCCGTCAAGGCGCAGACCGCGAACGGGGGAGCGCTGCAGTTCCTCGCCCTCGACGGGCACTTCGACGGAGCGGGCTCCCTGATCACCTTCTCCTGGTACAACGACCCGAGCGGGTACCTCCACCTCTACGTGCACGCGATGGTGCGCAAAGACAACGGGCCCGCCATCAACCTCATCAACTCGCGCACGGCCGGCGCCAACTGGTTGCTGTACTGGAAGCGGGTCGCCGACAGCGCCACCGGGTCGGGCGGGGGCGGCGGCGTATGACCCCCGGGTCGACGCGGAGGGCGGCGAAGCCCCGCCCTCCGCTCTCGACCGCGGTGCTCGCCCTCCCCGCCGGCGGTCTTCTGGCCGCCCGGCTCGGGGCCGGCGCGGCCCTGCTCGCCTACCTGCCCGACACCGTGCTCGACCCCGCCCCGCTCGGCGGCACGGGGTCGCCCGAGATCCTGGTCTTCGCGGTGTTCTGGGCCGCGACGGCGGGCGCGGCCCTCGGCGTCGCGCTGGGCGCGGTGCTCGCCGCCTGCACCGTCGGCCTGTGGATGCTGCGGGCGCCCGTGCCGCTCGTCGCGGGCGCCGGCGGAGCGGCGGTGACGACGACCATCCTGCTGCTCGTGGTGCTCGTGAGCCCCGACCCGCAGTCGCTCTGCGCCGCCGCGATGGGCTCGCTCGCCGGTGTCGGCGGCGCCATCCTGCTCGCCTGGGCGGGCGACCGGCGCGCACGCCTTCTCGACACGTAACACCACCGACACACGCGGGCGGGTAACGTCTCCCTATGGACGACCGCGCCGACGACGACACGCTCGCCGCCCGACTCCGGGAGCTGCTGGCCGGCACCGTGCGGGCGCTGCAGGAGTCGGGCGCGCGCACGGAGGCGCTGGCCTCCTACGAGACCCGCCGGCCCATCCTCGGCGTGCGGCGCGCACCGGTGATGGTGCCGGTCGAACGGGTCTGGCGACTCGGCGTGCTGCTGCTCGACGCCGAGGGGCGATTGTTCACCACCGGTTCGGTCACCCGGGCCGTCGACCCGGGGCGGGTGACCAACCAGAACCCGCGCGCCGAGGAGCGCCGCGACTACCGCCGGGCCGCCTTCCAAGGCAAGTTCGACCGCGGCGACACCGTGAACTGGGATGCGCGGGAGATCGATCTCGACCCCGAGGCTCTGCGCCGGGGCGACGGGGCCGTGGTCGCGCAGGGCAGCGAGCTGCTGGTGCGCTGGAACGCCACGGCCGGCTCCGGCGCCCTCGCGCCGCTCGCCCCCTATCTCGCCGAGCGCGCCGCGCTCCTCACCGCGCCCCCACCCTGACCCCGACCGCAGAGGACCCCATGGCAGCCCCACTCCCCAGCACCGTCGTCCCGTTCTCCGATTCGACACCGGCGGTTCACGTTCCGTCCGCATCGGGAACCTACTCTCCGACGATGTACCACCGCACGACCGGCAGCATCGGTCACCGAGACCGAGGAGTGTGCGCATGATCGAACGCGTCGATCCCTTCATCGGCACCGACGTGACCGCGCTCCCCGCGCAGTCGGGTCTCGCGGCGACCTGGTGGTGGCCGAAGCCCCAGATCGGCAACACCCATCCCGGCGCCACGTTCCCCCTCGGCATGGTGTCGGCGTGCGCCTACTCGGGTGCCTACCCCACGGGCTACGGGCGCTACGACCTCAGCCTCGAGGGCATCCCCGACACCATCCACGACACCAACCTCGCCAGCGGCTTCTCGCACTTCCAGCAGTCGGGCACCGGCGCCATCCGCAAGTACTACAACTACTTCAGGGTCACCCCCATGGTCGAGCCGCTCGACGTGCTCGGCCGCAGCTGGGAGATCGTCGACGAGGATGCGTCGCCCGGCTACTACACCGCCACCCTCGACTCCGGAGTCACCGCCGAGATCACGGTCGGCCCGAAGAGCGCGGTGCACCGCTACACCTTCCCGCGCCACTCCAACGCCCGCGTCGTGATCGACTTCTCGCTCGGCGGGCTCGCCATCCCTTACGGCTCGACCATCCCGCTGCGCGCCCACCTCGAGACCATCGAGCCCGGTGTCGCGAGCGGCGTGGTGGTGGCCGAGGGCGCCCCCATCGCCGTGCACATCGAGGCCGACACCCCGCAGTGGCGCCAGATGCTCTGGTACGACCGCCGGCTCATGCCGGGCGGCACCCGGCTCGACTTCGACCACATCCGCCCCACCACCCTCCGCAACTTCGGTCTGATGTGGGCCGGCCCGAGCGAGCCGGGGCAGACCATCGAGCTGCGCATCGGCTTCTCGTTCCGCGGCGTGGAGCAGGCCGAGAAGAACCTCCGCCACGACTGCGGCCCCGGCCCCGCCCGCTTCGAGGCCCGGCGGGAGCGCACCCAGAAGACCTGGCGCAAGCAGCTCAAGGCCATCTCCGTCGACACCCCGAGCCGCGCCCGCAAGACCGTGTTCGCCACGGCGCTCTACCACTCGCTCATCAAGCCCAGTTTCGCGCCGTCGGAGAGTCCGTTCTGGCCGGCCGACGGCCCGTTCGCCTTCGACATCTCGACGATGTGGGACATCTACCGCACGCAGCTGCCGCTGCTCACCGCCCTCCAGCCCGAGAAGGCGGTCGAGCTCGCGAACGCCCTGCTCACCATCTGCGAGGAGGAGGGCAACTTCCCCATCGGCTACCGCCTCGCTCGCGGCGGCGACCGCTTCTCCCGCCAGGGCAGCGCCCTCGCCCACACCTTCCTCGCCGACCTCTGCCAGCTGGGCGTGCCCGGCATCGACTGGGACTGGGCACTCGTGCACATGAGCGACGACCTGCGCCGCACCTACGGCGAGGAGTACCTGCTGCGCGGGGAGGCGCATCCGATCTCCCACACCCTCGACATCGCCTTCGGCTACTGGTGCACCGCGAAGGTCGCCCGTCACGTGGGCGACAAGGCGCTCGCCGCCCAGTTCGAGGCGCTCGCCGAGCGCTGGGTGAACGCCTACGACCCCGAGTCGGGGCTGCTCAAAGACTCCACCTACTACGAGGGCAGTCGCTACAACTACTCGTTCCGGCTGCAGCACGACATGGCGGGGCGCATCGCCGTGAGCGGCGGCCGGGAGCGCTTCATCGAGCAGCTCGACGCCTTCTTCGGCTACGGCGCCGAGCCCGTGGTGCAGCCGGGCCTGAAGCCCGGCGCCGACGAACTGCTCGCCGGGTACAAGCTCGGGCGCTTCGAGGGTCTCAACAACGAGCCCGACATGGATGCGCCGTGGGCCTACCACTACGCCGGCCGCCCCGACCGCACCGCCGAGGTGGTGCACGACATCGTGCACCAGCAGTTCGGCACCGGCCGCGGCGGGCTGCCCGGCAACGACGACTCGGGCGGACTCAGCTCGTGGTACGTCTGGGCGTCGCTCGGGCTGTTCCCGGTGGCCGGACAGAACATCCTGCTGATCAACGCACCCTCGTTCCGGGAGGCGTCGATCGCCGTCGGCGAGGGCGAGTTCACCATCCGCACCGAGGGCTTCGTCGAGCCGGAGGCGGGTGGGCCGGTGCAGTACGTGCAGTCGGTCTCGCTGAACGGTTCGGCGCTGCATCGCACCTGGTTGAGCGGTGAGGAGTTCCACTCCGGTGGTTCGCTCGTGGTGCGGCTCGGCCCCGAGCCGAGCGGATGGGGGACCACCGACGTGCCCCCGTCGAGCAGGCCCGCCGCCGACGCACCGCATGGCGCGACAGGCACGGGCACCGGCAGCGGTGCGGGAGCCGCTCACGCGGAACCCGTGGCGCCCGTGGGCGCGCGCGGCGCTGCCGGCGCCGCGGCCCACGACACCGTGCTCGAGTCGGCCACCGGCCCCATCGACACCGACTCGCGCGAACAGGCGCACCTGCACGCCCCGCACGGCGTGATCGAGACGGGCGCCGAGCCCGCCGCCGACGACTCCCCGCACGCCGAGCAGCCGACCATCGTCACCGACGCCGCGGCACCGACGCGTGCCCTCCCCGAGCCAGACCAGACAGGAGACACCCCATGACCGAGATCAGGAACCGCCTGGTGATCATCGTCCGCGCCGATCCGGTGATCTGCGGGCACTCGGTCGAGGGCCGCAACCTCGCCGAGACCGCCCTCACCCGCGGCTTCGACGAGGTGCGCATCGTCACCTGGCCGATCGAACGGCTCGAGGCCGCCGGTCTCCCGCTCAAGCCTCTCGACACGGTGCTTCCCTACAGCCCCGGTATCATCGTGGAACGCCCCGCCCCCGTGGGCGACTACAAGGTGCCCGACGGGCGCTACCTGGCCGGCATCACCGGTCGCCTGGTCGAGCTGTTCACCGACGGCGTGCCCACCGTCGCCCTGTCGCTCTACCTCAGCCCGCACACCATCGCCGTCGCCGACGCCGTACGTGCGGCCTGGGGCACGGGGCTCCCGGTGAACGTCACCACCATCGCCGAGGCCGTGGGCTCCGACGTCACCAACGTGGTGCGCACCGCGGTGGAGGAGGGGCGGCTGGGTGCCGCCGCGCACATCCTCTCGTCCTACCTGTCGCAAGACCACTGCGTCGCCGTGTCGGAGTACACCCGTGACCTCATCATCGAGGAGGCGCAGCGGGTCGACGAGCAGCACGGCACCCGGTTCGCCGAGCAGTGCCGCGACCGCATCGTGGTCTCCTACCCGGCCATCGACGCCGCGCAGTACCTCGACCTCGACCCGGCCGCCAAGGCCGCCGAGCTCGGCGCTCGCGGGCTCGTCGACGACGGCTACCTGTTCTTCCTCTCCCGGTTGACGGATGCGAAGGGCGTCGACGACCTCATCGCCGGCTTCGAACGCAGCGAGGTGGCACGCACGAGCGAGCTGCCGCTCGTGATCGCGGGCCGCGGGCCCCAGGCCGAGGCGCTCAAGCAGCTGGCGGCCGCCTCGCCGCTGGCCCACCGCATCCGTTTCCTCGAAGACGTCGGAGACGCCGAGAAGCCGTACCTCATGGCCGGCTGCGCGGCGTTCGTGCTGCCGTCGAAGCCGCGGCCGGAGTTCGTGGAGACCTTCGGCATCGCCCTGGCCGAGAAGATGCTGGCCGGTGGCGGGCCGGTCATCACGACCCTCACGGGCGGTATCGGCGAGGCCATCGGCGACCACGCCATCGTGGTGCCGGTGAACGACCCCGACGCGATCGCCGCGGCGATCGACCGGGCCGTGCTGCACACCTCGGCCGAGGAGCGCCGCGAGTGGGCCGAGGAGGCGCGCGCCTACGCGCTGCAGTTCGACCGCCACACCGTCTTCGACAAGCTGTTCGACCGCTTCCCCCGGGTCGAGACGGAGGGTGTTCCCGCGTAGCCTCCGGCGGGGGTACGGTGGCGGCATGCTTCCCACGAGTGCCGCCGATCGTCATCGTGCCGTGGCGGGCCGGTTCGCCGAGCTCGCCGCGGCGGTCCCCGACGGGGGGTGGGATGCTCCGGCCCCCGTCGAGGGATGGGTGGCGCGCGACGTGGTGCGCCATCTCGTCACCTGGCTGCCGGCGCTCGTCGCGGGCGGCAGCGAGGTGAGGCTGCCCGAGGGCCCCTCGGTCGACGCCGATCCGGCGGAGGCGTGGCGGGTTCACGCGGCGAACGTGCAGGCCGTGCTCGACGACCCCGTCGCATCCGCCGCCCCGTTCAGCAACCCGCACATCGGCGAGCTGCAGCTCGGCGAGGCGATCGACCGCTTCTACGTCACCGACGTCTTCCTTCACAGCTGGGACCTCGCCACGGCGACCGGGCAGCCCGCCCTCCTCGACCCGGAGACCTGCACCGAGCTGCTTACCGGCATGGAGCCGATCGACGAGATGCTCCGCGCCTCGGGCCAGTACGGGCCGAGGGTCGAGGTGGCCGACGACGCCGACCCGGAGTCGAAGCTGATGGCGTTCATCGGCCGCGACCCCGCCCTCGCGACGAGGGCTCGCTGACCCGGGCCGCTACGCGGACTCGGCGGCCGGTGCCGCAGCGGAGACGGCCCCCGACTCGGCCGGGGCGCCGCCCTCGGGCTGCACCACGGTGGTCGCCAGCGGGATCTCCTTCACGAAGCACAGCAGCAGCGTCGCCACGAGCATGAGCGGCACGAGGTAGAGGTACACCGGGCTGAGCGCCGTGGAGTACGCGTCGACGATGAACGAGTGCAGCTCGGGCGGCAGCGCGTTGATCGCCGCCGGCGTGAGGGCGTTGGTGTCGGTGGGCAGGGCCGAGGCGCTCGCACCGAGCGACCCCGCCGAGGAGGTGAGCTGCTCGGTGAGCCGCGCCACGAAGAGCGATCCCACGATGGCCGAGCCGAGCGAGGCGCCGATCTCGCGGAAGAAGTTGTTGCCCGCGGTGGCGGTGCCCACCATGCTGTGCGGCACCGAGTTCTGCACCACGAGCACCAGCACCTGCATGGCGAGGCCGAGGCCGAGGCCGAGCACGGTGAGGTAGACGAGGATGACGGGCAGCGGCGTCTCGGCGTTCATGGTCGAGAACAGCACCAGCGCTCCGGCCACCAGCAGGGAGCCGACGATGGGCATCCACTTGTAGCGCCCCGTCTTCGACACCAGGAAGCCGCCGCCGATCGCCGTGATGAGCAGGCCCGCGAGCATCGGCAGCAGCATGAAGCCCGACACCGTCGCGTTCACGCTGTTCACGATCTGCAGGAAGGTGGGCATGTAGCCGATCGCGCCGAACATCGCGATGCCGATGGCGAGGCCGGCGAGGGTGGTGAGCGTGAAGTTGCGGTTGGCGAACAGCGACAGCGGGATGACCGGCTCGGCGCTCTTGCGCTCCACCAGAACGAAGGCGAGGGCGGCGAGCACGGTGACGACGATCATGCCGATGATGACGGGGGAGTCCCAGTCGTACTCGGTGCCGCCCCAGGAGGCGGTGAGCACGAGGCCCGAGGCGGCGATCGCCAGGGTGATCATGCCGGCCACGTCGATGACGGGCCTCGGAGCATCCGGGAACTTCGGCAGCTTGATGAGCATGACGGCGAGCACGATCGCGGCGATGCCGAGCGGCACGTTGATCCAGAACGCCAGGCGCCAGCTCAGCACGTCGGTGAACAGGCCGCCGAGCAACGGGCCCGCCACCGAGGAGAGCCCGAACACGGCGCCGATGAAGCCCATGTACTTGCCGCGGTCGCGGGCGGGGATGACGTCGGCGATGATCGCCTGCGACAGGATCATCAGCCCGCCGCCGCCGAGGCCCTGCACGGCGCGGCCGGCGATGAGCCACTCCATCGAGTTCGCGAAGCCGCCGAGCACCGAGCCCAGCACGAAGACCGACAGGGCGAGCACGAACAGCGACTTGCGGCCCACCAGGTCGCCGAGCTTGCCGTAGACCGGCATCACGATGGTGGAGGCGAGGATGTAGGCGGTGGCCACCCACAGCATGTGATTCACCCCGTCGAGCTCGCCCACGATGGTGGGGAGGGCGGTGCCCAGGATGGTCTGGTCGAGCGCCGAGAGCAGCATCGCCACCATGAGCGCGCCGAAGATGAGGTTCACCCGGCGCTTGGTGAGCACGGGCGGCTGAGCGGATGCGCGGGCGGGCTCGGCGGGTGGCTCGCCGGTGCGGGTGGTCGGGTCGGTCGTCATGGCAGGGTCTCCGGGGAGGTCACGGCGAGCAGCAGCTCGCGGGCGGCGTCGATGTGATGGGTGAGAGGTCTGAGGTGGCCGCCTTCGCGGCTCCACGAGGTGGCGGCGAGCCGCAGCACGGCTCCGGTGAAGATGACGATCGCCCAGGCGCGATCCTCGCGCTCCGCGGCGGGCACGCGCCCCTCCTCGGCGAGCAGGCGCGCGACCTGCTCGACGAAGTCGGCCTCGATGGCGCCGATCGACTGGAAGTCCTTCGCCAGCAGCTGGGGGTTGTCGTGCACCAGTTCGCGTCGTTTGCGCTGCAGCTCGGGGTCTCCGACATCGACCAGCGCGATCTGGTCGCGCACCGCGTCGATCACGATCGCGACGATCGAGATCCCGGGTCGCCACTGCAGGTCGCTCAGGGAAGGCGGGGGTACGGCACGGGAGTTGCCGAGCACCGCATCCTCCTTGCCGGCGTAGTAGTTGAAGAAGGTGCGGCTCGTCACGTCGGCGCGGGCGCTGATGGCCTCGACGGTGGTCTCGGCGAGGCCCAGCTCGGCGGCCAGCTCGACCGCCGCCACCTCGATGGCACGCGCGGTCTCGCGCTTCTTGCGCTCGCGCAGGCCCGGCTCGGTGGTCACGGAGAAATTCTTGCACACCGCGAAACTTTTCGCAATGCGAAAGTTATCTGCCTGTCAGCTCACCGAGGAGTGCGCGGGCTACTTCGGTTCGTCGAGCGGCACGAGCCCCGTCGTGGTTCCCGCGATGGTGGCCAGGTGCTCGATCCACTCGCGGTTGAGGGTGGGTTCGCGGCTGCCGCGGAAGTGGAACTGCAGCGGGATCGACGGGTCGAGCCAGAGCGAGATGCGCCCCCCTCCGCTGTCGCGGTGGAGCTCCCAGGAGAGCGTGAACGACTCGCGACGACGGAACTTCGTGACGATCACGACCCTGAGATGGGCGAGCAGCCTGTCGTCGAACTCGAACTCCGAACCGTGCGGGCCGTAGATGAGCGTTCCCACGGGCATGCCTCCCTCGCGATGTCTTACCGGATGGTACTAAACCCGTTCGTCGTGCCGGGGACGATTATCCTGAGGGGGAGGAAAGGTGGGTGTGATGGCGCGGAAGCGTGGAGGTGGTCCGCGGTGGATCGCCACCGGCAAACCCATCGCCACCCCACCGCCCGTGCCGCGCGAGGAGATCGACGCCGCCATCGCCGACGGGCTGCTCATCGCGCGCTTCTCGGCGGTGCTCGCCCTGAAGAACCGGCTCATCGTCTCGGCGCTCCGCGACGACGAGTCGTTCGACCGCGACGAGGCGGCGCGCGCCTACTCCGAGGTGGCGGCCGAGCTCGCCGAGGAGCAGGAGCTGAACGCCGAGCACGCGAGCGAGCTCATCCAGCAGGTGATGAGCGACCCCGGCGTCGCCCGCCACGAGCACGACTACAAGTCGCGCGACGTCGAGCTGCTGGTGGCCCGCCGCGCCGTCTACTCCGAGGTCGCCAGACGGTTGCGCAGCGATGCGCTCGAGCCCGACATCGTCGCGGAGGTGGTGGAAGAGGCACGCAGCCGCGCGTGGGACGAGATCTCGCGCGAGGTCACCGCCCGCCTCGACGACACCCGTCGGGTCGAGGGGCTCGTGCTCGACGCCGACTACGCGCGCGACCGCGTCGAGCGCATGCGGCTGCTGCAGGAGCTCGACCTCTACGAGCTCGCCGAGGGCCGCCGCCGCCCCGCCCGCCGCCGCTCCCGCTAGCACCTGTCGGCGGGCCGCGGGTGAGGGGTACATTCGTGGCAGGAGGACGCCGTGGTCGATGAGGTCGCCGATGCTCTCGCGGGTTTCGCCGCGAGCCTGCGCCCGTCGGAGCGCGAGGTGGCCGCAGCGGCCGCCTCCGCCCGCGAGCTGGTGGCGCCGCTCGTCGCCGGCGGTCTCGCGCTCACCGCCCTCGACGCCGGGTCGTTCGCGCACGGCACCGCGGTGGCCGGCGCCAGCCTCTTCGATGCGATCGTGGTGCTGCGCGGGTCGCGGCCGCGCTCGCCGGCGAAGGCGCTCGAGGCGATGCTCGCCGGGCTCGACCCCGCCGCGGCCTCGACGGCCGAGGTGCAGGGCGACTCGCTCGTGGTGCCGGGCGATGCGGGGGCGGGTGCTGCGGGCATCCGTCTGCTCCCGGCTTACGAGCACGCGGCCGGCGGGGGGCCGGATGCGCCGGGCGCCACCGCCGCTGGCGTCTGGGTCGTCGACGCGGCGCGGCACTGGGTGCTGTGCCGGCCCGCCGCCCGTGGGGTGCTGCTGTCGCGCATAGACGACGACGGGTCGGTGCGCGAGCTGGTGCGGCTGCTGCTGGCCTGGAAGCACCGGCTCGGAGTTCCCGTCTCGTCGTACTACCTCGAGACGGTCGCCCTCCGTCAAGCGCTGCAGCAGCCCTCCTTCAACCGGCTCTGGGATCTGTGCTGGGTGTGGGAGGCGCTCGCCGACGCCGGACTGGTGGCGGTGCCCGACCCGTCGAGCCCGTCGCTGGTGCAGCCGGTGCGCGCGGCGCCGCGGCTCGCGGGGGCGATCGAGGCGGGCTACCCGGTGGAGCGCGCGGCCTCGAGCTCGCGGGGCGCGATCAACGCCTATCTCGACGGAGACGCCGCCACCACCACCGTCTACCTGCGGGCGCTGTTCGGCGAGGGCTTCCCCGAGCTCTGACCCCGTCCGTGCGAGCGCCACTCCTGGTACGGTCGGCGACATGACGACCCCGCCGCGCGCTGCGCTCGTGTACAACCCCGTGAAAGTCGATCTCGAGGCCCTCCGCGAGGCCGTGTCGGCCGAGGAGGCGACGGCAGGCTGGGGCGAGACGCTCTGGCTCGAGACCACCGAAGACGACCCGGGCCCCGGCCAGGCGAAGAAGGCGCTCGCCGAGAAGGTCGACCTTGTGATCGCCGCCGGGGGAGACGGCACGGTCCGCTCCGTGGCCGAGGTGCTACGCGGCTCGGGTGTGCCGCTCGCGCTGCTGCCCTCCGGCACGGGCAACCTCCTGGCACGCAACCTCGACCTCACCCTCGACGACACCGCCAACTCGCTCGAGACCGCGTTCCGGGGCGATGATCGTTCGATCGACCTCGGGGTCATCCGCATCCGTCACGAAGACGACTCTGTGTCGGAGCACGCCTACCTCGTCATGGCGGGCCTCGGTCTCGACGCGAAGATGCTCGCCGCCACCGACGACGAGCTGAAGGCCCGGGTGGGCTGGCTGGCCTACGTGAAGGCGATCGCGCAGGTGCTGCGCGACAAGAACCAGCTGCGCATCCGGTACAACCTCGACGGCAAGGGCAACCGCAGCGTGCGGGCGCACACCATCATGATCGGCAACTGCGGGTCGTTGCCCGCGAACATCCTGCTTCTTCCCGACGCCGCTGTCGACGACGGGCAGTTCGACATCGTGGTGCTCCGGCCCGAGGGCTTCATCGGGTGGGTGCAGATCATGGTGAAGGTGTTCTGGGAGAACGGCGTGCTGCGCCGCAACACCGTGGGCCGCAAGCTCATGGGCCTGACCAAGGAGGTGCGGGCGCTCAACTACCTCAAGGGGTCGTCGCTGACGCTGCGACTGCAGCGCCCTGAGGAGATCGAGCTCGACGGCGACGGGTTCGGCAAGGCCGTGGCGCTCAAGACCTGGGTCGACGCGGGCTCCCTCACCGTCAAGGTGCCCGCCGACGCCTGAGGTGTGACTCGCCTCGAGCGCCTACCCTAGGTCGACTCGCCGCGCAAGCCCCTTTAGTTCGGTGAACTTGTCGCTAGTCTGTCTAATAATCAGTCAGACGAAGTGGAGAAGTGGAGCAACGATGGCTCTCGTCACCGACATCCGGGCAGCGCGGTCGCACGCCGCTGTGTCACCCGTCACCCCCGAGGCGACCTCCGTCGCCGAGGTGACGTGGGCGAGCCCCGAGGCGAAGCTCTGGGTGGGCTCCCGCCGTGGGGAGTACGCCGGGATGATCGAGTACACGCAAGGTCATTTCGTCGTCGCCGGCCCGACCGGGCGCCGGCTCGGCAGCTACAGCGACCTCGCGCAGGCCATGGCCGTCGCCGAGCAGGGCGCGCGGCACTCCCGCCTCACCGAGACGCTGCTCTCGAACGTCGCCCTCGCGAGCGCCGTCATGGCCCTTTCGGTCGCCGGAGTCAGTCTCTCGATGATCGCTGCGTGACGGGTTCCCTCGCGCCTGCGGCGGCTGCCGCGTCGCGCGCGGCCCGTCCGCGCCGCTTCTCGCGGGGCCGTCTGGCGTAGTCCCTCGCCCGGCTGCTCGACAGCGCGATGAGGATGAGGATGTCGAGCGAGAGCCCGATGAGGTTCGTTCCGAGAGTGATCTGCACCCGGCCGTCGAGGTGGTCGATCGCGACGATGACGATGTTGATCGCGCTGAACGTCATGACCAGGATGCGCGCAACGTTGCTGCCGAGGAACACGAAGAGTCCGAACAGGAACTCCGCGATGCCGAAGGCGATCGCGCCCGCGACGAGGATCCACAGGGTGAGGTCGCGATCGACCTCCGCCGGCAGCTCGGAGCCGGTGTCGAGCTGGATGGCGTCGCGCACCGCCGTCCAGTCGAGCAGCACGGCGGCGACGAGGAGGACGGGCACGAAGGCCCGCAGCAGCACGACCACGCCGCCGAAGACCGTGGGGCCGGGCCGGCGCACCACCTTCGACGCCCGCGGCTCGATGCCCGCCACGTCGTGGTGCGGGGTGGGGACGACGACGCTCACCTCGGCGCGGCCCGCCGCCGACGGCGTCACCCGCCGCAGGTCGATCACCGGCAGGTCGCCGTCGGTGACGATCGCGTCGCCGCCGCCGTTGCGCGAGTGGTAGCCGGTGGCGAAGTCCTTCAGAACCCGCACACCCACCGCGGCGTCGGCGGCCTGCACCGTCTGCACGATGTGGTCGCGCTCGACGTCGGTGTTCTCGTCGATCTTGTGCGTGATCTGCAGCGTGAACAGCGAGAAGCCCACCGCTCGGTCGTAGGTGCCCGCCGCCAGCCAGTCGGTCTGGTGGCCGCCCGGCAGCAGCCAGCCCTCGGGGCAGCGCCAGAAGCGCACGTGGTGGCGCTTGGCCGGGTTGCCCTTCACCTCCTGCTGGTAGGCGAAGTCCTGGTTGCGGCCGAACAGCATGAGCGGGCTCACCGGGGCCTCGTCGTAGCTGCGCCGCAGCAGCGTCGACGTGACGATGCGCCAACCGCTGCGGAGCGACAGGTCGTCGGCCCTCGTCCATCCCGCGGCGAGCATCGCCGTGTGCAGCTGCTCCTCGCTGCCGAGGAGCCCGAGGTTCACCGGGTCGCCGAGCAGGCCGTCGCTCGTGCGGGTGCGCCCGATGAAGTAGTTCGGAACGTAGATGTTGGTGAGGATGCGGTGCAGGCGCGGCAGGGCGATGTACGCCACGAGCACCCAGAACAGCAGGTAGAACCAGATCTGCGCCCAGCCCGAGGCGAAGCCCTCGGTGAGCACGAGGTAGGCCAGCCACACCGAGGCCGCACCGGCGACCACGAAGAACACGTTGTCGAGCACGGCGTTGACGGAGAATCTTCGGCGTCGTCGCGGGGCGTGGCGCACCGAGCGATCGGCCTCCGTCAGCGTGTCGGGCATGGACACAGGGTATCGCTCGCGCTCGCCGCTCAGACCCTGGCCAGCGTGACCCTCGTCACGTAGGGGAGCTCGTAGCTCTCGCGGCCCGCCAGCTGCGGATGGGTGTCGAGGAGCTCGTCGAGCGAGGCCAGCAGCGTCGCCCGGTCGCCCGGAGCGAGCGCGATGACGTAGCTGCGCGAGCTGACCATGGCGACGAGCTGGTCGCGGTCGAGCCGGTTCACCCACGAGAACTCGGCGTAGGCGTCGCGGCGGAGCGGGGCGGCCAGAGGTGGGCGCACGGTGTCGAACTCCTCGGCGATCGACGAGCCGATGGTACGGCTGAGCGCCGCCACCCACTCGGTGTCCTCGTCGCGCACGTTCCACAGCAGCGCGAGCACGCCGCCCGGTCGCAGCACGCGGGCCACCTCCGAACTCGCCGCGGCCGGGTCGACCCAGTGCCAGGCCTGGGCCATCGTCACCAGATCGGCCGAGGCGGCGCCGACCGGAACGGCCTCCGCCGATCCCTCGAGCGCGATTACGCCCGGCAGTCGCGCCGCGAGCGTGTCGAGCATGGCGGCGTCGGGCTCGACGGCGGTGACGGATGCGGCACGGCCGACGAACGAGGCGGTGAGCTTGCCGGTGCCGGCCCCCAGATCGATCACGTCGGGGAGCGCCCCCTCGTCGGTGTCGACGTGGGAGAGGATCCACTCCACGGCGTCGTCGGGGTACCCGGGCCGTCCGAGCTCGTAGGCCGCGGCCTCGGTGCCGAAGACGCGAGCGTGCTGCTGGTCTTTCATGCCGTCAGTCTGGCACCGCAGGCTGGGCGGTGGGTGCCGGTCAGCGGCCGGAGCGCATGAAGTCCGACACCCGCTCGCCCACGAGAACCGCCGTGAGGGCCGGGCCGCGGCGCGGGGCAGTGGGCACGATCGAGAGGTCGGCGATGCGCAGCCCGTCGACCCCGTTCACCCGACCGACCCCGTCGGTCACCGCCGACGGCCCGCCGAATGCCGCGGTTCCGCAGCTGTGCAGTGCCGTGCCGAGATGGTCGAGGATCCAGGCGTCGAGCAGTTCGTCGTCGCCCACCACCGCCTCGTCGGGCAGCACCTCGGAGACGACGCCGTCGAAGGCGGGGGAGCAAAGCAGCCCCGCGGTGAGCCGCACCCCGGCGCGCAGGGCCGCACGATCACGGGCGTCGTCGAGGTAGCCGAGGTCGATGCGCGGCTCGGGTTCGCCGGTGCCCGCCACGAGACGGATGCGGCCCCGCGACCTCGAGGTCTGCAGCGCCACCAGCGCGGTCAGCCGTCGCGGCGTGCCGGGTGCTGTCGATGCAGCACCCGAGCCGGTGCCCGAGCCCGCATCCGCACCCGGGCCCGCGAGCAGCTCGGACATCGGTCGCGTGAGCGGGAGCACCTCGACCTCGTCGCCCGCCTCCCCGACCGCGGTGTTCACCACCACCTCCATGCTCGGCACCCGCTGCTGGGGCGGCCGCGACCCGTCGAGCCACGTCACCTGCACCTGCGGGTGGTCGCTCAGCCCCCGCCCCACCCGCGGCGAGTCGACCTCGCAGGAGACGCCGGCGGCGACGAGCTCGTCGCGCGGGCCGACGCCCGAGCGCAGCAGCAGCACGGGAGTGGCGAGCGCGCCGGCCGCGAGCACCACCTCGCGGGCGCGCACCGTCGACACGACGCCGTCGCGCACGACCTCGACCCCGACCGCCCTCGGGGTGCCCGCCCTGGAGCCTTCGCGACGCAGCACGACCCGCCGCACGGTCGTCTCGCCGCGCAGCTCGAGGTTCGGCCGTCCGGCCGCCACGCCGACGGGCGGGAGCAGGTAGGCCAGCGCCGCGTTCCAGCGCTCGCCGTCGCGCAGGTTCATGGGCAGCGGGCCGACACCGATCGGCTGCTCGCTGTTCTTATCGGCCTCGAACGGCAGCCCAGCCGCCCGCGCGGAGCGCACGAAGGCCGCCGCCCCCGCGGTGCCGCCCGAGCCGTCGGGGCCGATCGGTGCGCGCGTGACGGGCATGGGCCCCGAGGAGCCGTGCAGCGCATCCGTGCCGTACTGCGCATCCGTTTCCAGCCGCTCGAGCGCGGGGAGGCAGGCCTCCCGGCTCCACTCGCGGCCGCCGAGCCCCGCCCACACCTCGTGGTCGGCCCGGCGGGGCCGCACGAAGTAGCCGCCGTTGATCGTGGTCGATCCGCCGGCCACCCGTCCACGGGCGAGAGAGTAGGGCCGCCCCTCCCGCAGCGTCGCATCATGGGCCCAGTTGAGCGGATGCCCGACGCCCGCCCCCGCGATCGTCGCCGCGTCGAGGGCGTCGGCGGGGAAGGCCGCCGCCGAGGAGGGGAACGGCCCGGCCTCGAGCACGAGCACGCGGCGCCACGGGTCTTCGCTGAGCCGCGCGGCGAGGGCGCAGCCGGCGGCTCCCGCCCCGACCACCACGACGTCCCAGACCTCGTCGCCCGGCGCGGTCACGGCCGGCTACCCGTCGCCGCGGGTGGAGTCGAAGGTCGAGGCCAGCGTCGCCACCGCCTCGTGCAGCAGCTGCACGAGGTCGGCGTCGTCGTTCCTCAGCCACTGCTCGTAGGCCGAGAGGGAGACCGCGAGGTACGACCAGGCGATCGCCTGCGGGCGCAGCGACTCCTCCGGCTCGCCCGACCGCGTGGCGACGAAGGAGGCGATCACGGCCCGCCAGGCCGCGTAGCGGAGGGTCGAGTGGGCGACCAGGGTCGGCACGTTGAGCAGCAGATCCATGCGCTGCCGGTGGTAGGGCACCTCCTCGGCCGGGAAGCGGTTGAACTCCACCACGGCGGCGTGCAGGGCGTCGACCACGGGGAGCTCGGCCGGCATGCTCGCCAGGTGCTCGCGCATGCGGTCGAGCAGGAGGTCGAAGTCACCCCACGGCAGGTCGTTCTTCGAGGGGAAGTAGCGGAACACGGTGCGCCGCCCGATGCCCGCCCGCGCCGCGATCTGGTCGATGGTGGTGGCGTCGAAGCCGTTCTCGAGGAAGAGCTGGAGGGCGATGTGGCTGAGCTCGGCACGGGTGGTCGAGGGTTGTCTGCCCACCCGCACGACGACGGTGGTGGTGGGCGTCTCCGACGCGTCGGTCACGTCTGCCCCTTCCATTCGGCACTCGGTGTCATTAGTATCGTCTTCATCGCCGCGATTCGACGAAGAAGACGAATACGACCATGAGGAGAATCCCATGAGTGACCGTGATGTGGCCAGCACCGAGACCGTGAACGACGACGTGTCGCTCGTCGAGGACTCCCTCGTCGAAGAGGTCTCGATCGACGGAATGTGCGGCGTCTACTAGGCCGACGGCCATGACCACGCCGCACCTCGACAGCGCGTGGGACCTGCATCCGCAGGTGTCGGTGCGCCCTGAGCCCTTCGGGGCCCTGCTCTACCACTTCGGCACGCGCAAGCTCTCGTTCCTCAAAGACCGGGCCCTCCTGGCCGCGGTCGAAGAGCTCGCCGGCTCGGCGTCGCTGCGCGACGCGTTCTCCCGCGCGGGCATCGGCGACGCCGACATGCCCCGCTACCAGTCAGCCCTCGGCACGCTCGCCGTGTCGCAGATGGTGATCGAAAGGCGACCATGACCCTCCTCGACGCACCCCGCACGCCGGCGAAACCGGGCCGGTTGGTCGATCTGTTCGAATACGGTCTCGACTCGCCGATCTGCCTCACCTGGGAGCTCACCTACGCCTGCAACCTCAGCTGCGTGCACTGCCTGTCGTCGTCGGGCCGACGCGACCCGCGCGAGCTCAGCACCGAGGAGTGCAAGGCCGTCATCGACGAGCTCGAGCGCATGCAGGTGTTCTACGTCAACATCGGCGGCGGGGAGCCCACGGTGCGCAGCGACTTCTGGGAGCTCGTCGACTACGCCACCGCCCACAAGGTGGGGGTGAAGTTCTCCACCAACGGGGTGAAGATCACGCCCGAGGTCGCGCAGAAGCTCGCGGCGAGCGACTACGTCGACGTGCAGATCTCGCTCGACGGCGCGACGGCCGAGGTGAACGACTTCGTGCGCGGCCCCGGCTCGCACGCCACCGCGATGCGCGCGATGCAGAACATGAAGGATGCGGGGTTCACCGGGTTCAAGATCTCGGTGGTGTGCACCAGGCAGAACATCCCGCAGCTGGATGAATTCAAGGCCATCGCCGACCACTACGGGGCCCAGCTGCGCCTCACCCGCCTGCGGCCGAGCGGTCGAGGTGCCGACGTGTGGGACGAACTGCACCCGTTGCCCGCCCAGCAGCGCGAGCTCTACGACTGGCTGGTCGCGAACGGCGAAGGGGTGCTCACGGGCGACAGCTTCTTCCACCTCTCGGCGTACGGGGAAGCACTTCCGGGCCTCAACCTCTGCGGTGCAGGAAGGGTGGTGTGTCTCATCGACCCGGTCGGCGACGTGTACGCCTGTCCGTTCGCGATCCACGACGAGTTCCTCGCCGGCAACGTGCGCGAGCCCGGCGGGTTCCAGGAGGTGTGGCGGCACTCCGAGCTGTTCACGCGCCTGCGCATCCCGCAGTCGGGTGGGGCGTGCGCATCCTGCAGCTTCTTCGACTCCTGCAAGGGCGGGTGCATGGCGGCGAAGTTCTTCACCGGTCTGCCGCTCGACGGGCCCGACCCGGAGTGCGTGCGCGGGTTCGGCGAGGAGGCGCTCGAGAAGCGCAAGGAGGCCGACAGCATCCCGAAGCCCGACGGCGACCACTCGCACTCCACCGTGCGCGGGCCGAGGCGCGACGGCAAGCCGGTGAGCAGCGGACTGATCAGCACGAAGAAGAGCCGCGCGGTGCCCATCACGCTCTCGCTCACCCGGCCCGACCGGCCGCCGGTGAGCGCCTGCGAGGAGAACCCGCTCGCCGGTTTCCGCCCCGAGGGCTGAGGCCGGCGGTCAGCAAGACCACGGGCCGAGACGCGGCCCGCGTGAAGTGAGAGGAGCATGCAATGGGGCGTGTTGAAGGAAAGGTCGCGTTCGTCACGGGCGCCGCGCGCGGGCAGGGCCGCAGCCATGCGGTGCGACTGGCCGAGGAGGGCGCCGACATCATCGCCGTCGACCTCGCCGACCACATCCCGAACATCGACTACCCGTCGTCGACCGAGGAAGACCTCGCCGAGACCGTGCGCCAGGTCGAGGCGCTCGACCGCCGCATCATCGCCACGAAGACGGATGTGCGCGACCGGGCCGCGATGAAGGCCGCCATCGACGAGGGCGTCGCCCAGCTCGGCAAGCTCGACATCGTGGTGGCGAACGCGGGCATCTGCGTGATCGCCGATTGGAAGGACACCTCCGAGGAGGTGTGGGACCAGACCATCGGCACCAACCTCAAGGGCGTCTGGAACACCCTCCAGCTCAGCACCCAGCACCTCATCGACAACGGCGGCGGGTCGATCATCATGACCAGCTCGGCCGCGGGCATCAAGGGCCTGCCGTTCCTCTCGGCCTACGTCACCGCGAAGCACGGCGTGGTGGGGCTCATGCGGGCGTACGCCACCGAGCTCGCCGAGTACAACATCCGCGTCAACACCATCCACCCGACAGGCGTCAACACGCCCATGGGCACCCTCGGCGGAGGCGCGTTCGGGCCGCTGCTCGAGGCGCACCCGAAGCTCGGCGGCATGCTCGCCAACCTGCTGCCGATCGAGATCACGGAGCCGGTCGACCAGTCGAACGCCGTGCTCTTCCTCGCCTCCGACGAGTCGAGGTACGTCACGAGCCTCGAGCTCACGGTCGACGCCGGCAACACCCAGTTCTAGACCCGACACGTTCACCGGCCCCGCCGGGGCCGCACCACACGGCCCCGCCGGGGCCCTGACGAAGGGAGCACGCGATGGGGCGTGTAGAGGGAAAGGTCGCGTTCATCACGGGCGCTGCACGAGGTCAAGGGCGCAGCCACGCGCTGCGGCTCGCCCAGGAGGGCGCCGACATCATCGCCATCGACATCTGCGAGCCGGTCGCCGCGAACAACGCGCCGCCCGCCACCGAAGAAGACCTCGCCGAGACCGTGCGCCAGGTCGAGGCGCTCGACCGCCGCATCGTCGCCGCCAAAGCCGACGTGCGCGACTTCGAGCAGCTGAAGTCGGTGCTCGACGACGGGGTCGCCCAGCTCGGGCGGCTCGACATCGTCTCGGCCAACGCCGGCATCGCCGGGTCGCCGAACCGGGCCGAAGACATTCCCGACGAGGAATGGGCCGACATGGTCGACATCAACCTCAACGGCGTGTGGCGCACGGCGAAGGCCGCCATCCCGCACCTCAAGGCCGGGGGCAACGGCGGGTCGATCATCCTCACCAGTTCCGACGCCGGCATCTTCGCCTACCCGAACATCGCGCACTACGTCTCGGCGAAGCACGGAGTGGTCGGGCTCATGCGCACCCTGGCGCTCGAATTGGCACCCGACTTCATCAGGGTGAACAGCATCCACCCCACCACCGTCGACACGCCCATGGTGCAGAACGAGGGCACGTACAAGCTGTTCCGGCCCGACCTCGAGAACCCGACGCAGAAGGACTTCGCCGACAGCGCCATCGCGATGAACGCCATCCCCATTCCGTGGGTCGACGCCGTCGACATCTCGAACGCGGTGCTCTGGCTGGCCTCCGACGAGTCGCGCTACGTCACGGGGGTCATGCTTCCCGTCGACGCCGGTGCGGCCATCAAGTGAGGGGAGCGAGACCATGGCAGGACGAGTAGAAGGCAAGGTCGCGTTCATCACGGGTGCGGCCCGCGGGCAGGGGCGCAGCCACGCGCTGCGCCTGGCCGAGGAGGGCGCCGACATCATCGCCGTCGACATCGCCGAGTCGATCCCCGGCATGGAGAAGTACTACGCCGGGGCGACCGAGGACGACCTCGCGGAGACCGTGCGGCAGATCGAGGCGCTCGACCGGCGCATCGTGGCGACGAAGGCGGATGTGCGCGACTTCGACGCCCTGAAGGCGGCAGTCGACGAGGGGGTCGCCCAGCTCGGCCACGTCGACATCGTCTCGGCCAACGCCGGCGTCTTCGCGTTCGGCGAGCAGTCGCAGCTCGTCGAAGACGCCGAGTGGGACATGGTGAACGACATCAACGCCAAGGGCGTGTGGCACACGGCGAAAGCCGTCATCCCGCACCTCATCGAGCAGGGCACCGGCGGGTCGATCGTCATCACCTCCTCCACCGCGGGCCTCAAGGGCACACCGAACGTGGTGGCGTACACGGCCTCGAAGCACGCGGTGGTGGGCATCATGCGCACGCTGGCGTTGGAGCTGGCGCCCCACCGCATCCGGGTCAACACCGTGCACCCCACCGGGGTGGCGACCGACATGATCCTCAACGAGGCGACGTTCAAGCTGTTCCTGCCGCACGTCGAGCATCCGAGCCGTGAGGAGGCCGCTGAGGTGTTCGCCACCACGAACGCCCTGCCCGTGCCGTGGGTGGAGCCGATCGACATCTCGAACGCCGTGCTCTACCTCGCCTCCGACGAGGCGCGCTACGTCACCGGAACCGAGCTCAAGATCGACGCCGGGTACACGGTGAAATGACGATGGCGCACGAGTCCCTCGAGACCCTGCAGGCCACCCGCCATCGGGTCGCCGCGCATCTCGTCGGCCGCGAGCGCGAGCTGGAGCTCGCCCTCGCGGCCGTCTCGGCGGGGCGCGACCTCGTGCTCGAGGGCCCGCCGGGAACCTCGAAGACCACGATGCTGAAGGCCATCACCGAGGAGTGGGGAATTCCGCTGGTGTTCGTGGAGGGCAACGCCGACCTCACCTCGGGCAAGCTCGTCGGCCACCACAACCCGGCGCGGGTGCTGCGGGAGGACTACAGCGCCGACACCTTCGTGGCCGGACCGCTCGTCGAGGCCATGCGCCAGGGCGGGTTCCTCTACATCGAGGAGTTCAACCGCGCGCCTGAAGACACCCTGAACACCCTCCTCACCGCGATGGCCGACCGGTCGATCGAGGTGCCGCGGGTGGGGCGCGTGGAGGCGCTGCCGACCTTCCGCGTGATCGCCTCGATGAACCCGTTCGACAACGTGGGCACGACCCGGCTGTCGACGAGCGTGAGCGACCGGCTCAACCGCATCGTCGTGGGGTATCAGGATGCGGAGGCCGAGCGGGGCATCGTCGCGCTGCGCACCGGGCTCGGGTCGGGCTCGGGCGCCGAGGCCGCGGCGCGCGTCATCCCCGACGCGGTCGCCGTCACCCGGGCGACACGTGAGCACCCGGATGTGCGGCAGGGGTCGAGCGTGCGGGGTGCCATCGATTGCGCCCTCGTCACGCACGAACTGCTGGGGCTGAGGGGCCAGGGCGTCGATGACGAAGACGCCTACCCGGCCACCTTCTTCGACGCGATGCTGGTGTCGCTGTCGGGGCGCATCCACGTCGACGAGGCGTCAGAGACGACCCCCGAGCGAGTGCTGCGCGAGATCTGGGAAGACCACTTCGTGCTGGAGCCGGCGCGGGCCGAGCCCGGGTGAAGAGCCGTCGAGGCCGACTCACCCGTCACCCGGCGGCGCGACGACACCCCTCGGGGGGCGAAGCCGCTGCGGCGGCGGCCGAAGCAGCTCGACGAAGACCCCACGGTGTTCTCGGTGTCGGGCAACGGCGGGTCGGGGCTCGTGCTCCGGGCGCAGCCCGGGCCGGGGCGGCGGAGTGCGGCGAAGCCGCGGCCCTCGGGCTCGGGTGAGGGCTTCACCGACGACGAGGGCGCGCTCGTGCTCACCTCGGAGCTCGACGCCGCGCCCGTCGACGCGCTGGTGCGCGAGCGGGCGGCGCAGATCGCCTCACGGCTCTCGGTGCCGAAACCGCGGGCCGACGGGGCTCGCGACCGGGGGTGGGGTCAGCTGACGAGCGTGCCCTACCGGGGCGGCAGCGACGAGATCGACCTCGACCTCACGCTGCAGATGCTCGCCGAGAAGCCGCTCCCCGAGGAGGAGGACGTGATCGTGCGCGAGCGCGTGCGCGCCCGCCGCTCGGTGGTGCTCGCGGTCGACGTCTCGGGGTCGATGAAGGGTGAGCGGGTGCGCACGGCGGCGGCGACGGTCGGGGCGCTCGCCGCCGAGCTCTCGCTCGACGCGCTCGCGGTCGTGGCGTTCTGGTCTGATGCCGCGGTGCTGCACCGGCTGGGCGACCCGGTGCGGCCGCGGGAGCTGCTCGACGAGATGCTGCGGCTGCCGGCGCGGGGGCTCACGAACGTCGCCTTTCCGCTGAAGATCGCGGCCGAGCAGCTCGCGGGAGTGCCGGAGCGCAACGCCCGCGTCGTCCTGCTCTCCGACTGCGTGCACAACGCCGGGCCCGACCCGCGGCCGTTCGCCGCGCGGCTACCCCGGCTCGATGTGCTGCTCGACACGAGCGGGGAGAAGGACGTGGAGCTGGGGCGCGAGCTCGCACGGTTCGGGAGGGGTACGTTCAGGGCCATCCGGAGCTTCCACGACGTCGCCCCGGCGCTCGGTGCGGTGTTCCGGGAGTGAGAGTGGGTGCTCGTAGGGGGTGCCTTTTGGCACCGAGTGTCATTAGAATAGGCAGGGTTCCCGCCCGTGGCGGCGGGGGAGAGTGGGAGTTCGATGGCGAACGCATGGTTCGAGACCGTGGCCGAGGCTCAGCGCCGGGCCAAGAAGCAGCTTCCCTCCTCGGTGTACGGGGCGCTCGTCGCCGGCTCCGAGCGGGGCACGACGATCGACGACAACATCGGCGCATTCAGCGAGCTCGGCTTCGCGCCGCACGTCGCCGGGCACAAGGCGAGCCGCGACCTCTCCACCTCAGTGATGGGGCTCGACCTGTCGTTCCCGGTGATGATCTCGCCCACGGGCGTGCAGGCGGTGCACCCCGACGGCGAGGTCGCGGTGGCGCGGGCCGCCGCGAACCGGGGCATCTCGATGGGGCTGTCGTCGTTCGCGTCGAAGCCGGTCGAGGAGGTCACCGCCGCGAACCCGAACACGCTCTACCAGATGTACTGGACGGGCACGCGGGAGGCGATGATCCAGCGCATGGAGCGGGCGCGCGCCGCCGGGGCGAAGGGCCTCATCGCCACGCTCGACTGGTCGTTCTCGAACGGGCGCGACTGGGGTTCCCCGTCGATCCCCGAGAAGCTCGACCTCAAGACCATGGTGAAGTTCGCACCCAACGTGCTGCCGCATCCGGCCTGGCTGCTGCGCTTCGCCGCGTCGCGTCGCCTTCCCGACCTCACCGCGCCCAACCTGCAGCCGCCCGGGGGCGAGGCGCCCACGTTCTTCGGCGCCTACTACGAGTGGATGCAGACCCCGCCGCCCTCGTGGGACGACGTGCAGTGGATGCGCGAGCAGTGGGGCGGGCCGTTCATGCTGAAGGGCATCACCCGGGTCGACGACGCCCGGCGGGCCGTGGATGCGGGGGTCACCGCCATCTCGGTGTCGAACCACGGCGGCAACAACCTCGACACGACGCCGGCGACCATCCGGGTGCTGCCGTCGATCGTCTCGGCGGTGGGCGACCAGGTCGAGGTCGTGCTCGACGGCGGTGTGCGGCGCGGGGGAGACGTGGCGAAGGCGGTCGCGCTCGGTGCACGGGCCGTGATGATCGGGCGGGCGTACCTCTGGGGGCTGGCCGCGAACGGGCAGGCGGGGGTGGAGAACGTGCTCGACATCCTGCGCGGAGGGCTCGACTCGGCCGTGCTCGGCACGGGGCACGCCTCGGTGCACGAGCTCGGGCGCGACGACCTCGCGATTCCGGTGGGCTTCGAGCGCACGCTCGGGGCGGGTGCTGAGGCCGACGGCGGGGTGGCGGGTACGGGTGCGGTCACGTCGGCCGGCGGCGACACGGGTGCGGGCACCACGCCGCCCACTCGCGCACCGCAGAAGACCTCCCGCACCCCCTCCCGCACGGCCAAGCCCCTGGCGAAGGCCGAGGCCGAGCAGGGGTAGGGGAGCGCTCCGCGCCCGCCACCCACTTTCTTGCGGACAAAGTCCGTCCGAATCGAGTTTCTGACGGACTTTGTCCGCACGAACGGTGGGGTCGGGGGAGGATGGGGGTGCGGGCGGAGCGCCCGCACGGGAAGCGGGGGTACGTGTCGTGGGGACGCCGATGGAGCGCGGGGTGCGGGAGCGCCGCCGCAGCATCGCCGCCGCGCTCGTGCTCGTGCTGGCCGTCGTGGGCACCGCCACCGCCGTCTCGGTGACCTCAGCCGTGCTCACCGCACAGCGCGAAGCCGCCACGACGGCAGCCTGGGCCCCCACCGATGCCCCCGCATCCGCCGATCACCCCGGTGACGGCACCATCGAAGGCGCCGCGACGGATGCGCCCGCGGCCGTTGGTGCTCCCACCAGCACCATCGAAGGCGCCGCGATGGATGCGCCCGCGGCCGTCGGCGCTTCCGCCGACATCGTCGACGGCGAGGCGACGGATGCGCCCGCGGCCGTTGGTGCTCCCGCCGAGGGCGCGGCGGCGGATGCTGCGGGGGGCGACGGCTCCGTCGGCGACGGGGTGGTGGCGCTCACGCCGCGGCCGAAGCACTCCGGGGTGGCGGGCGATCGCACGCTCGCGCCGCCCACGGCGAGCCCCTCGGGCGGGGCGGATGCGGGCGAGACGACGACGCCGACCGACCTGCCGGCCGCCGACCCCTCGATCACACCCGCACCCGGCACCACCCCCGCGCCCGGCACCGCCCCCGCGCCCGGCGCCACCCCCGCGCCCGCCGCCACCCCCGCGCCCGGCGCCGCCGGCGCGCCACGCGCGATCCCGGGCTGGCTGCACACCGAGGGGTCGACCATCGTCACCGAGTCCGGGGAGCCGTACGTCATCAAGGCGGTGGCGTGGTTCGGCATGGAGACGAGCAACTGCGCCCCGCACGGGTTGTGGTCGATCAGTCTGGATGCGGGGATGGCGCAGATCGCGTCGATGGGGTTCACGAGCATCCGTCTGCCGTTCTCGAACGAGTGCCTCGCCCAGACGGCGACGACCTCGATCAACGCCTCGGCGAACCCGGGCCTCGTCGACCTCACCCCGCTCGAGCTGATGGATGCGGTCGTCGCCACCGCGAAGTCGTACGGCCTGACGGTGTTGCTCGACCGGCACCGGCCCGACTCGGGGGCCCAGTCGGAGCTCTGGTACACCGATCGGTTCAGTGAGGAGACCTGGATCGCCGACTGGACCGCACTCGCCCAGCGCTACCGCGACGAGCCCGCGGTGATCGGTGTCGACCTGCACAACGAACCGCACGGGGGGGCGTGCTGGGGCTGCGGCGACCCCGCCGTCGACTGGCGTGCGGCGGCGACCCGGGCGGGCGACGCGGTGCTCGCGGTGAACCCTCGGCTGCTGATCGTGGTGGAGGGTGTGGAGCGGCAGGGCAACGGCAGCTCGACCTGGTGGGGCGGGGGCCTCGCCGACGCGGGCGACGCGCCCGTCGAGCTCTCGGTGCCGGGGCGAGTGGTGTACTCGCCGCACGACTATCCCGGATCGATCTACGCCCAGAACTGGTTCTCCTCACCCGACTACCCGGCCAACCTGCCCGGCGTCTGGGACGCGAACTGGGGCTACCTCGCCACCAGCGGCACCGCCCCCGTGCTGCTCGGCGAGTTCGGCTCGAAGCTCGAGACCGACGCCGACCGGGCCTGGTTCGAGACCATCGTGGCGTACCTCGCGGCGAACGGAATGAGCTTCTCCTACTGGTCGTTCAACCCGAACTCCGGTGACACGGGCGGGCTCGTGCAGGACGACTGGGTGACGCCGCAGGCCGAGAAGGTGGCGGCGCTCGGTCCGTTGCTCGGGCCCGGGTCGCCGGTGGCCGTGCACTCGCCGGTGGCCGGTGACGGTGGGGCGGATGTGGGGGTGACGGATGCTCCTGCCGCCACACCCACCGAGGTACCCGGTCGCGCACCCGACTCGGTGCAGCCGTGGCTGCGGCCGACGGCGACGCCTGGGGCGACCCCGACGCCGGGGGCGGGGGCGGGTGCGGGCGGCGCGGGTGGCGCCGGAGGCTCGGACGGCGGTGGTGCGGGTGGTGCCGGCTCGGGCGGCAAGATCGGGGGCACCGCCGGACCGGGCCTGCCCGGACCGTCGAACGGCGCGACGCCTGCCACCGGCCAGCCCGCGACCCCGCGCCCGGGCGCGACGGGCGACGCCGGCGGCGGGGGCGGAGTCGGAGCCGCGGGGTCCGGCGCTCGGGCTACCGCGGGTGCCCTCTCTGCGTCGTGGACGCTCCAGAGCACGTGGGAGTCGGGTTACGTCGCCGAGCTCGCGGTGAAGAACGACGGCGGACAGACCGGCTGGACCGCCTCGTGGACCGACCCCAACGCCACCTCCGTCGTGAGCTCCTGGGGCATGAGCTGCACCGTCGCCGACGACACCGTCACCTGCACCGGCTCCCAGTGGGCCGAACTCGTCAGCCCGGGCGAAACGGTCTCCGTCGGCGTCCAAGTCGAATCCTCCACCACCCCCACCGCCCCCGCCCTCACCCTCGCCCGCCGCTGACCCGGCGCCCTGCTTCTGTGGCGCCCGGCCTCGTGCTGCCGCAGTCGCCGGGCCCGGATGCTGGTCAGGCGAGTTCGGTGCTCCTCGGCCGTGCGAGCATCCGGAGTGCTGTGCGTACCACGCGGTGGCGGCCGAGGCGGGCGAGGGTCGTCTCGCCGCGGCAGAAGCGCACGAAGAAGCGGGCGCCGGGCGGGGTGCGGAGGAGGAGGTGCACCAGGGCGGGGTGCCGTTCGAAGACGGTGAGCAGGCGGGCGCCCATGAGCTGCTCGGGCTCGAGCACCGACCGCACCCTGGCCTCGTACGCCGACAGCGCTGCCTCGACGTCGCCAGCACAGTGCTCGGCCGGTGCTGCGCCAGCGCCGACGGCCTCGCCCGAGGTCCGAGGCGTCGTCGCAGCTGCCTCGACGCCACGTTCCGCGCGCGCAGCGGCCGCGGTGCCGGCGGCCTCGCCCAGGGTTCGAGGTGCCGTCGCAGGCGACTCGACGCCACCCTCCGCGCGCGCGGCGGCGGCCGCCGCGGCGGCGGCTTCGCCCGCCCAGGTGCCGGAGCGGAGGGCGAACGAGATGCCCTCGCGGGTCCAAGGTTCGAGGAGGCCTGCGGCGTCGCCGGCGACGAGCACGCGGCCGCGGCGCACCGGAGATCCGGCTTCGCGCCACTGGGTGAGGTGACCCGAGGAGTGCAGCACCTCGGCATGCTCGAGCCCGAGGTGCCGCCGCCAGGCGGCGAGGTAGTCGCGCGTCTCGTCGGGCGACCCCCTGCGCTGGATCACCCCCACCGTCAACGACTCCCGCTTCGGGAACACCCACGCGTAGCTGCCCGCCGCGTCACCCCAGTCGAGCCGCACCACATCGCGCCACACCGTCGCATCGTGGGGGAGCGCGATCTCGTCTTCCAGCCCCAGATCGGTGTCGCCGATGCGCACGCCGACATGCCGCCCCACCCTCCCACTGGTGCCGTCGGCCCCGATCACCACCCGAGCGGAGGCGACACCCTGCGACGTCGTCACCGTCACCAACCCGGCCCCAGCATCCGTTCGGCCGTCGGTGCGGGTGGGTGTGCGCGTCGCGGCGCGCGTATCGGCAGCGGTGGTCGCGCGCGTGCTGGCCCCGTCATCCGCTCGGCCGTCGGTGCCGGTGACCGTCGTGGGGCGGGTATCGGCGCTGGTGGTGTCGCCGGCGTGGGCAGCAGCATCCGTTCCACCAGCGGCGCCGGCGGCGGGCGGCTCGGCGGCGGGCTGGTCGATGGCCTTCACCGTGACGCCGTCGACGAAGCGGGCGCCGGCTTCGACGGCGGCGTCGACGAGTGCCTGGTCGAACTGCTGTCGGCGCACCATGGCGAGGTACGGGCTGGGGCGGCGCAGCCGGAAGGGGCGCCCGAAGCGGTGGGTCACCAGCGTGTCGGGCACGCGCGACTCGACGGTGCGCGCGGCGGCGGGCGGCAGCAGGGCGAGCGACTCGCCGAGCAACCCGCCCCCGCAGGTCTTGTAGCGCGGGAAGCGTGCGCGGTCGACGAGCAGCACCGACGCACCGGCCGAGGCCGCGGCACGGGCGGCCGACGACCCGGCGGGGCCGGCGCCGACGACGATGACGTCCCAGACGAGGTGCTCGTTCGTCCAGCCGCGGTCTCCGGATGCTCGGCCCATGCTCCAAGGCTACGACCTGACCCGGGTGCTACCGTCGCACCCATGCCCGCCCGCCTCTCGCTCGCCGACGTCGCCCCCGAGAGCTTCCTGCTCGCCGGCGCGGGCCGCGCCATCCTGCTGCAGATCGCCCACCCGGCGGTGGGCCACGGCGTCGCGGAGCACAGCGACTTCGCCGCCCGGCCGATGAAGCGCCTCACCGCCACCCTGAGCTACATCTACGCCCTCTCGAACGGCTCCCCGGCCGACGCCCGCCTCGTGCGCGACGCCGTCGACCGCGCCCACGCCCCCGTGCGCAGCGCCCCCGGCGCTGGCGCGGACGGCGCCCCCGCCCCCGCCTACGACGCCCGCGACCCCGAGCTGCAGTTGTGGGTGGCGGCGACGCTCTACGACACGGCGATCACGCTGTACGAGCGGGCGTTCGGGCCGCTCGACGCGGGGTCGGGCGAGCGGGTCTACCGCGAGTACGCGCTGCTCGGCACGGCGCTCCAGATGCCCGAGGAACTGTGGCCGCGCGACCGCGCCGCATTCCTCCGCTACCGCGACGAGACGGTGGCGTCGCTGCGGGTCGACGCGACCGTGCGGGGCGTCGCCGACGCGCTGCTGCGGGCCGAGAACGCGCCGCTGTGGTTGCGGGCCGGCATGCCGCTCGCACGGTTCGTGACGATCGGTCTTCTGCCGACCCCGGTGCGCGAACAGTTCGGCTTCGACTGGGACGCCGCGCGCGAGCGCCGCCTCGACCGCCTCCTCGACACGGCGGCGCCGGTGTACCGCCTGCTGCCCACGCGCATCCGTCGGGCTCCCCAGCGGTACTACCTCGCCGCATTGCGCAGCCGGGTGGGGGTGGCGCGCTAGCCTGCTGCCGCTGCTGCCGCTGCTGCCGCTGCTGCCGCTGCTGCCGCTGCTGCCGCTGCTGCCGCTGCCGCCGCGCCAGCCTCCTCGTCCTCGTCGCGGCGGGCGTGGGCGAGGGAGCGGGCGCTCCAGCGGCCGTGGCGGTGCTCGATCTCGATGGGGTGGGCGAAGCACTCGGTGACGGCGGGCGTCGTGAGCACGCCGGTGGCGGATCCGAGGTGCAGGATGCGCCCACCCGCCAGCAGCGCGGCGTGCGTCGTGCTGCGGGGCAGCTCCTCGAGATGGTGGGTGACGAGCACAGACGCCAGCGAGGGGTGGGCCCGCCGCACCGCGTCGAGGGTGTCGAGCAGCTGTTCGCGGGCGGCGACGTCGAGCCCGGTCGAGGGTTCGTCGAGCAGGAGCAGCTCGGGGTCGGTCATGAGGGCGCGGGCGATGAGGGTGCGACCGCGCTCGCCCTGGGACAGGGTCGTCCACGGTTCGCCCGCCTTGCCCGACAGGCCGAGCAGCTCGACGAAGGAGTCGGCCCGCTCGAGCTCGTCGGCGCTCGGCCGGTAGTGCGGCGGCAGCTCGATCGTGCCGACGGCCCCCGTGAGCACCACGTCGCGGATCGGCAGCGCCGACGTGATCGGATGCCGCGGATTCACATGCCCGATCGACCTCCGCAACCGCTGCAGCGCCACCCGCCCGATGCGGTGTCCGAGCACCTCGACGCGCCCCGAGGTCGGATGCTGCAACGCGCCGCACAGGCTGAGGATCGTGCTTTTCCCCGCTCCGTTCGGCCCTATCAGCGCCCAGTGCTCCCCGGGCCGCACGACCATCGACACGCGGTCGAGGATGACCCGGCCGTGCCGCACGAAGCTCACCTCGGCGAGCTCGAGAACGGGGGCGGTGGGGGAGACGGATGCAGCGGGTGCGGGAGGGACGGAGCTCATCCGTCCATCCTGCCGCGGGCACGACGCCGACGGTGCCTCGCCGCTATCGTGGGAGTGATGCCCCGTCGCCCTCCCACACCCGCCCGGCGGAGCGCACGGCGTGCCGCCCGGCGGCCCAGCGGTCGACGCCGCGACACTCCCTCTTCACCGGCCAGACGCCTCGCCTTCACCTCGGGCCGCGAGGGTGCGGGAATGACCGCCCGCATCGCGCTCGGCGCCCTCGTGACGGGCATGCTCGCCCTCCTGGTGTGGCTCGGTCTCGGTGCCGTGGGCGCGATGGGATCGCACGTGGTGGCGGCCGAGGGCGTGCCGCTCGTCGTGCTGCACGACCCCGCCACGGGCGCGGCGGCCGGTACGGAGGCGGGCGCGGGCAGCGCATCCGGAGCCGCCGGCGCACCCGCCGTTCCCCTTCCCGCGAGCGTGCAGGGCGAGGGCGCCGGTGCGGGTGAATCGCTGGCCGTCGCCTCCGTCTCGGCGGAGTGGGCGGCGCAGACCGCGCAGGCGACGGGCGTTCCCGTGCGCGCGCTCACCGCTTACGCGGCGGCCTCGCTGCGGCTCGCCGCCGAGCAGCCCGCCTGCGGCCTCGGCTGGAACACGCTCGCCGCCCTCGGCTGGATCGAGTCGGGCCACGGCACGCACGGCGGCTCCGCGCTCGGCGCCGACGGCCGCGCGACGCCGGGCATCTACGGGCCGAGCCTCGACGGCGGCGACTACGCGGCGATCCCCGACTCCGACGGGGGCGCCCTCGACGGCGACGCCCGCACCGATCGCGCGGTGGGGCCGCTGCAGTTCATCCCCCAGACCTGGGCGAGCTGGGGTGTCGACGCCGACGGCGACGGCGTCGCCGACCCCCAGCAGATCGACGACGCCGCCCTCACCGCCGGCCGATACCTCTGCCACTACGGAACCCTCACCGACCCCGCGGCGTGGCGCTCCGCCGTCTTCGCCTACAACCACCTCGACAGCTACGTCGACGCGGTGGCCGCCCAGGCGAACGAGTACGCCGCCCGGGCCTCCGGGGTGCAGACGAGCAGCGATCGCTGACCCCCCCGCCCCACCCGGGCGGCGCGCTCGCGGCGTTGTCGTCGAAGCCGATAGCGCCGCTATCGGCGTCTCCTCCGCCTTGCGATCGCACCACCCGGGCGGCGCGGGTGTTGCGGGCGGCGCGCTCGCGGCGTTGTCGTCGAAGCCGACGGCGCTGCTGTCGGCGTCTCCTCCGCCTTGCGATCACACCACCCGGGCGGCGCGGGAAGGTTCGCGGGCGGCGTGGGAGTGTGCGGGCGGCGCGCTCGCGGGGTGGTCGAAGGCGATAGCGGCGCTGTCGGCGTTTCCCCTGCCTTGCGTTCACACCACCTGGGCGGCGCGGGAAGGTTCGCGGGCGGCGCGGGGTGGTTCGTGGGAGGCGCGGGAAGCCGCGGGCGCCGTGACACCGGTCAGGGGGCGCGGCGGGGGGAGGCGTCTTTGACGCGGTCGACGAGTTCGGCCCAGGGGCCGGCGAGGGAGCGTTCGGGAACGGTGGCGTCACGCTCCTCGGCGGGATGCTGCGCCGGGTCGATCACGACGCGGATCGTGTAGACGAAACGGTCGGCCTCGCCCGGGGTGTCGGATGCGTCGTCGCCGGGCCACGGGCACGACTCGACGAGTGAGAGCCAGGAGTCGACCTCGGGCTCCTCCGACGCGGTGATGCTCCACGTGGGCCGCACACCGGCCACGCCTCCGGAGCGCGCCACGGTGATGCGCAACGTCGTCTGCCGGCCGGCGCCCTCGTCGTCATCGTGCTGCTGGTTCATCGCTCCTCACGCCCACGGTACGCCATGCGCCCTCGATCGCCGAGACCTCACGCGAGTCGCCGCCGTAGCGCTCGCCCGCCGTCGCGATCGTCGCCGCGGCGAACTGCGCGAAGTCGGCGGTCGTGGTGAGGCGCGGGCCGCCCACGGTGTCGTACCAGACCGGGCCCACCGTCTCCCACGCCCGGCCGCCGAGTTCGATGGCCGCCAGCGCGAAGGCTCGATTCGGGATGCCGGAGTTCACGTGCACGCCGCCGTTGTCGTCGGCGGTGTCGACGTAGCCCGCCATGTCGGCCGGCTGAGGGTCGCGGCCGAGCACGTCGTCGTCGTACGCGGTGCCGGGCTCGAGCATGGAGCGCAGCGCCCTGCCCTCGACGGCGTCGGTGAACAGGCCCGCTCCGATGAGCCAGTCGGCCTCACCCGCGGTCTGCCCCAGCCGGTGCTGCTCGACCAGCGCCCCGATGACGTCGGAGAACGACTCGTTGAGCGCCCCCGACTGCCCCTGGTACACCAGGCCCGCCGTGTACTGGGTCACCCCGTGGGCGAGCTCGTGGCCGATCACCGACAGCGACGCGGTGAACCGCCCGAACACCTCGCCGTCGCCGTCGCCGAACACCATGCGGTCGCCGTCCCAGAAGGCGTTGTCGTAGTCGCGGCCGTAGTGCACGGTGGCGAGCAGCGGCAGCCCCTTGCCGTCGATCGAGTCGCGGCCGAAGGCGTCGAGCAGCAGCGCGTGGGTGGCCCCGAGCCCGTCGTAGGCCTCGTCGGCCGCCGGGTCTCCCGTCGCGGGTGCCCCCTCCCGTCGCACCACACGACCGGGAAGCGTCTCGGTGCGCCCCGCGTCGTACACCGTGCGGTCGGGCCCCGGAGGGGACGCAGCAGGCTCGCCGTCGTCGCCGAGCCCGAGGTCGGGCGACGTGTCGTTGCCGGCCGCCGAGAACCGTGTCGACGCCCATGGACTCGCCGCCGGCCGCTCGGCCTCCCGCTGCCGCTCGGCACGCAACGCCGGATCGGCCGTGAGCGACCGTCGCGCCGCCGCGGCAGCCCGTTCGAGCCCATAGGCGTCGGCGCCCGCGATGCGTTCAAGCAGATACGGCGGAACGATGGAGTGCCTCACCGTCGCTTCGCGCGGGCGCGACGGGCGGACGGGCCGGATGCGTGCGTTCAGCGAGCTCATACCCAGACCCTACGGCGACCCACCGACACTGCAACCGTCCCCGTGCCGACCCCTGCCGCACACCGGCGCGAAGCGGTCGCGCGCCCCACCGCGCCCCCCCACTGCCATGTCCGATTCCCGCTAGAGACTGTCGGTGGCCCGTGCGATGCTCGACGCATGGACTTCGAGGAGCGCTACCGCATCATCCAGTCGCGCGACCCCCGGTTCGACGGCCAGTTCATCACCGCCGTGCGCTCGACGGGAATCTACTGCCGCCCGAGCTGCCCCGCCCGCACCCCGAACCCGGCGAACGTCACCTTCTACGAGACCAGCGCCGCCGCCCATGAGGCGGGTTACCGCGCGTGCAAACGCTGCCTTCCCGAGGCCGTCCCCGGCACCCCCGCCTGGAACCTGCGCGACGACCTCTCCGGCCGCGCCATGCGCCTCATCGCCGACGGCGTGGTCGAGCGCGAGGGGGTGCACGGCCTTGCCGCCCGCCTCGGCTACTCCTCCCGTCACCTCACCCGCGTGCTCACGCAGGAGCTCGGTGCCGGCCCCCTCGCCCTCGCCCGTGCCCACCGCGCGCAGACCGCGCGCACCCTGCTCACCTCGACCGAGCTGCCGATCGGCGACATCGCGTTCGCTGCCGGTTTCGCGAGCATCCGGCAGTTCAACGACACCGTCGGAGAGGTGTTCCGCCTCACCCCGAGCGAGCTGCGCGCCCGGCAGTCGCGGCACTCGGGCGCCGCACCGGGGTCGATCGAGCTCGCCCTGCCCTACCGCGAGCCGTTCGACGCGGCAGGAGTCTTCGCCTGGCTCGCCGCACGCGCCGTGCCCGGGGTCGAGTCGGCGGGCCCCGCCCATTTCGCCCGCACCGTACTTCTGCCAGGCGGCCCCGGATGCTTCGTGGTGCGCCACCGCGCAGGCCGCCTGCTGCTCGAAGCCCGACTCGCCGCGCTGGCCGATCTTCCGGTGCTGGTGGCGCGTATCCGTCGGCTGTTCGACCTCGACGCCGACCCCGTCGCCATCGACGGAGCGCTGCGTACCGCCGGCGGAGGCGTGCTCGTGGGGAGGGTCGAGGCGGTGCCGGGCATCCGGCTGCCGGGAGCCGTCGACCCGCACGAGATGCTCGTGCGCGCCATCATCGGCCAGCAGATCTCGGTGCCGTCGGCCCGCACCCTGCTCCACCGCCTCGCCGTAGCCGCCGGCACCCCGTTCGACGCCGGGACGGGCGCCGACGCCGCAGCAGGCGACGACGTGTTCTCGTCGCTGACCCTGCTGTTCCCGACGGCGGCGCAGATCGCCGAGCATGCCGGGACGGTGCTGACGGGCCCCCGCGCCAAGATCGCTACCGTCGTCGCCGTCGCCGAGGCGCTCGCCTCGGGCGAACTCGAGCTCGGCACCGGCGACGACGCCGCACAGCAGCACGACCGCCTGGTCGCCCTGCCGGGCATCGGCGAGTGGACGGCCGGCTACCTCGCCATGCGCATCCTCGGCCGGGCCGACGTGCTGCTCACGGGTGACGTCGCCATCCGTGCCGGGGCGCGAGCGCTCGGCCTCCCCGACGCGCCCCGCGAGCTCGCGGCCTGGGCCGGAGACTTCGCGCCCTGGCGCTCCTACCTCTCCCTCCACCTCTGGCGCGCCGCCGCCGACGCCCCGCGAACCAGAACACCCTCGACACCCGCCGCCCCGCGGCGCAGCAAGGAGACCTCATGACCGCCGTCATCCAGTTCCTCGACACCCCCGACGGGGCGTTCGGCATCATCGCCGACGACGAGGGCCGCGTACTCGCCTCCGGGTGGACGGGCGACCCCGCCGCCCTCCTCGCCCGCATCACCCCGGTGCTGCGCCCCGCATCCGTCGAGCCCGGCGAGGTGGGGGCCGCCGCCGAGGCCGCCCTCGCGTACTACGACGGCGAGGTGACGGCGATCGACGGGGTGCGGGTACTGCAGAGCGGAGGTGTGTTCCACCAGATGGGGTGGGATGCGCTGCGCACCATCCCCGCAGGCAGCCCGCTCAGCTACCAGCAGTTCGCCGCCGCCCTCGGGCGCCCGAGCGCGGTGCGCGCCGCCGCGAGTGCCTGTGCGCGAAACGCCCCCGCCCTGTTCGTGCCGTGCCACCGCGTGCTCCGCACCGACGGATCACTCGGCGGCTTCGCCTGGGGCACCCCCGTCAAGCAGTCCCTCCTCGCCCGCGAGTCCCGCGCCGCCCGGTAGCCCCGGCCCCGCCCCGCGCGCCCGTGCCAAGTGGGCGACACTCACGTTGGTCGCACTAAGTGCTCTCAAACGCGAGCTGAGGAGCACTTTGCGCGACCAATCGAGGTGGGGTGGTCGTCTCCCAGATCGCGCGGCCCGGGTTAGTCGCGCAAAGTGCTCTCAGAAGCGAGTTTGGGAGCATTTTGCGCGACCAAAACGCGGGAGCGCGCGACGCGCCGCTCAGGCGAGCAGCTCGCGCACGCGCGGCACCACCTGGGTGCCGTAGAGCTCGATGCTGCGCATCAGCTCGGGGTGCCCGAGCATGCCGTTGCCGTACTTGAGGTCGAAGCGGTTGGCGCCGAGCACCTGCAGCGTCGACGCGATCTTCTGCGCCACCGTCTCCGGCGAGCCTACGTAGAGCGACCCGTGCGGCCCCGCTTCCTGCTCGAAGTGCGCGCGCCCCATCGGCGACCACCCGCGCTCGCGCCCGATGCGGTTCATCTGCCGCTGGTAGTGCGGCCAGAGCTGCTCCCGCGCCTCCTCGTCGGTGGCGGCCACGTGCCCGGGCGAGTGCACGCCCACGGGCTGCAGCGGGATCTCGAACTGCTCAAGCGCCCGACGGTACAGGTCGGAGAACGGCGCGAACCGCGCCGGGTCGCCCCCGATCACCGCGAGCATGAGCGAGAACCCGTAGCGCGCCGCCCGCACCACCGACTCGGGGCTCCCGCCCACCCCCACCCACGTCTTCAGCAGCCCGTGCTCGACGGGCGGGTACACCGACTGGGCCTTGAGCGGAGCCCTGGTCGACCCTTCCCAGGTCACCGGATGCTGCTCCCGCACAGCCGCGAACAGGTTCAGCTTCTCGTCGAAGAGCGTCTCGTAGTCGCTCAGCTGGTAGCCGAACAGCGGGAACGACTCGGTGAACGAACCGCGCCCCAGGATGACCTCCGCCCGCCCGTTCGACAGCGCGTCGAGCGTCGAGAAGCGCTGGAACACCCGCACGGGGTCGTCGGAGCTCAGCACGGTGACCGCCGACCCGAGGTGGATGCGCGTGGTGCGCGCCGCGATCGCCGCCAGCACCACCTCGGGCGAGGTCACCGCGAAGTCGTCGCGGTGGTGCTCGCCGAGGCCGATGAAGTCGATGCCCACCTGGTCGGCGAGCTCGCCCTGCTCGACGAGGTTGCGCAGCACCTGGGCCGGGTGCAGGGGCTCGCCCGACGCATCCGCCGTCACGTCGCCGAAGGTGTCGAGCCCGAACTCGTAGTGCTCGGGGGAGTGCTCTGCCATGGTGTGCCCTTCATCGTGCCGGGAGACGTCGTGCCGCACGCTCCCGCGCCGGCGGCGCAAGTCTATGCGAACGTATGAAGCTCGGAACCGGATGCGCCCCACCAGTATTCCCGAGCATCCGGCCCCGGCACGCGACCGGCTCGCTAGGCTCGTGAGCGCAGCAGTCGCGCGACGAGAGGGGCCCGGAGTCATGAGCGGAACGATCCTGGTGGGGTACGACGGTTCGCCGTCGGCGTCCGTCGCCCTCGACTGGGCGCTGCGCCGGGCCGAGGCCACCGGCAGCGCCGTCGACGTGCTCTTCGTCGCCGACACCTCGTGGGACTCGGAGGCCTTCACCGCGACGCCCCTGCTGCAGAAGCAGGGCGAGGTGGTGCTCTCGAGCGCGGCGTTCCACGCCGACACGAAGGCACCGCACGTCACCGTCACCTCGCGGGTCGCCGTGGGTAACCCGGTCACCGTGCTGTGCGAGCAGGCCGAGTCGACCGGCGCCGAGCTGCTCGTCGTGGGCAGCTACCGCAAAGACCTCTACGAGCGCCTCACCACCAGCGCGGTGAGCGTGCGGGTGGCGGCGGCGTCGAAGGTGCCGGTGGCGGTCATCCCCGACCTCGCGCCGGCGCATCGCAGCGGGGTCGTCGTGGGCGTCGACGGCAGCGAGGCCTCGGCGATGCTGCTCGAGGCCGCGGTGACGGAGGCCGCGAGACTCGGCGAGAAGGTCACCGTGGTGAGCGCCTGGACGCTCCCGCCCCTCACCCAGCCCGAGTTCGGCGTCGACTCCGAGCTCTACGACGCCCTCGAGGAGCGTACGCAGGCAAGCGTCGCCGCGACCGTCGCGTCGCTCGAGGAATCGCGGCGCGCCGCGGGCGCCGAGCCGGTGACGATCGAGACCTCGGTAGTGCTCGACGCTCCGGCTCCCGCGCTCATCACCGCCGCGAAGGATGCTGCACTGCTCGTCGTCGGAACCCACGGGCGGCGCGGCCTCAGCCGCTTCCTGCTCGGCTCGGTGAGCCACGACGTGCTCATCCACGCGCCGAGCCCGCTGCTCGTGCTGCGGGTCGCCGAGCGAGCGTAGGGCGCCGGGCACCGGCGGCACGTCGCGGCACGCCGCGCCGCGGCCCGCCCCCACCGCGCGGGGCGGGGTTCCAGCATCCGCCGGTATCGTGGAGCGGGTGTCCGACAGCCCCGCGTCCCCCACGCCCTACGAGGTGCTGGGCGTCGACCCGGGCGTAAGTGACGGCGAGCTGCGCAAGGCCTATCGCCGGCTGCTCCGCGAGACGCATCCCGACACCGGGGGCGACGCCGCGCGCTTCGACCGCGTGCAGCGCGCCTGGGAGCGCGTCGGCACCCCCGCCGACCGCGCGGCCTACGATCGCGGGCACGGCTCGCGCTCCGTCGGCGGCGACGGCGGTGCGGCCCACTCCGCCGGCGCCTCGGGTTCCGCCTCGACCTCGGGCTCGGGCTTCGGCCCCGCGACGGGTTCGTTCCGCGCTGCCGGGCGCGCCGAGAGCTCCACGGTGCGCGCCAGGAGCTACGGCCACCCGGGCGGCCAGGAGCGCGAACGCTACCTCGAGCTGCTGCGCGAGTGGGTCGGTCGCGGCGTCACCATCGACGACCCCTACGAGCCCGCGCTGGTGCGCTCGGCGCCGCGCGAGATCAGGTCGTGGCTGGCGAAGGCGCTCGCCGAGGAGGCGACCGCCGGCCTCGTGTCGACGCTCGGCATCGGCTACACGATCTGGAACAACGTGCTCACCGGGCGCGAGCAGGGCGGCGTTCCCGAGACGATCGACCACGTGGTGCTCGGCCCCGCGGGGCTCTTCGCCGTGCAGTCGGAGGACTGGGGCGGCGAGGTGCGCCTGCGTAAAGACGAGCTGGTGGGCGAGGTGCTGGGCCGCGGTGTCGAGCCGCTGCACGAGCTGAGCCGGGCCGCCAAGACGCTCGCGCGGTCGCTGGGTGTGAAGTTCACGGCGCTCGTGACCGTGGTTCCGGATGCCGCACTCGACGAGCCGGCCGCCGCCGTCACGCGGGGTCGCCTCGCCGGGTCGGTCGTCGTGCGCCGCTCGCTGCTGCCGCAGCTCCTCCGCGACGGTGCCGGCGCCGGCGCGGGCGGCCGCGGCGGGGTCGACCGCACCAGCATCGACCGCGCCTTCGAGCTCCGCCCCCACCTGCAGCGCGCCATCCGCCTCGCCTGACTCCCGGGCCCGCGCCCCCACCCCGTGCCCCGCCCCGTGCCCCCGACCCCGCCTCCGCACTTGCGGCGGGGCGGCTCGGGGGAGTCAAATGTCTCCACCACTGTCAAAGGAGACGGATCATGGCAAGGCCCACCCCACCCGCGCTCGAGATCCCCCCGCTGAGCGTCTACGAGCTCCTCTTCGCCGGGCTCGACGAAGCCGACCTCGACCGTGTCGCCCTCGTCGACGGGCCGACCGGCGACGAGACGAGCTACCGCGCCCTCGTCGCCCAGGTCGACGCGCTCGCCGGCTCCCTCGCGGCCCGTGGCCTCGCCGTCGGCGACCGCGTCGGCATCCTCTGCCCGAACATCCCGGCCTTCGCCACCGTCTTCCACGGCGTGCTGCGCGCCGGCGGCACCGCCACCACGATCAACTCGCTCTACACCGTCGCCGAGATCGCGAACCAGCTGACGAGCGCGAAGGCGACCTGGCTGTTCACCGTCTCGCCCCTGTACCCGCAGGCCCACGAGGCGGCGACCGCGGCCGGCATCCCCGACGACCGCCTCGTCGTCATCGACGGCGTCACCGGCCACCCGAGCCTCAGCGACCTGCTCTTCGACCGGGCGGCGGCGCCCGACGTGAGCTTCGACCCCGCCACGCACCTCGCCGTGCTGCCGTACTCCTCGGGCACCACGGGGCACCCGAAGGGCGTCATGCTCACCCACCGCAACCTGGTGGCGAACGTGCTGCAGTGCCAGGAGGTCATCCCGCTCGGCCGCGACGACCGGGTGCTCGCCGTGCTGCCGTTCTTCCACATCTACGGCATGTCGGTGCTGCTCGACTTCGCGCTGCTGAAGCGGGCGGCGCTCGTCACCATGCCGAAGTTCGAGCTCGCCGAGTTCCTCCGCACCGTGAGCGAGGAGAAGTGCACGTGGGTGTTCATCGCGCCACCCATCGCGGTGGCGCTGGCGAAGCATCCGCTGGTCGAGGAGTACGACCTGTCGAGCGTCGAGGTGGTGTTCTCGGGCGCCGCCCCGCTCGACCGCACGCTCGCCGAGGCGGTGGCGGCGCGACTCGGATGCGTCGTCTGCCAGGGCTACGGCATGACGGAGACCAGTCCGGTCACCCACGTCATCCCGGTGAGTCGTGACGACGTCGACCGCTCGTCGATCGGGTTCGCGGTGCCGGGCACCGAGTGCCGGGTGGTCGACCCCGAGTCGGGGCACGAGGTGCGGGTGCCGAGGCGCGGGCGCGGACCGAGCGCACCCGGCGAGCTGCTCGTGCGGGGCCCTCAGGTGATGGCGGGCTACCTCGACGACGAGGAGGCGACCGCCCGCACCATCGACGCCGAGGGCTGGCTGCACACCGGCGACATCGCGACCGTCGACGCCGCGGGGGTGTTCACCATCGTCGACCGGCTGAAGGAGCTCATCAAGTACAAGGGCTATCAGGTGGCGCCGGCGGTGCTGGAGGCGGTGCTGCTGGCGCATCCGCAGATCGCCGACGCCGCGGTCATCGGTGTGCCCGACGACGACGGGCAGGAGGTGCCGAAGGCGTTCGTGGTGAGGCGAGCGGCGCCCGGAGGCCCTGACGACGCCGGCGCAGCCGTCGAGCTCGACGAGGCCGCCGTGATCGCGTGGGTGCAGGAGCGCGTGGCCCCTCACGAGAAGGTGCGGCTCGTCGAGTTCGTCGACGCCATTCCGAAGTCGACCTCGGGCAAGATCCTCCGCAAAGACCTCCGGGCGCGGGTGGGGCGCCACGCCGCGCTGACCTGAGCGGCGGCCCGCCACACCGCAGGCTGCCGTGATAGACCGGAGGCATGAGCACCGACTCCGCCTCCCCGTTCCGCGACCTCGTCGAGACCGTTCCCCTGGCCGAAGGTGCGGTCATCGAGACCCGGCGCATCCGCTACGAGGAGTCGGGCGTGCCCCTGAGCGGCCTGCTCGTGTGGGACTCCTCGCGCGGCGGCCCGCGCCCCGGCGTGCTGGTCGTGCACGACTGGATGGGGGAGGACGACTACGTGCGCGCCCGCTGCGAGATGCTCGCGCGCCTCGGCTACGTGGCCTTCGCCGCCGACGTCTACGGCGAGGGGGTGCGCCCCGCCGACGCGGGTGAGGCGTCGGCCCTCGCCCAGCAGTACTACGCCGACCTCCCCGCTCTCCGCGCGCGGGTGCAGGCCGGGTACGACGTGCTCGCGGGCCTCGCCGAGGCCGAGGGGGAACGTCTGGCGGTGATGGGCTACTGCTTCGGCGGCTCCGCCTCGCTCGAGTTCGCCCGCACGGGCGCGCCGCTCGCGGGTGCGGTGTCGTTCCACGGGGCGCTCGTGGTGCACGAACCCGCCGACGTCGCGTCGCTCGACGCTCCGCTGCTCGTGCTCACCGGCGCTGCCGACCCCGTCGTGCCCGACGAGACCGTCGTGGCGTTCGAGAACGAGCTACGTCAGCGGGAGGGTCTCGACTGGCAGATCGTGAGCTACAGCGACACCCCGCACGCGTTCACGCGCCCGGGCATCGAGGCCTACCGGCCGAAGGCCGACGCGCGCAGCTGGCGGGCGATGGCCGACTTCTTCGACGAGATCTTCGCCTGAACCCTTTACCCTGCCGCCCCGGAGTGGCATTGTGGACGGTGTTCACATAGAGATGAGGGCGGTGCCGGGATGACGCAGTTCACCGAGGGCTTCAGCGGTTTCAGCGTGCGCGACACGGATGCGGCTGCCGCCTTCTACCGCGACGTGCTCGGTCTCGAGGTGGCCGAGAACGAGATGGGCATCCTCACCATCACCCTCCCCGGCGGCGCTCCGGTGCTCGCCTACCCGAAGGGCGACGACCACGTGCCGGCGACGTTCACCGTGCTGAACTTCGTGGTTCCCGACATCGACGTCGCCGTCGACGAGTTGACGGCGGCGGGCGTGACGTTCGAGCGCTACGAGGGCATGCCGCAGGACGAGAAGGGCATCGGGCGCGGCAAGGCGGCGGGCAGGGGGCCCGACATCGCGTGGTTCACCGACCCGTCGGGCAACATCATCGCTGTGATGGCGTAGTCGCTCAGAGGGAGGCGCGCAGCTCCACCGAGGCGGGCTCGACGATGTCGTCGAAGTCGTGGTGCTTCTTCACGTAGGCGTCGACGAAGGGGCAGATGCCGACGGCCTTCAGCCCGTCTTCGCGCACCGCTGAGAGGGCGCCCTTGATGAGGATGCTGCCGTAGCCCTTCCCGCCCTCGGCGGGATCGATCTCGGTGTGCAGGAACACCCGCTTGTCGTGGCGATCGGTGTAGCCGGTGAACCCCACCTCGTGCCCGTCGACCTCGAGCACGTAGCGGTGCCGCTCGGGCTGGTGCACGACCTCAGTCTCGTTGTTGTCGCTCATGTCTCCAGCGAACCACATCCGACATCCGTGAGCCAGACTCCCGAGCTGCCGCGGCGGTGGCTCGCCAGCAGGTGGGTGTCGACGATGCCCACGGCCTCCATCAGCGCGAACATCGTCGTCGGTCCGACGAAGCGGAAGCCCTTGGCCCGCAGCGTCTTCGCGAGAGCCACCGACTCGGGCGAGCTGGTGGGGATCTCGGAGAGGCGCTCGGGCCGCGGCGTGGTGTCGGGCTTGAACGACCAGACGAGACCCACGAGTCCGCCCTCGACCGTGTCGTCGTGGCGCAACGCGACTGTCGCCCGCGCGTTGGCGATGGTGGCGGTGATCTTGGCCCGGTTGCGCACGATCCGCGCATCCGTCATCAACCGCTCGACGTCGTCGTCGGTGTAAGCGGCCACCGCATCCGGATCGAAGTCGTCGAACGCCTCCCGGAAGGCGGGGCGCTTGCGCAGGATGGTCGCCCACGACAGGCCCGACTGGAAGCCCTCGAGGCTCACCCGCTCGAACAGGCCGCGCTCGTCGCGCACCGGCATGCCCCACTCGGTGTCGTAGTACTGCTGCAGCAGGGGGTCGACGGATGCCCAGGCCGGCCGGGCGAGGCCGTCGGCGCCCACGATCAGCCCGGTCTCGACGTTCACATCCTCTAGTATTGGTCAGGTCGGAACCATCGGGTCACCCCAACGGAGGAATGCAGAATGAACGTGCTCGCCGCCATCGGAGCCATCCTCCTGTTCCTCCTCGGCATCGTGCTGTTCGGCATCCACACCGAGGTGTGGGTGTTCTTCGGCGGCATCCTGTGCGTCTCGGCGTCGCTGTTCGTCGCGTTCTCGCTGCTGCCCACCCAGCGCCGGCACTGAGGCTGCGCCGCCCGCGGGTCGCTGACGCGGCCGGCTCTCCTGCACGCGGGCTGAGCGTTCTGCCGCAGCCGAGCCGATCGGCGGTCGCCTCAGTAGGTTGAGGCCATGACCGACGCTCGCACCGCATCCGCTCACCACCGTGTCGTCGTCGTGGGCGGCGGCAACGCCGGGCTCTCCGTGGCAGGCCGCCTGCGCCGCTACGGCGTCGACGACGTCGTCGTCGTCGAGCCGCGCGACACCCACCTCTACCAGCCGATGTTCTCGCACATCGCCGGAGGCACCGCCCCCGCCTCGCTCGCCGCGCGGCCCCAGGCCGAGGTGATGCCGAAGGGCGTGGGGTGGATCAAGGGGCGGGTGCAGAGCATCGACGCCGGTCATCGCTCGATCACCCTCGCCTCGGGTGCGACCGTCGGCTACGACCAGCTCGTGGTGTGCCCCGGCATTCAGAAGAACTGGGATGCGGTGCCCGGTCTCAGCGCCGCCATGGCATCCCCGTGGGGCGTCTCGAACTACGAGTACGAGCTCGCCCAGAAGGCCTCCGCCGTGCTGCGGCGGGTACGCAGCGGCACCGTCGTGTTCACGCAGCCCGACGGGCCCGCGTCGTGCGCAGGTGCCGCGCAGAAGCCGATGTACCTCGCCTGCGACTACTGGCGGGCGACGGGCGTTCTCGCCGACATCAAGGTGGTGCTCGTGCTGCCCACTCCGACGATGTTCGGCATGCCGCTCATCGACCGCGAGCTCGAGCGCAAGGTCGCCGAGTACGGCATCGAGGTGCGCTACGCCAGCGAACTCGTCGAGGTCGACGCCGAGGCGAAGACGGTGCGCATCGCCGCCGTCGGCGACCACTCCGCCACGGAGCGGCTGCACTACGACGTGCTGCACGCGGTGCCCCCGCAGTCGGCGCCCGACTGGCTCGCGGCCACGGGCCTGCCGCGGGCGGGGGAGCCCGGCGGCTTCGTCGAGGTCGACTCGCTCACCCTGCGTCACCCCCGGCACCCCGAGGTGTGGTCGCTCGGCGACACCGCGGGCGTCTTCGCCTCGAAGTCGGGGGGCGCCCTCCGTCAGCAGACCAAGGTGCTCGCGAAGAACCTCGTCGCCGCCCTGGAGGGCAAGGAGTTGCCCCAGAGCTACAACGGCTACTCCGTCTGCCCGTTCGTGGTGTCGCGCTCCACCGTGGTGTTCGCCGAGTTCGACGACCGCTACCGGCCGAAGCCCACCATCCCGTTCTGGAAGGGCCTCGCCCGCGAACGCCGCTCCACCTTCCTCGCCGACCGGCACGTGCTGCCCTGGGTGTACTGGCACCTGATCCTGAAGGGCCGTGCCTGAGGCGCGCGGGCGGGCCGCGCCTGAGGCGCGCCCGGCGGGCCGCGCCGGGGGCCCGGGTGGCAGTTCGCGCCGATCGCGTGAACGGTTTCCCAACATCCTGCGACAGCTACATCGGGGCCCGATGGCAGCGCTACAGTTGACGCACTTCCCGCGCCGCTGACGGGCGCGGGGCGAACACCGTCGACCGGGATGGGCCCGGTGCGACACGACCACGGAGGTGCGGAATGCCGTTTGTGACCACAGACGATGGCGCGGAGATCTTCTACAAAGACTGGGGCAGCGCCGACGCGCAGCCGATCGTGTTCCACCACGGGTGGCCGCTGTCGTCCGACGACTGGGACGCCCAGATGCTGTTCTTCCTGGGCCAGGGCTACCGCGTGGTCGCGAGCGACCGTCGTGGTCACGGTCGCTCGTCGCAGATCGCGACCGGGCACGACATGGACCACTACGCGAGCGACGTCTCCGCCGTCGTCGAGCACCTCGACCTGCGCAACGCCATCCACATCGGCCACTCCACCGGCGGCGGCCAGGTCGCCCGCTACGTGGCGAAGTACGGCGAGCCGCAGGGGCGCGTGGCGAAGGCCGTGCTCGTCGCCGCCGTGCCGCCGCTCATGGTGAAGACCGACGCCAACCCCGAGGGCACCCCCATCGAGGTGTTCGACGGCTTCCGGTCCGCCCTCGCGGCGAATCGCGCCGAGTTCTTCCGCGCCGTGGCGGCCGGGCCGTTCTACGGCTTCAACCGCGACGGCGTCGAGGCCTCGGAGCCGGTCATCCAGAACTGGTGGCGTCAGGGCATGACGGGCAGCGCGCTCGCGCACTACGAGGGCATCAAGGCGTTCTCCGAGACCGACCAGACCGACGACCTCAAGGCCATCACGGTTCCGGTGCTCGTGGCTCAGGGCGACGACGACCAGGTCGTTCCCTACAAGGATGCTGCCCTCAAGCAGCACGAACTGCTCGCCAACTCGACCCTCAAGATCTACGAGGGGTACCCGCACGGCATGCTCACCACGCACGCCGACGTGCTGAACGCCGACCTGCTGGCTTTCATCAAGGAGTAGCGGGAGAAGCGACCCGCTCGCTCAGGCCCGCCACCACTCGTCGAAGGGGGTGGCGGGCACCGTGCGCTTGTGGCGTGTGGCGAGGAAGCGCTGCTCGATGGCCTCGGCGACCTTGTCGGCCACCTCGCGGCCCTCGAGGTAGTCGTCGATGTCGCTGTAGGAGAGACCGAGGTTGCTCTCGTCCGTCTGTCCGGGCGTGAGGTCGAGCAGGTCGGCGGTGGGGGCCTTCTCGTAGAGCCGGGCGGGGGCCCCGAGGTGCTGCAGCAGCGCCTTGCCCTGACGCTTGCTGAGCCCGGTCAGCGGGGTGATGTCGACCCCGCCGTCGCCGTACTTGGTGAAGAACCCGGTGAGCGCCTCGGCCGCGTGATCGGTGCCCACGACGAGAAGGCCCCGTTCGCCGGCCAGGGCGTACTGCGCCACCATGCGGGTGCGGGCCTTGACGTTGCCCTTCGCGAAGTCCGACATCGCGGTGCCGGTCGCATCCGCGTAGTCGCGCACGACGCCGTCGACCCCGTGCTCGATGTTCACCACGACGCCGGGCGCCGCGTCGATGAAGCGCAGCGCGAGCTGGGCGTCGTCTTCGTCGGCCTGCACGCGGTAGGGCATGCGCACCGTCACGAACTCGGCCTCGACGCCTTCCTCCCGCAGTCGCTCGACGGCGAGCTGGCACAGCCGCCCGGTGAGACTCGAGTCCTGCCCTCCGCTCACCGCCAAGACGAACCCCTTGGCCCCGGTCGTCTTGAGGTAGTCGCAGAGAAACCCGACCCGGCGCTCGATCTCCGCCCCCGGGTCGATCTCAGGCTGAACGTCGAGCTCGTCGATGATGTCCTTCTGAAGCGCACGCATACCCCGATTATCCTCGCTTCGGGCCGCGTCGCCGACACCGATTCGCGGGCTAGGCGGTGCCCCGGACGGCGGCGCGGATGCGGTCGAGGGGGAACTTGGGGGAGCGGTCGGCGTAGAGGAGGCCGTTGGTCTCCTGGCCGGTGTCGGTGAGCTGGGTGTAGCAGAAGCCGGCGAGCGGCTCGGCCGAGCCGACGGCGACGAGGATGGCGGTGACCTGCTGCTCGAACGCCTCGGTGTCGCGGGCACTGGAGTACCCCCAGTCGCCGGCGGCGCCGGTCGCGAGGCTCACCCCGCCGAACTCCGTGAGCATGATCGGGCGGTCGGCGTGCGACCGGTCGCCGACGACGAGGCGCCGCCCGGCCGGCCCGAAGCCGCCGATCATGCGGTCGAGCTCCTCGCGGTCGCCGTAGCGTCGGGTGAGCACGGCCGGGTCGGCCTCGTAGTCGTGGATGGTCATGATGTCGGAGTCGGTGTGCTCCCATCCGTCGTTCGAGATCACGGGCCGGGTGCCGTCGAGGGCGCGCGTGAGGTCGGTCACCGCGCGGCTGAACGCGCGCTGCCGCGCGTCGTGGGCGATGTGCTGCACACCCCAGCTCTCGTTGAGCGGCACCCAGGCCACGATCGACGGATGCGACTGGTCGCGTCGCAGCACGGCCGTCCACTCCGAGACCAGCGCCGTCACCGACCGCGGGTCGAAGGCGTAGGCGCTCGCCGTCTCGCCCCAGAGCATCAGCCCGAGGCGGTCGGCCCAGTAGAGGAAGCGCGGATCTTCGGCCTTCTGGTGCACGCGCGCCGCGTTGAAGCCGAGTTCGAGGATGAGCTCGACCTCGCGTCGCAGCATGCCGGCCGTCGCGGCGAGGTGCGTCGCGGGCCAGTAGTTCTGCGCGAGCACGGCCCGCAGGGTGACGGGCCGGTCGTTGAGCAGGAGCGCCCCCGCCGCCACGGTCACGCTGCGCAGACCGAGGTAGCTCGACACCGCGTCGAGGGGGTGCAGCTCCGACGCCCCGCGCACCGTGACGGTGGCGCCGATGAGCGTCGGCCGGTCGGGGCTCCAGAGCAGCTCCTCGTACTGCTGGCCGTTGAGCTGCCGGGGGATGACGAGCCGCACCGAGACCAGTTGTTGACCGAGACTCTGCACCGATGTCGAGGCGATGACGTCACCGTCGTGGCGGAGTGCCACCTCGACCGTCTCGGCGCGGCCCACGGTGCCGGAGAGCTCGATCTCGGCCTCGACGGTCGCGGTCGCGGCATCCGCTCGCCAGACGATGTCTGCGACCGAGACCTGGGGCACCCACTCCAGCCAGACCGGCTGCCAGATGCCGGTGGTGCGGTGGTACCAGATGGCGTGCGGCTCCTCGCGCCAGTCCTGCTTGCCGCGTAGCACCGAGACGTCGTCGGGGCGATCGACGGCGCGCACCACCACGGTCACCCGGCCGTCGAGGCCCGCGCCCATGGAGTCGTCGACGAACGACGTGATGTCGGCGTCGAAGGGGGTCTGCCCTCCGGAGTGGGTCGCCACGAGCGAACCGTTCACCCAGACGCTCGCGTCGTGGTCGACGGCCCCGAAGTGGAGGAGCACCCGCCCGCCCGCTCCCGGCACCGCGCCCGCCTCCCGCAGCTCGGCGGCGCCGAAGGTGCGCCGGTACCACGCGGCCTGGTGCAGGGCGGTGTCGCCGATTCCGGATGCGGGCGACTCGGGTGGGAACGGCACCTCAATGCTCTGCCGGAAGGGCACGTCGTCGTGCTCGTACCGCAGCTCGTCGTCCCACGCGAAGTCCCAAGCCCCCGACAGCTCGCACCACGAGGCGCGCACCAGCTGGGGTCGCGGGTAACCGACGTCGAGCGTCGTGGCGTCGGGCGGCGTCATCCGGTCGCCCCTCTGCGACCCGGTCACGGGAGGAGCGTCGACGCCGGTGAAAGTGGTCGAGACGGTCATTGCGCTGGTCCTTTCGTGCTGGCGCGGTGGGCTATCGAGAACCCGACCGTGTGCATGCCCGGCTCGGCCGGCTGGGCGAACAGGAGATCGATGGCCTTCGTGACGAGCTCGCCGGTGTGGGGTGAGACGCTGCTGAGGGCGGGGGTGGCGTACCGCCCCTCCTCGATGTCGTCGAAGCCCATCACGGCGACGTCGTCGGGAACTCTGACCCCGGCCGTGGCGAGCACGTGCATCGCACCCAGCGCGAGCAGGTCGTTGAAGGCGAAGACCGCATCGGGGCGGAGGTCTTCGCTCAGGATGGTGCGGGCCGCACGCGCACCGTCTTCGCGGTGGAAGCCGTCGACGGGGAGGATGAGCGACTCATCGACCTCGATGCCCGCCTCGTCGAGTGCCGCGCGATAGCCGGCGAGGCGCAGCACCGCCGTCTCGTTGGGCCCGTGCTGCTGCGCGCCGATGGCGACGATGCGGCGGCAGCCGAGCTCGATGAGGTGCTCGGTGGCGGCCTTGGCGGCGGCGGTGTTGTCGACGGTGACGTGCGGGAAGGCGCTGTCGCCGATGTGCTCGCCGAGCAGCACGAGCGGGGTGCTGTCGTGCCGGCCCTCGAGCTCCTTCGCCCCGAGCGCGAGGGGGCTCATGATGATGCCGTCGACCGCGGTCGCGCCGATGCCCTCGCTGATCTTGCGTTCGACGTCGGCGAGGCCGTCCGTCTGGTTCACCAGCACCGTGATGGTGCGAACCTGTGCCTCGCGCACCAGCTCGGCGGCGAGCTCGGCGAAGTAGGGCTGGCTGAGCTCGGGCACGGCGAGGGCGATCATGCCGCTGCGACCGCTCCTCAGCTGCCGGGCCGCGGCGTTCGGCCGGTACCCCACCTCGACCAGGGCGAGCTGCACCCGTTCGCGCAGCTCTGCGGTCACCCAGCCGGTGCCGTTCACCACGTTCGAGACGGTCTTGGCCGAGACCCCGACGCGATCGGCAACGTCTTTCAGTGTGGGCCGCCCCATCGCCGACCTCCTTTCCCCATCGAGAGCATTCCGACGATAACCCTCACGGTAACGCCTTGTTCAACGATTACCGTTCATGTATAACGGTATTCGTCGCTTCGTTCAACGTTGAACGACCAATCTGAGGAGAAGTCGATGAAGACACAGCACCGGCGCCGTTCCCGTGAACGGGGTCTGTTCCGCACCATCCGCCCGCTCACCGCGATCGCGGCGCTCAGCATCGCGGGCCTCGCGCTCGCCGGGTGCACCGGTCAGGGCTCGGGAGGCGGGGGAGGCGACGAGACCGACGCCTCAGGCAAGGTCACGCTCGACTTCTGGAACGGGTTCACCGGCCCCGACGGCCCCGCCCTCGAGAAGGTCATTGACGACTTCAACGCCTCGCAGGACGAGGTCGAGGTCACCGCGAACATCATGCCGTGGGACACCCTGTACCAGAAGGTGCTCACCTCGGTCGCGGGCAGCGATGGCCCCGACATCATCGCCATGTCGGCCTCGCGCATGCCGCAGTTCGCCAGCCAGGGCCTGTTCGAGGGGCTCGACGACTACTACACCGACGACGCCCACGACTCCGCAGCCCTCGCCGAGACGGCGGTCGAGGCATCCGTGTACGACGGGGTGAACTACGGGGTGCCCGTGAACTTCACGCCGATGATGATGTACTACAACAAAGACCTGTTCAGCGCCGCGGGCCTCGACCCCGAGGCCCCGCCCGCCACCTGGGACGAGCTGGCCGCGATGGTGCCGAAGCTCACCGTCGACGACAACGGCGACGGCAAGCCCGAGCAGTACGCCCTCGCCATCGCCGACCACGAGACCGTGCCCGTCATGGCATCCCTCCTTTGGGGCACGGGCGGTGGCATCACGAACGCCGACGGCACCGAGTCGACGCTCGCCGACCCGGCCTCGATCGAGGCGCTCGACTTCTGGGTGTCGCTCATCCGCGACCAGAAGGCCACGCAGATCGGCATGTCGGGCGCCGACGCCGACAAGCTGTTCCAGACCCAGAAGGCGGCGATCGAGATCGTCGGCCCGTGGATGACGACCGGGTTCGACGAGGCGGGTCTCAACTACGGTCTCGCGAAGCCCCCGGCCGGTCCGAGCGACGAGGCGGTGCTCGCCGACGTGGTGTCGATGGGTCTGCCCGCCGGCACGAGTGACGCCAAGAAGAAGGCGGCCTACGAGTTCTTCGCCTACTGGAACTCGGCCGAGGGTCAGACCACCTGGGCTGACGGATCGGGCTTCCCGCCGAACCGAGCCGACGTCGCCGACAAGGTGACGGCGAGCCCGTACCCCGCGATCTTCGGAGCCGAAGACGTGACCAGCGTGTCGAAGACGCTCCTGCCCGGCATCGCCGCGGGCGGCCCGATCATGGAGACGATCTTCAACCCCTCGGTGCAGAAGGCCCTGAACGGTGAGGGATCGGTGCAGGACATCTTCACCGCCGCCTCCGAGCAGGTGCAGGCCGAACTCGACAAGTGATCCCTCGGAGGGCGGGTGCCGAGTGCATCCGCCCTCCGGAAAGGCCCCTTCCATGACGACGACGTCGACAGCCGAACCCCGCGTGCGAGCCCCGCGCGCCGACACCTCCCCGCCACGACGGCGACGGATGAGCGTCACCGCCCGGCGCTCCCTCACGGCCTGGCTCTTCCTCACGCCGACCCTGCTCATCCTCATCGCCTTCACCGTCTACCCGATGGTGCAGGCGGCGTACCTGTCGTTCACCGACTACAACCTCATCAGGGCCGCCCAGTGGGTGGGGCTCGACAACTACATCGAGCTGCTCTCTGACGACGCGTTCTGGAACGCCTTCGGCAACACGGTGCTCTACGCCGCCGTGGTCACCCCGGTGACCGTCGTGCTCGCCTTGGCGTTCGCGCTCATGCTCAACCAGGCCTTCGTGGGTCGGGCCTTCGCCCGCACCGCCATCTTCCTGCCGTTCATCGTGTCGCTCGGCATCATCGCCATCGCCTGGGCGTTCCTGCTCGACCCGAACATCGGCCTGCTCTCGCACTGGCTGAGCCTCGTCGGCATCGTGCCCGAGCAGGGCTGGCTGAGCGACCCGCGGTACGCCATGGCCGCCGTGATGGTGGTTGGGGTGTGGAAGAACGTCGGGTTCTACATGGTGATCTACCTGGCCGGGCTGCAGTCCATCCCGGTCGACATGTACGAGGCGGCGCGACTCGACGGCGCCGGGGTGTGGCAGCGCTTCCGCAACGTCACGCTGCCGCTGTTGTCGAACCAGACGCTGCTGGTGTCGGTGCTGGCGCTCATCGCGACGCTGCAGGCCTTCGACCAGATCTACGTCATGACCCGCGGCGGGCCCTTCTTCCGCACCGAGACCCTGGTGATGCTGGTCTACCGCGAGGGCTTCCAGGAGCTCCGCTTCGGCTACGCCTCCGCGATCTCGTTCGTGCTGGTGCTGTTCGTGTTCGTGCTGTCGATGGTGCAGTTCGGCTACCTCCGACGGAAGCAGGTGACCTACTGATGGCCACGACGACACTCGACCCCGCCCCGCCGCGGCGCCCGAGCGCGGCTCGCCCCGCGCCGGCGAGGAGCCGTGCCGCCAGCTCGCGCCGCGCCGCCTCGTGGCTGCTCGCGATCACCTCGATCGCCATCGGCCTGCTGATGCTGCTTCCCATCATCTGGATGCTCTTCACGGCCTTCAAACCCGAGAGCGACATCGTGAGCGCCCCGCCCACGCTCTGGCCGCGCGAGCTCACACTGGAGCACTTCGCCGAGGTGTGGGAGCGCATCCCGTTCGCCCGCCTCTACGTCAACACCATCGTCTTCGCCGGCAGCGTCACCGTGATCTCGCTGCTGTTCGACTCGATGGCCGCCTACGCGCTCGCGCGCCTGCCGTTCAAGGGCCGCGCGGTGGTGATGGTGCTCATCCTGCTGCTGCTCATGCTGCCGTTCCAGGTGACGCTCATCCCGCTCTACGACATGCTGAACGGCCTCGGGCTCACGAACACGCTGCCCGGACTCATCGTGCCGCGCATGACGAACGCGTTCGGCATCTTCTTCCTCACCCAGTTCTTCCTGTCGCTGCCGAAAGACCTCGAAGAGGCGGCGCGGGTCGACGGGGCGAGCGAGTGGCGCATCTACTGGGGCATCATCCTGCCGCTGTCGCGCCCCGCGCTGCTCACGCTCGGGCTGTTCCACTTCCAGTACAACTGGAACGACCTGCTCTGGCCGCTCGTCATGTCGTCGTCGGTGGAGACCTCGACGCTGCCCGCCGGTCTCGCCCTGTTCATGGGTCAGCACGTGGTGGAGTACGGCCTGCTCATGGCCGGGTCGCTCCTCGCGATGCTGCCCGTCATCCTGTTCTTCCTCCTCATCCAGCGCAGCTTCGTGGCGGGCATCGCCACCACGGGGCTCAAGTAGACGAAAGGATGCCGCGTGAGCGACACCCCCTGGTTCCGAGACGGCCGCCTGCACTACGGGGTCGGCATCGAAGACACCTTCATTCCGCAGGAGTCCCTCGGGCACCGCAAGCTCGACGAGTACGAGCTCACCCAGCACTATGCGCGGTGGGAGGGCGACCTCGAGCTGGTCGCCGCGAGCGGTGCGGAGTTCGTGCGCTGGGGCATCCCGTGGTACCTCGTCGAGCCGCAGCCCGGTGAGTTCGACTGGTCGTGGGTCGATCAGGTGGCCGAGAGGATGCGCGGGCTCGGCCTGCGCTGCATCGTCGACCTCATGCACTACGGCACGCCGCTGTGGCTCGAGAACTCGTTCCTCAACGCCTCCTACCCCGAGCGGGTCGCGGCCTACGGTCGCGCGGTGGCGGAGCGCTACCGCGACGTGTTCACCGACTTCACCCCGCTCAACGAGCCCGTGGTCAACGCGGAGTGGTGCGGTGAGAACGCGAAGTGGCCGCCCTACCTCTCGGGCCACGACGGTTTCATCAAGGTGACGATGCAGTTGGCGCGGGGGATGGTGCGCACGCAGCAGGAGATCGCGGCCGTGCATCCTGAAGCGGTCTTCGTGCACGTCGACGCCGGGTTCCTCTACCGGGGCGAGGGCCTGCCGCCGTCGTCGTCGCTGTCGCGGGAGCTGCTGGAGGAACGCCGGTTCGTGGCGCTCGACCTCGCGACCGGACGGTTCGACGAGAACTCGGCGCTGCATCCGTGGCTCACCGGGCACGGGGTGACGGAGGCGGAGCTGCAGTGGTTCCGCGACAACCCCGTCGTGCCCGACGTGATCGGCGTGAACTACTACCCGCACTTCACCACCGGCGAGTTCGTCGACGGGGTGCTGAAGCCCGTGCACAACGACGGCGGGGGACTGCGCACCCTCATCGAGCTCTACTCGCGTCGCTACGGCCTGCCGATCGCGGTCACCGAGACCTCACTGGTCGGCACCCCCGCCGAGAAGATCGACTGGATGCGCGAATCGGCCGAGGTGCTCGCCGAACTGCGCCGAGAGGGTCACGACATCGTCGGCTTCACCTGGTTCCCGTTCTTCTCCATGGTCGACTGGCTGTACCGCTTCGACCAGCTGAAGCCCGACGACTGGATGCTGCACTTCGGCATCGTCGACCTCGTGCGAGGAGCCGACCTCGGCCTCGAGCGCGTGCGCAACGAGGCCTTCGAGGTGTACCGGGAGTTGGCGGAGGGGGCTCGCCAGGGCTGACGCGGCCCGCCGGTCTGAACCAGGGCGGGAGCCGGGCGGAGGCTGCGGTTCGCGGATAGTCGCACGGGTATCGCCCACTATCGCTCGACTGGTGGTAGGCACAGAGGTACTTTCCGGACGCGAGAAAGGACTCACCATGTCCGACACCCAGAACATCAGTTCAGACCCCTTCGCGAACGCCTCAGGGCCCGAGGGTCACTCCATCACCGACTGGACCGATCTCGGCCGCGAGATGTGGTCGTACCTCACCGGTCGCGGTGCCGCCGTCAACTACAGTTTCATCGACATGACCGTTGAGGTTCCGCGCGACATCGGTCCGGATGCTCCGCGGGCGACCTGGAAGCTGAACGGCACGCTGCGGGTCACCACGAGCGACGACCAGGCGGCGGGTTCCGACCCGCATCGCGGCAGCTGAGGGCGGCGTCGTCATGGTTCGGCTCGACATCGACCTGACGTTCTCCGAGACCGAGCTCGCTGCGGGTGCGGGTGCGGGTGCGGGCGACGACGCCGCGGGCCCGGCTCCGTTCGAGGGCACCGTCACCGCGTCGGGCACCGAGGTGCGGATCGTGGTCAACGATCCGTCGCGGCTGCCCGGGAACGGGCGGCGCTCGCTGGCCGAGCTCACGGTGGTGGCCGACGCCCTCGCCGCGCGCGGCATCTCGGTGCGGCTCGACGGACCCGACGGGCCCATCCTGCAGCTCGGCGACGTGCGCTCCAGCCGGTTGCAACGGCTGGTGACGGGCTCGCCGCACATCAGGCTCGGCTCGCTCGCGGCCGTCGCGCCGCTGCTCGTGAGACGCACGAACGGGCGCGCCCTCACCTTCCCGGTGCCTCCCACCACTCCGCTGCCGCTGGTGCCGACGGTGAACCGCTTGGTGCGCCGCCGGGTGACCACCACCCACTACCTGCCGGGCTCGGGGCGGCCCCGGCTCATCTTCGTGATCGGCTCGGAGAACTGGGACGGCAGGCCCCCGCGCGAGTTCGACCTGCTGCCCGACCGCACCGTGATCGGCTCGTCGCCCGACGCCGATCTTCAGCTGCCCGGGCTCGCCCCCTTCCACGCCGAGGTGCGGCACGAAGACGACGACGAGTACGTGCTCTACGACATCGAGCCCACGGGTGGCGGGCACGCGCGCGAGGACGGCCCGGTCGGCGGAAGGCCGCCCCGAGGTCGCATTCTGCGCACCGGCGCGCGGATCGACCTCGGCGACTGGAAGCTCGCCTACTTCCGCGAGGAGTTCGCCGACCACGGCCGTCCCTACGGAGGCCGCCTCGGTGGCGAGCTCTCGCGCCAGCGCAAGCAGCCGCCGCGCGGCGGTCCGTCGCCGCTCGGCGGGCGGGTGACCGACCCGGATTAGAGCGCGGGTTGCTCGTCGGGTGGCGGGGCCGTCGACCGCCGGGCGCCACGAGTGCTCAGCGGCATAGGTCCGAGGGTGGCAACGGCCCGAGCGTGGCGGTCTTCCCGGGCGTGGTGTTGTTCCGGCGTGATGCTGTGGACGCGTGGTGGCGAGCGGCCCGAGGGGCTGCTCGGGACGGCTCCGCGGCCTGACCGCGATCGGTCGCCGTCCCGGGACGGCGCTCTTGCGAGCCTGAATTGAGCGTGTGCGCAGCACGAGCCGTGGAGTGGGGCGAATGCGTGCTCCTCCCTGATTCCGGACGTGCGGCGACATCAGAAAGGTGGCGGCTCATCGCGGCCCGTGTAGCCCGACCTTGTCGGGTGTCGGCTCGCGCCGGAGGCCGACAAGGTGGGGAACCCGGCTGAATCGGTGGGCGCGCGCATCTCGTCGGCGTGCGGGAGGTCTGCGGTGACGCCGTGCGGGAGGGGTGGGTTGCTGAAGGAGTGGGACTCGGGGGTGGTGATGTACGTGGAACCGCGCGGGCTGAGCCAGGTGAGGGTGCGGGTGCCGTCTCGGGAGGCGAGGACTTTCCAGCCGCCCTCGTGCTTGAGGTGGTGGTGGCGGGAACAGAGGTGCGCCAGGTTGGCCGGCGTGGTTCGGCCGCCCTCGCTCCAGGCCTTGGTGTGATCGAGTTCGCAGCGGTCGGCTCGGCGACCGCATCCGGGGAAGCGACAGGTTCCGTCGAGCAGGGACAGTGCCGTGCGCACGACGGGAGAGGCGCTGTAGCGGTTCTCCGCAGCGACCGCTCCGGCTCGGTGCGCTGTCGACGCGTCTATGAACTCGGAGTCCGAACTTGCCCGGTCGACGGCATCGTGATCGCGGTGGCGACCCGCACGATCATCGGGAGACGACATCGACGGCGCGTTCCGCGATGGTGCGGCACCGGCTCGCTCACCGAGGTATGTGGGCATCGCGCCGCTCACGCGGTGGCGAGTGATGATGGTCGGGGTGCCGGGTGGTCCGGCTTGAGCTCGGAGGTGGGTCGGGGCGGCGGCGGCGAGCATCCGCGCCGGAGACGGGTCGATGGGGCCGTAGCCGTGCAGTGCTGCGGGGGAGTCGTCGGAGCCCTGCAGAGTCGCTGCAGACATCGTGACCAGGACGGTGGGGGTGACTCTGGCGCCCTCGGCGCGGCCCAGGATGAGGTCGGTGAGCACATCGCTCCGCCGCTGCGCGTGCGTGCGGCCGTCGCCGCCGTTCGCGCTGCCGTCGCTGCCACTACCGGCGCCGTCACACCCGCCGCCGTTCGCACTGCCATCGCGGCCGCCGGAGGCGCCGTCGCCGACACGGGAGGCGCGGGCCACCCGGTCGATGAGGTCGTCGATGGCCAGGGCGTCGAGGGCGGGCAGGTGGTGGAGGATGGTCGCCATGCCATCGCAGTCGGGGAGGAGTTCGACGTGTCGCTCCTCGAGGGCGGCGCGGGTGCGCACCACGATCGATTCGGGGTGGAGTCGTTCGCGCAGGCGCCGGGCGCGGTCGTCGAAACGGTGCGGGGGCAGCGCCTCGGCGTGCGGAAGCAGTTCGCGTTCGAACTCGCCCCGGAACTCCTCCGGCACGGTACCGGCGTGGCTGACGACGGCGCGAGCATGGGCGAAGGAGATCGAGCCGCGTTCGAGGCTCTCGAGTGTGAGGGGGAGTTCGGTCACCAGACGCTCGCTGTCGGCGAGGAGTCTGCTCGTCGCCCGCTCGCTACGCCGAGTCGCGCAGGCGACCTCGACGACCAGTCTGCGACGCGCCCATTCGCGCCCGGCTGCCGTCGCCGCGGTGCCGTCCGACCTGGCCATGTGATCGGCGAGCTCAGACAGGGCTGCGACCTTCCTCACCCTGAGTGCCTCCGCTGCGGCGACCTCCGCATCCGACTCGATCAGCCGGCGGAGGGCAGCGTCGAATTCAGCGCCGAGGCCCTCATCCGCGTCGACCGGATGAGGCTCTGCGCGGAACGCGACATGCCTGCTGTTCATGAGGATAAGTCAACCAGCACCCACCGACATCGGGCGCGCATCCGTCAGTGCCGGCTGAGACGGCCGAGGCGATTGCCGATCGCGAACGCCGCGCCGACGGCCCCGAGTGCGGCCAGCACGAGGCCGAGCACCATGGGCCCTGTGGCGATGTGGAGTGCGCTGCCGAACACGGGCGACCCCAGCGGCACGAAGGCCGGCTGGGAGAACGATACCGATTCCGCTGGCGCGTACGCGCCGTCGAAGGTCGAGTAGGTGAACGAGAAGCCCGCTGATGCCGCCACCCACCACACCGCGATCCCCGTCGCGAACACGACGAGCGAGACGAGTCCGATGGCGTCGATGCGGGCGATGCGGCTCATGCACCCATCGTAGACACCTGTCGAGTTGTCGTCGACGGATGCGCGACCGCGCATTGCACGGAGGTTGCGTCGGGTACGAGACGGCACCGGGGCGGGTTCGGCGTCGCCACACTGGAGCTGTGAACGAGCACCCCACACCGCCGGCGCCGCGGCCCGCGCCCGCGCGCCGCGCCCCCGCGTGGCTGCTCGAGTTCGCGCGGAGGCCGCTCCGGGTGCGGCCCGATCGCATCCCGAGGCCGCTGGCGGTGGTCGTCGTGGTGCTGTGGGCGGCGTGGATCGCGATCGCCGTCGCGCTGCTCGTGCCTGGCGTGATCGCGCCGTTCGGCGACGACCCCTTCGGGGCCGACTCGTTCCGCGCCGCCACCTCGGGGGTGGGGGAGAACTCGCGATTCCTCGTGGTGTGGAGCGTGCTGCTCGGCACGAGCGCCCTCGTCGGTGCAGCCGCCGTGGTGCTGCTGCTCCTGCGCGCCCGCCGCGGTGCGACGGTGGGCGCAGCGTTCGTGGCGTTCGGCTCGTCGCTCGCCCCCGTGTTCTTCCTCGTGACCGCAGGTGCCTCCGGCGGCCTCGCCCTCACCCTGCTGCTCACCGCGATCGCCACCGTCCTCACGGGCGTCGCCGGCGCGCGCCTCACCGCTGCCACGGTCGCGGGCGCACGCGCACCGGCCGCCACCATCACGGGCGCACCGGCCGCCGCGACCGCGGGCCCGCGTGCGCGTGCCAGTGCCCCCACCACGGCCACCGCCACCGCGGGGGCCGAGCGCGCGGGCGCCGGTACCGCTGCGGCCGCCGGTGGCTCGGCACCTGCAGCCGCGCGCCGCCCCCGCACCCTCCTCGTCGCCCTCGCGGGACTCGCGACCGCCGCGACCTGGGTGCCGCTGTCGCTCGACGGCTACACCAGTGCGATACCGCTGTCGCTCGTCTCCTCGTACACCGTGCTGGGGGTGAGCGCTGTCGCCGTCACGGGGTTCGTCACGCTCTCCGGGGTCGCCGCAGCGGCGGAGTCGGCGAACGCCACCGCGGGCACGCTCGACCGCCGCGCCCTCCCGCCCGCGCTCACCGCGGCGGTGCTCGCCGCGGTCGCGGTGCTCCTCGTGCTGCGCTTCGGCCCGCTCAACGAGGTGTTCGGCGAGCTCGAGTCGGAGCTCTGGAGCCTCCGCACCTGGAGCTCCTGGCCCCACGCCCTCGTGCTCGCCCTCCTCATCGTCGGCTTCGCGCTGCGCTCGACCCGTCGCCCCTACGCCTCGCGGGGCCAGCGCGCCGTCACCGTCATCGTCACGCTCGCCGCAGGCCTGTCGAACCTGGTGCTCGTCGGCGCCGCCGTCATGCTCTTCGTCGTGCTCCTCGTCACGGGCACCATCACCGACCCTTCGTCGCACCTCGGCTGGATCCATCTCGCCGGTCTCGTCGTCGTGCTCTGCCTCCTCCCTCTCGCGGTGCTCCCGCGCTTCCGCGGCACGACCGGCCGGGTCGGCGCCGTCGTCGGCCTCGTCTACCTCGTGCCGATGACCCTCAGTCTCACCCTGCAGCTGCGCGACACCGACGTACCGGCGTTCTGGGCATCGCCCACGCAGGTGGTGGTGCTGCTCGTCGCCCTGGTCGTGGTCGCCTTCGTCGCCGGAGAGCTGCGCCGCGCCAGGGGCCTCGCCCCGCTCCTCGACCGCGGCATGCTCCTCCGCCTTGCGGTCATCCCGGTGGCAGCCATCCACGCGGGCGAGCTGCTGCCGGCCGTCTGGTCAGACGCCCTCGACCGCCCGCTCGTCGTCATCCTGTCGCTCGCGGCATTCCTCTTTCTCAGCCCTGCTCCGGTGACGGATGCGCGCACCACCGCCCGCAGACTCGTCGCCGCCAGCACGCTGCAGCTGGCCATCCTCGGCACCTTCGCCACCACGCTCGTGCTCGACTACGACGCCGAGATGTTCACCGTCGTCGCCGTGATCTGGCTCGCCGTGCCGGTGAGCGCGGTGCTCGTCTGCCGCGTGCTGCCGACCGCCGGCCCCCGCGCGGCAGCACTGGCAGGGCCGTCGGCGCCGGTCGCAGCGGCTGCGCCGCCCGCGACCCTGCCCTCAGCTCCTCGCGAGCACGACTTTGCCGATACTCTGCCCCGACTCCACGACGCCGTGGGCCTCGCGCAGCCCGGCGGCGTCGATCGGCGTGATGACCCGGGTGACCGTGCTGCGCACCGCCCCGGAGTCGACGAGCTCGGCCACCGAGTCGAGTAGGCGGTGCTGCTCGATCTGGTCTGCGGTGCCGAAGGTCGATCTGGCGAACATGTACTCCCACGAGAACGACAGCGCCTTGGGCTTCAGCGCTCCGACGTCGAGCCCGGTCGGGTCGTCGATCGCGACGATGCGCCCGAACGGCTTGAGCACCTCGACGAACAGCTCGAGGTTCTCGCGCGTGCGCTGCGTGCTGAACACCCAGTCGACGCCGTCGGGCGCGATCGACGCCAGTTGCGCCGCGAGGTCGCCGCTGTGGTCGACGACGTGATCGGCGCCGAGCTCCCGTACCCACGAGACCGTCTCGGGCCGCGACGCGGTGGCGACGACAGTCACCCCCGTGATCACCTTCGCCAGCTGCACGACCATCGACCCGACCCCACCGGCCGCGCCGAGCACGAGCAGCGTGCCCCGGGAGTCGCGCCCCAGCCCGAGCTGGTCGACGAGCCCTTCCCATGCCGTGATGCTCGTGAGCGGCAACGCAGCGGCCTCGGCAAACGACAGCGTGCGGGGCTTCGTCCCCACGATGCGCTCGTCGACCGCGTGGTACTCCGCATCCGTGCCCTGGCGCACGACGCTGCCGGCGTAGAACACCTCGTCGCCGACCGCGAACAGCGTCACCTCGGAGCCCACGGCCACGACCGTTCCCGCCGCGTCGTACCCGAGCACCCCGCCGCCTTCGGGAGGGGTCGCGGAGGCACGTCGCTTGACGTCGACCGGGTTCACCGACACGGCCTCGACCCGCACCAGCAGGTCGCGCGGCCCCGGCTCGGGCACCGCGATCTCGACGTCGACGAAGGCATCGGATGCGCTGAGCGGCCCCGCCGCAGGGTAGACGACAGCGCGCATGGTCGACGGCACCGCAGCACCCGTCGCCCCCGGCACCTCCGCGCCCATCACGCCACCAGCTCCGCGAGCGCCTTCTCGATGCGCCGCTGCCTCGTGGCCTCGGCCTTCGCCCCCTCCACCGAGAGCACGATGCGCCGCTTGTTGCTGTAGGACAGCGCGGCGAACGCTGCGGCAGCATCCGCATCGCCCGCCAGGGCCTCGGCGAGGTCGGCGGGCACCTCTACCTCGCGCGGCTCCTCGTCGACCTGCACGTCGACCTCGACCGTGTCGCCGGCGGCGACACCGGCCCCGGCGCGGTTCTCGGCGCTCAGCGCGATGAGGAAGCGTCCCGTGTAGAACACGATCGAGCTGCGGTAGCTGTAGTCGCCGATGGTCACCACCACCGGGATGCGCTTGCCGCGGTCGAGCGCCTCGACGACGCTCTCGGGCACCGGGATGCCCGTGTTGTTCTTACCGCTCGCGAGGATCGTCGCCTGGAACTTCATACGCCCAGTATGGACGACACGACCGACACCCGGGCAGCGCTTTCACGAACCGCCACGTCGCGCCCGGTGCGGACGAGCTCAGGCGGCGATGCCCCGCGCGTCGAGCGAGTCCTGCACGATCGTGAGGCCCGACAGCCCCGGCATCTTGGCGATGTGGGCGTCGATCTTCGCGGCCTCCTTGCGGCCCTCCGGCCCGCCCATGATGTGCCCCATCACGTGCTTGACCTCCTCGTCGCTCATGATCGTGGAACCGACGGGGCCCCAGAAGTTCTTGAGCGCGAAGCGGGCGAAGACCTGGGCCTTCTTGCTCTTCTCCAGCCGCTCCCTGGCCTGCGTGGCGTAGAAGGCGACGTGACGTGACTCCTGCTTGGCGATGCGCTTGAGCAGTTCGGCGAGCACGGGGTGCTTCTCGAGGGCGGCGAGCCGGTTGTAGGCGGCGACGGCCGACCACTCGTTCGCGGCACCCCAGATCATGTGCACGGCGATGAACCCCGAGCCCACGATGTTGCCGAGCAGCGACTGCTTCACCGGGTCGAGCCGGTCTTTCCAGCCGAGCTTCAGACGGGTGGCTTTGAGCTCGTCGAAGTCGACGATCACGTCGTGCTCGGCGAGCACGGCGGCCAGGGCCTCGCCGTGCCAGAACTCCTCGCGGTTCCACATGGTCATGAAGGCGGTGACGTCTTCGTCCTTGTGCGAGGGGGTGACCAGCATGTCGCGGAGGTAGCAGACGGTGTGGTACTCGACGTCGCACATGTAGCGGAGGCTGCGCAGCGTGCCCTCGGGCAGCGGCTCGTCGCGGAAGACGGAGAAGTCGAGGTCTTGCCAGGCGACCTTGGTGGAGGTCTCGGTGTACTTGTCGATGTCGAATGCCATGAGAGTCTCGGTCGTCAGCGCGGGTCGCTGCCGCTCGACCGACCTCCTTCCTCGGATGCCTCGGGTTCGGCGGGCTTGTGCTTGTCGCTCAGCACCGCCAGGTTAGCGGGGAGCACCTGACGATCGGATGAGCGTCTGGTCCAGTCCTCGACCGTCCACTTGGTGCGCTGGGCGTGCCGGTAGAGCTCGGTGTCGGGGTTCACCACGGTGGCGTTGCCCACCAGTTGCAGCCAGGCCACGTCGGCGAGCGAGTCGCCGTAGCCGTACGACTGGGTGAGGTTCGCCCCGTGCTTGTCGGCGTACTCGCGCAGCCACGCGGCGCGGGCCTCGTCGACCAGCGGGGGAGTGGCGAGGTAGCCGGTCATCACGCCCTTCGAGGCGTGCATCTCGCCGGCGACGATCTCGTCGAAGTACGGGGCGAACGGCTCGGCCGCCGAGCGGGTGGCGCCGGTGACGAGAACCGTGCGATGACCTGCCGCGCGGTGCTGCGCGACCCGGTCGAGCGCATCCGGAATCGCCCGCCCGAGCATCGCCGCACCGAACTGGCCCTTCACGAGGCGCTGCAGCTCGTCGACGCGGATGCCGCGGTATCGGCGCACCAGCGTGCGGATGAACTCGCCCCGGTCGCGGTGGTCGACCCGCAGGTACTTCGGCACGTTGAGCATGAGCGAGGCGAACTCCTGCGGCCACTGCGCCTTCGGGATGAGCGCGAGGCGCACCCAGAGGTACTGCTCGACCAGGTTCGACTCCACCACGGTGCCCTCGAAGTCGAACACCGCGAGCACGTCGCTGCGCACGGGCAGCGCACGCTTGGCGCGGGCGCGGCCGGCCGGGCGGTTGGCGTAGGCCTTGGTGAGCCCGGTGATCGAGGGGAAGTGCGTGTTCTGGAAGTAGTCGTGCCAGTCGATGTCGACGACGTCGAAGCCGCGGTCGGCCTTGAGCTCGGCCGGGATGGAGTTGTGCAGCGCCAGCGCGTTGCGGTCGTCGAAGATGAGCTCGGTCTGCACGTAGGCGCGGTAGAGCTCGGCGAAGTAGCGCAGCTGCTGGAGGCCCCGCTGGCGCTGGTGGAGGGTCTGCGTCCAGGCCCGGGTGCGGGTGGTGGAGGGCATGCGCGCCACCGCGCTGTCGGCGGCGTCGGCGAGACGCTCCTGCAGGCGGAGCGTGCGCTCGACCGAGCGACCGCCCGGGAAGCGCCACGAAGGCACCTGGATGGGGCCGTCGTCGTGCGGCATGGGGTTCTTGGTGAAGAACTCCTTGACGTTCTCGTACATGGAGTGGAAGGGCAGCGGGTTCCGCGCGCCCGAGACCACCTGGTAGTAGTTCGGCTCGTCGACGGGCGCCGGGGTGACCGCGGCGGCGAGGATGGCGTTCACCACGAAGTCGACCGGGATGACGTCGAGGATGGAGTCGGGAACACCCGGGAACTCGGGGAGCTGCCCGCGGCCGTAGGCCATGATGAGCGGGTCGGCGACCTTGAAGCCGTCGAGCCAGCCCGGCACCGGGTGGCGCAGCGCGCTCTCGATGATCGAGGGGCGCACGATCGACAGGCGGTGCCCCGCGGTGCCCCACAGCTCCTCGGCTGCGCGCTCGGCGAAGGCCTTGGTGAGGGTGTAGACGTCAGTCCAGCCGAGCGACTCGGCACGGATGCGGCCGTGCTCGACCAGTCGCTTGGTGACCCATTCGATGCGGGCCGCCTCCGCATCCTGAGCGACGGCCTGCGGGCCCACCTTGCCGAGCTTCGAGCGCGACTCGGCGAGCAGCTTCTTCAGCACCTCGGGCTGGCGCGAGGCCATCTCGACGCGGCGGCGGGCCGACTTCGCGGCGGCGTTCTCGGCGCGCCAGTCGATCTCGTGGGCGAGCGGGGCCTCGAGCGAGACGCCCTTGCGCATGCCCGCGACGTAGGCGGTGGAGACGTGCACGACGTGCGGGTCGCTGCCGGAGGCGAGGAGGGCTCCGTAGATGCCGGTGGCGCCGTCGACGTTGGTCTGGAAGGCCTCGTCGATGGGCGGGTCGAAGGAGACCGTGGAGGCGGAGTGGATGACTACGTCGATGTCACCGGGCAGCTCGCCCGGGTTCGCGAGGTCGCCCTGGATGACGCTGAGACGTTCGCGCACCGCGCGCTCGACCTCCGCCTCACCGACCGTCTCGCGCCAGGTCTTGAACACGGGCTTCTTCAGCAGCGTCTGCAGGCGAGCCTCACCCGTGGTGCGCGACTTCGGCCTGATGAGGAGCGAGACTCGCGTGTCGGGGTGGGTGGAGAGCAGGCGCTCGAGGACGGCCTGGCCCACGAAGCCGGTGCCGCCGGTGAGCAGCACGTGCGAGGAGCCGAGGGTGAAGTCGGGGTTCGCGGGCTGCGTCTCGGTGCTCGGGGTGGTCTCGGTCATCCGTGCGTTCTGCCTTCTGTGGGGGTCGTGGTGGAGGGTTTCGCCGCACCCGGTCGGAGAGCGTGCACGACGCCCGCCGCGCGGCGGCCGAGCCGCCTGGCGAAGGCGCCCGCCCGGCCCGCCGGGTCGAGTGCCGTCGACCTGGCGTCTCGCACGAGGTGCAGGGGGTCGAGGCCGGGGAGCTCGCGCACCCTGGTGTCGACCTCCTCGGCGAGGGAGGCGTCGAAGAGGTGTTCGTAGAAGAAGCGGGTCTCGGATGCCGCGAGGCTCGAGGCGCCGATCGGCCACTGGATGCGGGGGAGGCCACGCCGGGCGAGCGCTCGCGCCCCCTTCGACTCGCCGAGCCGGCGCTCGGAGTCGGCCTCGACGAACTCGCGGTGCCTCGCCTTCACCGTCTGCACGCGTTCGAGCAGAGCGAGGAGGGCCGGATGCGGGTCGGACTCCGCCAGGCGTCGGTACGCGGCCTCGGTGATCCATTCGTCGACCCCCACCGAGGTGAGATGGAGGGCGATGACGTCGGTGCCGATGGAGTTCGCGCGGAACGACTCGACGATGGGGGTCGCGCGCTCGGCGACCTCGAGCAGGAAGGAGCGCACCCGGGGCAGCTCCTGCGTGGTGAGGAGGTCGTGGCCGTGGGCGGTGACGATCTGCTCGAAGGCGTCGGCGATCCAGTACTTCTCGAAGGCCCAGGTGGTGAGGAAGGCGGTGACCCGCGCATCCTTGTGCGTGGGGGTGACGAGCACGTTGCGGAGGTAGGTCATGGTCGAGCGCTCGAGCTCGCGGGCGTAGGCCAGCAGCCGCACCGTCTCGGGGCGCAGCGGAGTCGCCGTGAGGGCGTCGAAGTCGATCTCGGAGCGGTGGCTGCCGACTGCCGTGCGAGCGAAGTCGCGCACGTCGAACCGGGCCCCTGCAGGCTCGTCGACGTTCATCGTGTGCTCTCCGGACAAACGCGGGTCCCTTCGCGGCGCGGCGTACAAGGTGGGTGTGTGAGTGCGCTCGTCTGACGCTACGCACTCCGTAGCGTATCCTAAGCATCATGGTGACGGCTCTGGTGACCGGTGGCACGTCCGGGATCGGCGCCTCGTTCGCGCGGGCCCTGGCGCTGCGCGGATACGACCTCGTGCTCGTGGCACGCGACGAGAAGCGACTCGGCGAGATGGCCGACGAACTGCGGGCGGAGGGCGTCTCGAGCGTCGAGACGATCTCGGCCGACCTCTCGGTGCGCGCCGACATCGACCGGGTCGCCGAGCGGCTCGAGAGCACCGAGAGCCCCATCGACTTCCTGGTGAACAACGCGGGCTTCGGCATCCACGGCTCGCTGCTCGAGCGCGACGTGAGCATCCACGAGCGGGCCCTCGACGTGATGTGCCTCGCCGTGCTCGTGCTGGGCGGCGCCGCAGGGCGGTCGATGAAGGCCAGGCGCCGCGGCACCATCCTCAACGTCTCGAGCGTGGCGGGCACGATCGCCACCGGCAACTACTCCGCGGTCAAGGCCTGGACCACCGCCTACACCGAGGGTCTCGCCGTCGAGCTCAAGGGCACGGGCGTGCAGGTGTCGGCGGTGCTGCCCGGCTGGGTGCGCACCGAGTTCCACGAGCGGGCCGGCATCCGCACCCGCTCCATCCCGAACGTGCTCTGGCTCGACGCCGACGACCTCGTCGCCGAGGCCCTCCACGACGTCGCGCGCGGCGCGGTGCTCTCGGTTCCCAGCAAGCGCTTCAAGGTGCTCTTCTTCTTCACCCGGCATCTGCCGCGCCGGGTCATCCGGTACATCTCGGGGCGCATCTCCTCGAGCCGCAACAAACCGGCCGAACCCTCGGCCGCGAACACAGGATCGGGGTCGGGAGTGCAGCAGTCGTCAGCGGAGGTGAAGCGGTGAGCGAGAAGCACCACGGCGAGGAGTCGCACGGCGAGGAGTCGCACGGCGAGAAGCACCACGGCCTGATCGCCCCGCCGAAAGACCGGTTCACCTCGGGCACGATGGCCGCGATGCGCTTCGTGGCCCAGCGGATGCTGCTGAAGCCGGTGGTGTGGTCGATCACCCGCGTCACCGTGCGCGGGCACGAGGCGGTCAAGGGCGTGAAGGGCGCGTTCATCGTGGTGGCGAACCACTCCAGCCACCTCGACGCCCCGCTCATCATGTGCGGCCTGCCGCGCCGTCTCGGCCGCTATCTCGCCGCCGGTGCCGCCGCCGACTACTTCTTCGACATCTGGTGGCGGCGCATCCTCACCGCCCTGTTCTTCAACGCGTTCCCCATCGACCGCACCGGCACCGCCGCCCGCCAGGGCGTGTCGAAGAAGCTGCTGGGCCGCGGGGTGCCGCTGCTGGTGTTCCCCGAGGGCACGCGCTCGAAGACCGGCGAGATGGCCTCGTTCAAGGCAGGGGCGGCCGCGCTGTCGATCTCGTGCGACGTTCCGTGCGTGCCGGTCGCGCTCGTCGGTGCGAGCCTCGCCATGCCCCGCGGCCGCAACTGGCCCATCCCCGGCCGGCCGCCCGTGGCCGTCATCTTCGGCGAGCCCATGCTCGGGCTCCCCGGCGAGACGCCCGACCAGTTCTCCGCCCGCATCCAGCGCGAGGTGCGGCGCCTCCACTCCACCGCAGCGGCCAGCGACGAGATCCCGGCGCTGCCGGTGATCGGCCAGAAGTCGTCGCAGAGCAGAACCATCTCGAAGGGAGCCGCATGACCGACGTCAAGCACATGAAGTGGTGGGGCTGGGGCCTCGAGGGCGTCGGCTTCCACCACGAGGACAAGCCCGCCTTCGCGCCGTTCGTGAAGAAGGCGGTGGCGCTCGACCTCTCGGTGCCGCCGGAGGCGCCGATCTCCTTCGACCAGCTCACCGTCGCGCCGCCGCGCCTGTCGCCGGCGTTCGAGGCCGAGCTCGTCGCCATCGTCGGCGAGGACAACGCGCACACCACCGACGAGTCGCGCGTGGTGCACGCCTACGGCAAGTCGATCCGCGACCTGCTGCGCATCCGCCGCAACGAGATCGCACGGGTTCCCGACATCGTGGTGTACCCGGGCGACGAGTGGGACGTGCAGCAGATCGTCGACGCCGCCGTCGCCGCGAACGCCGTCATCATCCCGTTCGGCGGGGGCTCGAACATCGCCGGCAGCCTCGAGCCGCTGGCCGACGAGACGCGCACGGTCGTGTCGCTCGACCTCGGGCGCCTGAACCGCGTGCTCGACATCGACGAGGGCTCGGGCCTCGCGCGCATCCAGGCGGGAACCCAGGGCCCTGACATGGAGGAGCAGCTGAACGCCAAGGGCTGGACGATGGGGCACTTCCCCGACTCGTTCACCCACTCGACGCTCGGCGGCTGGGTGGCCACCCGCTCCTCCGGCATGCAGAGCGACAAGTACGGCGACATCGCCGACATCACCCGGGGCCTCCGCATGGTGCGCCCCGGCGAGATCGTCGAGCTGCGGCCGCTGCCGTCGACCTCGACGGGGCCGTCGGTGCGCGAGATGATCATCGGCTCGGAGGGGCGCCTCGGCGTCATCACCGAGGTCACCGTGCAGGTGCACCGCCAGCCCGCGGTGCGCGAGGTGCAGGCCTACTTCTTCCCGAACTGGGACGCCGGGCTCGCCGCCATGCACGAGATCTCGGAGTCGGATGCGTCGCCGTCGATCACCCGTGTCTCCGACGCCAGGGAGAGCGGCTTCTCGCTGGCCACCCGCAAGGCGTCGAAGGGCATCTCGGGTGCTGCGCAGAACGTGCTCATGTCGGTGCTGAAGCGCCGCGGCTGGGTGCTGGAAGACATGTGCTTGTCGTTCATCGGCTACGAGGGCAGCGAGTCGCACGTGGCGTACGAGAAGAAGCTCGTCGGCGCCATCGTGAAGAAGCACGGCGGGCTCGGGGTCGGCAAGGGCCCCGGCGCGCTCTACGACCAGAAGAAGTTCGACACGCCCTACCTGCGCGACTTCCTGCTCGACCGGGGCGCCGCCGCCGACGTGTCGGAGACGGCGGCGCCGTGGTCGCGCCTGCACGAGGTGTACGACACGACGGTCGCCGCCGCGAACGCCGCCTACGACGCGCTCGGGGTGCACGGCTGGATCATGTGCCACCTCTCGCACTCCTACCACTCGGGTGCCTGCCTCTACTTCACCTTCGCCTTCGTGTACGGCGACGACCCGATCGGTCAGTACGAGGTGGTGAAGAAGTCGATCCAGCAGGCGTTCCAGGATGCCGGCGGCACGCTCTCGCACCACCACGGCGTCGGTGTGGAGCACTCGCCGTGGATGGAGCAGGACATCTCCGCCGGCGGCGTCGCCCTCATGCAGGGGCTGTTCGACTCCGCCGACCCGAAGGGCCTGTTCAACCCGGGCAAGGTGCTCGGCACGGTGCAGCTCACGGCTGACGACGTGGCGGAGCTCGTGGCGGAGGCCCCGCGCGCCGCGGCGCCGGCGCCGGTGGAGTAGGGAGCTACTCAGCCGGCGGGGTGAGGGCGGGCCAGAGCAGCGTGAGCAGCCGGTCGGCCCACTCCTCGTCGGGCTCGCCGCCGCGGATGACGTGGCCGACCGCCGCACCCAGCAGCACGCTCACGGTGAGCTTCACGTCGAGGCCCTGACGCAGGTCGCCGCGCGCCACCGCCTCGTCGAGGAACGCGACGAGCTGGTGGCTGCGGTGCCTGATCATCACCCGCAGCTGCTCGGTGAACTGCCCGTCGTCGTCGATCAGGATGGCGGCGACCGTCCCGCGCCCCACGATGTCCTGCACCCTCACCCGTGCCGCGCCCAGCAGCCAGTGCAGGGTGTCATAGGTCGACATGCCCTCGGGCAGCGTCACCTCGGTGGTGGCGGCGTCGATGGCGGCGACGATGAGGGCGTCGCGGTCGGCGTAGCGCCGGTAGATCGTCGTCTTCGCGACTCCGGATGCTGCGGCCACCGCCTCCACGTTCACCCCGGCCGGCCCGCGGTCGCGCAGCAGCTGCAGGGTCGCGGCCACGATGCGCTCGTCGGCGCCGGGTCTGTCCTCCGCGGGCCTGTCCTCCGCCCCGTCGGGGTGATCGGCATCGTGCACGGACATGCTGCCCATTATGCCGGGTGCGCCACGGCGTGTCCGGAGGCCCCGGTCGGGCTGTGCCCGGCCGACGCTACCCGACTGTCAGAGCCCGCAGCCGGGCTGGGCCCGGCCGACGCTACCCGCTCGTCAGAGCCCGCGGTCGACCATGTCGAGCAGCCGCTCGGTGGCGAAGTCGACCATGCGGTCGTCGAGGCCGCGCAACGGGCCGTCGATGACGAGCATCCCGAGCCCGTGAACGGTCGCCCAGGCCAGGAACTCCGCGTTCTGCCGCCGCTCGGGCGGCAGCAGGCCCGCCTCCACCAGCCGGTCGAGTGCGAGGCCCACCTGCTGGAACGGGGTGAGCCCCGCGCGACCCGCCTTCTCGGGCATCGTCGCGCGGCGCAGGTCGTCGGGAACGGTGAACGCGGTGCGGAAGAGCCCGGGCTCCTCCCGGGCGAAGCCGATGTAGCCGAGGCCGACCGCGCGCAACGTCATGCGCGCATCCTGTTCGGCGTCGCCCGAGGGCGGATGCGCGTCGAACTCGGCTTGGATGCGATCGGCCGAGAGGCCGAGGCAGACGTCGGAGACGGCCTGCAGCAGCGCGTCGCGATCGGCGAAGTGGCGGTAGGCGGCGTTGGGCGACACGCCGGCCCGCCGGGTCGCCTCCCGCAGCACCACGGCGGCCGGGCCGCCCTCGCGGGCCATCTCGACCGCCACCTCGATGAGCGCCTCGCGCAGGTCGCCGTGGCGGTACGTGCTGCGTGGGCCCGGCGTGCGGTCGTCGCTCATGGGCGCCTCGGGTTCTGACGGGGGACGGGGGCGGCGCTCGCCCGTCGCGAGACGGCGGGGAGTCGTGTGGACAGTGTACACATGTCCATGACGATGCATGCGTTCTGACCCGCGGAGGGCGCCGCTTGCCGCCACCGGCACCTCGCCCCGGCGGGGCTCACTGGGCGTCGGCGATGGCGTTCAGCACCAGCACGGCGGAGTCGTTCGCGCCGATGGCGTACTCGTTCGTCTCGTCCTCGGCGCACAGCTGGCCGGTGGCGATCTCCTCGATCTCGTCGACCAGCGACCGCACCGAACGCAGCTCACCCTGGAGCGTCGCCGCCGAGACGTTGCGCGAGGCCTGCAGCTCGGTGAGGGAGTCGCTCAGCTGCTCGCGGTCGGCGAGGGCGATGGCGGCGTCGGAGAGGGCGCGGTCGCGCTCGTCGGCGAGCACGCCGATCTCGCTGCGTGCGTCGGCCAGCTCGCGCTCGAGCGCCGCGATGTCGGGGGAGGTGGCGCTCGCCGCGCCGTTCGGGCCCTGAGCGCTCGCCGCTTCGCGGGCTTCCGCGAGCTCGTGCTCGAGCTCGGCGACGCGGGCTCGCGCCTCGAGCAGCTCGAGGTCGCCGCCGAAGGCCTCGGGGTCGGCGGCCGCGCCGGCCGATCGCTCGCGCTCGAGCTCGGCGACGCGGGCTCGGGCCGCCTCGAGCTCGGCCGGGTCGCCCGCCGACGCGAGGGCATCGGCGAGCTCCGACTCGAGCTGGGCCACCCGGGCCTCGGCCGCGTCGAGCGCCGTCGTGTCTGCGGCGGCGCGGTGCGCCTCGGCGAGTTCGATCTCGAGTTCGGCGACGCGGGCTGCCGCGGCCGCCTCGGCGGCCTCGCCCCCGCCCACCGACTCGCTGGCGCCGAGTCGCGCCTCGGCGAGTTCCGCCTCGAGCACGGCGACCCTGGCCTCCGCCTCCTCGAGTGCCGCGGTGTCGGAGGCCGCGGCCCGCGCCTCGGCGAGCTCGGCCTCCAGCTCGGCCACCCGGGCGTCGTGGGCCGCCTCGGCCTCCTGGGCCGCGCCGAGCTCGCTCTCGAGCTCGGCGACGCGGGTGCGGGCGGCGGTGAGCGCGTCATCGCCGTCGGCGGCCTCGGCGGCCTCGGCGGTGATGGCGGCGAGGGCTGCGGCGTGCTCGGCGCGCAGCTGATCGCTGCGGGCGTCGCTGTCGGCGAGGGCCGCGCGGTGCTCGGCGCCGAGCTGCTCGGCGAGCTGCTCCCGCTCGGCGAGGGCGGCGAGGTGGTCGGACTCGAGCTGGGCGCGCTCGGCGGCGAGCCGCTCGATCTCGCTCTGCGACGCCTGGCGCTGCTCCTCGGCGGCGGCGGCGGCCGCGCTCCGCAGCTGGTCGACCTCGGCGGCATGGGCGGCCTGCAGCTGCTCGATCTCGGCGGCGTGGGCGGCGCGCAGCTGCTCCAGCTCAGCCGCGTGCGAGGCCTGGAGCTGTTCATCGTGGGCGCGCAGCGCATCCGATTCGCTGGCGTGCCCGGCCCGCAGCTGCTCGGTCTCGGTCTGGTGGGCAAACCGCAGCTCGTCGAGCTGGGTCTGGTGGGCGGTCGACATCTGCTCGAGCTGGGCCGCGTGCGAGGCGGAGAGCTGCTCGAGCTGGGCCGCGTGCGAGCTGGAGAGCTGCTCGAGCTGGGCCGCGTGGGCGGCGTGCAGCCCGGCGACCTGGTTCTCGTAGCCCGCAACGGTGGCCTGCTGCTCCTGGGTGAGCCGGGTCGTGGTGTCGGCGAGCTGGGTCTGCAGCGCTCCGGTCTCGGCGGCCAGCTGGGCGGTGAGCGCGCCGGTCTGTGCGGCGAGTTCCGCCTGCATCCGTGCCGTCTCGTCGGCGAGCTGCGCGCGCAGGGCGTTGGTCTCGCCGATCAGGCGTTCGTGAAGGGCGGCGAGCTCGGCCTCGCGCTGCGCGAGGGTCGCCGCGGTCGAGTCGAGGCGCGCCTGGGTGTCTTCGTAGCGGGCGGTCATCTCGGTGAGGCGGTCGCGGGTGGCGGCGAGCTCGCGCTCGGCGTCGAGGCGGGCGGTGTCGCGCAGGCGCCGGTCGTCGATGACGAGACCGAGCTGCGAGCGGATGATCTCGAGCGGGTCGTCGTCGCCCTCCACCTCTTCGGCGGGGACGATCTCGGGCGCCTCGTAGGCGGGGTGCGCGGTGGGGTCGATGAAGTGGTGACGGTACAGCTCGTCGACGATCGCCTCGTAGCGCTCGCGGAACTCGGGGGTGCCGATCTTGAGCGAGGCGCCCACGAAGGCCAGCGCGGTGCGGTCGCGCCGGCTCAGGGTGTATTCGGTCGTGGTGGCGTCGGACATGATGCTCCTACTGGCCTCGCGGGTGGGGGGCTGCCGCTGTCGTCGCGGCTCGTCGCATCAAGGTTAGTCGCCTCGCGGGCGGGAACGGTCAGGGTTCTCGCAAGCTCGGTCGACAGGCGTCGTTCAGGGCTCCCGGGTGCCGCGCAGGCGCTCGATCTCGCGTCGGTCGCGCTTGGTGGGCCGCCCCGCACCGCGGTCGCGCACCGGCACGAAGGCCACCGCCTCGCGCGGCGGGGGCGGGGGAGTGAGGTCGACGAAGCACTCGGCGGCGGCCACCGCGGAACCCCGCTTGGTGGCGAGGGCGCGCACGGTGAGGATGCGGTCGAAACCCGAGATGCGCGCCCGCACCTCGTCGCCGGGGCGCACGGTCTGCGCGGCCTTCGCCGTCGTGCCGTTGAGCTTGACGTGCCCGGCCCGGCACGCCGTGGTGGCGGCCGAGCGGGTCTTGTACACGCGCACGGCCCAGAGCCAGCTGTCGAGGCGCACGCCGGTGGGCGCGTTCGCGCCGGGGGCCGCGTTCGCGTTCGACTTGTTCACACCCGGGGCCATCTCGAAAGTCTTCCACAGCCTGGGCTGCAGAGTCGGGCGAGACGGATGCGCGCCTAGGCTGATGTGGTGCCCCTCACCGCTGTCTCCTCCCCGCCCGCGATGCCCTCGCCCTTCGACCCCGACGAGGCGTACGAGGCGTTCGCGAGCTGGGCGGCCGAGCGCGGTACACCGCTCTACCCCGCTCAAGACGAGTCGCTGGTGGCCATCGTGTCGGGGGAGAACGTCATCCTCTCCACCCCCACCGGCACGGGCAAGTCGCTCGTGGCGGTCGCGGCGCACGCGGTCGCGCTGGCGAAGGGGGAGCGCAGCTACTACACCGCACCCATCAAGGCCCTCGTGTCGGAGAAGTTCTTCGACCTGGTCGAGATCTTCGGCGCCGCGAACGTGGGAATGGTCACGGGCGACTCGTCGGTGAACCCCGAGGCGCCGATCGTCTGCGCCACCGCCGAGATCCTCGCCAACCTCGCTCTGCGGCACGGGCCGGAGACCCCCGTGGGCCAGGTCGTGATGGACGAGTTCCACTTCTACGCCGAGGCCGATCGCGGGTGGGCCTGGCAGACGCCGCTGCTCACCCTGCCGCGCGCCCAGTTCGTGCTCATGTCGGCGACGCTCGGCGACGTCGACTGGCTCGCCACCGACCTCTCCCGTCGTACCGGCCGGGAGACCACCGTCATCACGGGGGTCTCCCGCCCGGTGCCGCTCAGCTACAGCTACGCCACCACGCCCATCCAGGAGACCGTGGAGGAGCTGCTGCAGACGCATCGCGCGCCGGTGTACATCGTGCACTTCAGCCAGCTGGCCGCCGTCGAGCGGGCGCAGGCGCTGTCGAGCATCTCGGTGGCCAGCCGGGCGCAGCGCGACGAGATCGCCGAGCTGATCGGCCCGTTCCGGTTCACCACCGCCTTCGGCAAGACGCTGTCGCGGCTCATCAGGATGGGCATCGGGGTGCACCACGCGGGAATGCTGCCGAAGTACCGCAGGCTCGTCGAGCGGCTGGCGCAGCGCGGTCTGCTGCGGGTCATCTGCGGCACCGACACGCTGGGTGTGGGCATCAACGTGCCCATCCGCACCGTGCTCCTCTCGGCCCTCACCAAGTTCGACGGCACCCGCATGCGGCAGCTCACAGCGCGCGAGTTCCACCAGATCGCCGGCCGGGCGGGTCGGGCCGGCTTCGACACGGCGGGCACCGTCGTGGTGCAGGCGCCCGAGCACGAGACCGAGAACCTCAAGGCGCTCGCGAAGCTCGGCGACGACCCGAAGAAGCGGCGCAAGTTCGTGCGCAAGAAGGCGCCGGAGGGGTTCGTGTCGTGGGGCGAGCCGAGCTTCGAGAAGCTCATCGCCGCCCAACCCGAGAAGCTCACCTCGCAGTTCCGCGTCACGCACGCGATGGTGCTCAACACCATCGCCAGAGGCGGCGACGTGGTGGCGAACATGCGCGCGCTGCTCGAAGACAACCACGAGCCCCGCGCCCGCCAGCGCGAGCTGCTGCGCCAGGCGCTCGCCATCTACCGCACGCTCCGCACCGCGGGGGTGGTCGAGCAGGTCACCGACGCCACCACCAGGCAGACCGTCATCAGGCTCACCGTCGACCTGCAGCCGAACTTCGCCCTCAACCAGCCGCTGTCGCCGTTCGCCCTCGCGGTGTACGAGCTGCTCGACGAGGAGTCGCCCGTCTTCGCGCTCGACGTGGTGTCGGTCACCGAGGCCATCCTCGACGATCCGCGGCCGGTGCTCTCGGCGCAGCAGTTCGTGGCGCGGGGCGAGGCGGTCGCGGCGATGAAGGCCGAGGGGCTCGACTACGACCAGCGCATGGAGCTGCTCGACGAGGTCACCCACCCGAAGCCGCTGGAGGGCCTCCTCGGCGAGGCCTTCGCCACCTACCGCGCGTCGCAGCCGTGGATCGGCGACTTCGACATCTCGCCGAAGTCGGTCGTGCGCGACATGTACGAGCGGGCGATGTCGTTCGGCGAGTACATCGCGTTCTACCGTCTCGCCCGGTCGGAGGGCTTGGTGCTGCGCTACCTCTCCGACGCCTACCGCACCCTGCGCTCCACGGTGCCCGACGAGCTGAAGAGCGACGACCTGGTCGACCTCATCGAGTGGCTCGGCGAGCTGGTGCGCCAGACCGACTCCAGCGTGCTCGACGAGTGGGAGGCCCTGGTCGACCCCGAGGCGGTCGCCGCGGCCGCCGAGCACGAGGAGGAGGCGCCCATCGTGCCGCCGGCCCCGAAGCTGCTCACGTCGAACCCCCGGGCGTTCCGCATCCTGGTGCGCAACGAGCTGTTCCGCCGGGTGACCCTCGCCGCCCGCGAGGCGTGGGAGGAGCTCGGCGAGCTCGATGCCGCTTCGGGGTTCGGAGCCGATCGCTGGGCAACGGCGATGGACGCGTACTACGACATGCACGACTCCCTCGGCATCGGCCCGCACGCGCGCAGCGGCGCCCTCCTCATCCTCGAGGAGGAGCCCGCCGTCTGGCGCGCCCGCCAGATCTTCGACGACCCCGCCGGTGACCACGACTGGGGCATCGCCGCCGAGATCGACCTCGCCGCCTCCAACGACGCGGGCGCCGCGGTCGTCCGCATCCTCGCCGTCGACCAGCTCTGACCTGCCCGGGTGGCGGGTGAGCGGATGACCTACCCGGGTGGCGGGTCGGCGGGCTGACTTGCCCGGGTGGCGCGTCAGCGGATGACCTGCCGCGTGCCGGCTCAGCGGGCGACGAGGGAGGGGAGCTGCCAGTCGAAGGCGATGGCGAGGATGCGGAGGGCGGCGCAGACGACGAAGCCGGTCGTCATCGCGACGGCGGGGGTGAGGCGCAGCCTCGCGGCCACCAGCAGTGCGAGCGACCCGGCTGCGGCAGCCGATGCGTAGACGCTCGAGGTGAGCACCGACGGGATGCCCCCGAGCAGCACGTCGCGCACCATGCCCCCGCCGACGGCGGTGAGGGTGCCGAGGATCACGACCACCCACCCGATCGCCCGGTGGTCGAGCGCCTTCTCGGCGCCGGTGACGGCGAAGAGCGCGAGTCCGAGCGCGTCGAGGACGGCGAACGCGTCGTCGGGCGTGTCGGCCGAGAGGGCCACCACGGCGAAGGCGAGCACCGAGCCGAGCAGGGCGATGAGGATGCGCGACGGCGAGCGGAACGCGAACGGCGGCACGTCGCCGAGCAGCACGTCGCGCAGGATGCCGCCCACCGTCGCCGACACGCAGCCCACCACGAGCACGCCGAACACGTCGAGGCCCGCCACGGCGGCGAGCCTCGCCCCCTCGAAGGCGAACAGACCCGTGGCGACGATGTCGGCGACGGTGAACAACCGCGAGGCCTGACGACCGTGCCGCGACCACGCGGCGGCCGCCCCCGTTCCGCTCACCCGCGCGACCGCTCGTCTGTACCGGCGGTGCCGCCGCCGGTCGAGCCGCCGCCGGCACCGCCGCGCGAGGTACCGGCAGGGCGCCGCCAGCGGGTCAGCAGCGTGCTGCCCGAGCGGAGCACGTGGCCGAGCTCGAGCCCGCGCGGCGGGGCGGGCGTCTCGGTCGGTGCCGTGATGACGCGGGGGCCGTGCCCGCCTTCGAGCAGCGGGCTGAGGGTGAGGCAGAACTCGTCGACGAGGTCGGCGGCCACCAAGTCGCCGAACAGCGACGGACCGCCTTCGCAGAGCACCTGGGTGTGGCCGCGCGAGGTGAGTTCGGCGACGATCCGCGCGGGGTCGACCGTGTCGGTGCCCACGTCGACGACGTCGGCGACCTCGCTGAGGCGGGCCCGAGCATCCGCCGGCGCCGCCTCGACGGTGAACACGAGGGGGCGTCGGGGCGCGACGGCGAAGAGGTCGGAGCCGGGGTCGAGGCTGAGCCGCCCGCTCACCAGCGCCATCGCCGGCTGCGCCGGGAGCCCCGCCGCGACCCGCCGCGCCGATCTCTCGGCGGAGACCCGCAGCGCGCCGTATCCCTCGTCGCGGGCGGTGCCCGCCCCGACCAGCACGACGTCGGCGAGCGAGCGGAGCGTGTCGAAGACCCGCTTGTCGGCGGGCCCCCCGAGGCCGCCCGAGAGGCCGTCGACGGTGGCCGACCCGTCGAGGCTCTGCACGAAGTTCACCCGCAGCACGCCGGTCGCGCGGTCGTCGACGTCGTAGAGGCTCCAGAGTGCGTCGTCGTCGAGGGCGCCCCCACCGAGGTCGGGCCTGCCGCCCGTGAGCAGCAGGATGGGCTCCTCGTCGCCCCGCCCCGCGGGAGCGCCGCCGCTGATGGTCTGGTCGGTCATACGTTGTGCACCTCCTGCACGGGTTCGCGGAACCCGAGTACGGCCTCGAGCATCCGCATCGCCTTCACCGACGCCGCCACGTCGTGCATGCGCACCACGCGCGCCCCGAGCAGGGCGCACACCGTGGCAGCGACGAGCGAGCCCTCGGTGCGCTCGCTCTTGACGGCACCGAGGCTCTCGCCCACGAAGTCCTTGTTCGACACGGCGGCGAGCGCGGGCAGCCCGATCGCGGCGATCTCGTCGAAACGGCGGGTGAGCTCGAGGCTGTGCCGGGTGTTCTTGTTCAGGTCATGCCCGGGGTCGACGAACAGCTGCGCCTCGGTGACGCCGGCCGCCGTCGCCTCCTCGACGCGCTGGTCGAGGAAGGCGCGCACCTCGGCCACCACGTCGTCGTAGCGCGGCCGGGGATGCGGCCGGCGGGGAGCGGCGAGGCTGTGGGTGATCACGAGGGAGGCGCCGCTCCCGGCGACGACGGCGGCCATCTCGGGGTCGCTCAGCCCCGTCGTGTCGTTCACGACGTGCGCCCCCGCGGCGATGCAGGCGGCGGCGACGGATGCGCGGAAGGTGTCGACCGAGATCACGACGTCGCTCCGCTCGGCCACCGCCGCGACCACGGGGAGCACGCGATCGAGCTCCTCCTCGGCCGGGATCTCGGGCCCTGGCGCGAACTTCGCGCCTCCCACGTCGACCCAGTCGGCGCCGAGCTCGGCCGCGCGGAGCGCTGCGTCGACCGCGCTGTCGAGGGCGAAGGTCGCTCCCTGGTCGAAGAACGAGTCGGGGGTGCGGTTGACGATGGCCATCACCGCGATGCGCCGGTCGAAGTCGATGGTGCGCGATCCGAGACGGCGCACCGGGTGCCGCAGCGCGGGTGTGACGATCATGTGTCCATCATGGTCGCTGCGACAGCCGGGGTGGGGCAGCTCGTGAGAAGGTGGATCCATGACGGTCCTCCCTCCCCGGCTCCCACCGCGCGACAGCGGTGACGCCTGGGTGGAGGCCCCCGACGGCAAGCGCTACTGGGGCCGCTACGGAGCTGCGGGGCTGCTCGTGCACGCCGAAGCCGGGGTGCTGCTGCAGCATCGCGCCGAGTGGAGCCACTTCGGCGGAACCTGGGGCCTCCCGGGCGGCGCGCGGCACGAGGGCGAGAGCGCCGTCGCGGGCGCGGTCCGCGAGGCCGGCGAGGAGGCCGGGGTGCCGGCGGAGCTCCTGCAACTCGCCTTCACCTCGACCTTCGACCTGGGCTTCTGGTCGTACGTCACCGTGGTGGTGCGCGCCACCTCGCCGTTCACGCCCACGATCGGCGACGCCGAGAGCCTCGAACTGCGCTGGGTGCCCCTCGACGAGGTGGACTCGCTCCCGCTGCACCCCGGCTTCGCCGCCAGCTGGCCGGCCCTCCGCGCACGGCTCGACGAGCGCTCGCGGGTGGTGGTCGACGCGGCGAACGTCATCGGCTCGCGCCCCGACGGCTGGTGGCGCGATCGGGTCGGAGCCGCAGAGAGGCTCATCGGGCGCCTGACGGCGCTGGCCGAGCACGGTGTCGCCGACGGCGGTGCGCGCGGTGACGGCGGGGGTGCCGATCGCCGCTGGCCGCGCTTCGACGTCGTCATCGAGGGCAGGGCGAAGGATGCGCGCGGCACCGACCCCGCCGACTCACCCGCTCTCACCGGCGGTCTGGTGCGCCTGGTGCGTGCCGAGGGTTCGGGTGACGACGCGATCGTCGCCACGGTCGCCGACCCGTTCCCGGGCGAGACGACGGTGGTGACGGCCGACCGGGAGCTGACCGCGCGGGTCGAGGAGCTGGGCGCCCGGGTGCGGGGGCCGCGGTGGATCCTCGAACTGCTCGACGCGCTCGACGAGCCCGGCCGCTGATGACCCTCACTGTGAACGGGCGGGAGGTCCTCGACTCGTCGGCTCTCGAGACCCACTACGAGCCGCGCAGGCCGGTCGACCTCGCGTCGACGCTGGGTCAGCACCGGCGAGGCGCGGGCGATCCGTGCTTCGTCGTCGAGGGCGGCGCGCACTGGCTCACCCTCCGCACGCCGGCGGGCACGGCGACCCTGCGACTGTCCCCGACCTCGTCGGGAGTGCGGGCCGTGGCCTGGGGCGACGGTGCGGGTGAGGCCCTGCACACGGTGCCCGAGCTGCTGGGCGACGGCGACGATTGGAGCGCGCTCGACGTCTCCGCGCATCCGCTGCTCGCCGATTCCGCGCGCCGCAACCAGGGCCTGCGCCTCAGCCGCACCGGCCGGGTGCTCGACGCCCTCGCGCCCGCCGTCATCGAGCAGCGCATCACCTCGGCCGAGGCGTTCCGCGCCTGGCGGGTGCTGGTCGCCCGGCACGGCGAGCCGGCGCCGGGGCCGGGGCCCGACCGTCTCAGGGTGTCGCCGACCGCGTCCGCCTGGAAGCGCATCCCGTCGTGGGAGTGGCATCGTGCGGGTGTCGACCCGGGTCGGGCGGCGACGGTCATCCGCGCGGCGGGCGTGGCCGCGGGGCTGGAGCGCACGGCCATCGCGAGCCGCGGGGGCGCCGACGTGTGGCGACGCCTGCGGTCGGTGGTCGGCGTGGGGGAGTGGACCGCCGCCGAGACCGCCCAGCGCGCCCACGGCGACCCGGATGCGGTGAGCTTCGGCGACTACCACCTCGCCTCGACGATGGGCTGGGCCCTCTGCGGCGAGCCGATCGACGACGACGCCCTCGCCGAGCTGCTCGAACCGTGGCGCGGGCAGCGACAGCGGGTGGTGCGCCTCGTGCTGTCGAGCGGCTTCAGGCCGCCCCGCCGCGGGCCGCGGATGACCATCCAGGACCATCGGGCGTACTGATTCGTCCGGTCGGCGGGCGACGTCGTCGCGCCGAGCGCCTGGCCGGCGACCCGCCGATCAGTACCAGTGCGGCGATCGCGCCTGCCACGCCGACAGCGCGCCGCACGGGGTGCCGTAGCGGTCGGAGATGTAGTTCATGCCCCAGATGATCTGGGTGGCGGCGTTGGTGACGTAGTCGGCGCCGACCGAGGCCATCTTGCTGGCGGGGAGCGACTGCGGGATGCCGTAGGCGCCGCTGGAGGGGTTGTACGCGTTGGCGCGCCATCCGGATTCGCCGATCCAGAGCTGCACGAGGCAGTCGAACTGCCCGCCGCCCCAGCCGTAGTTGCCCATCTGGCTCGCCGCGAAGGCCTGCGCCTCGGCGGGCGAGGCGACCTCGCCGCTGCCGGGGACCCAGGCGCTGCCCGGCTGCTCCTCCTCGGCGGCCTTGGCCCGCTCGGCGGCCTTCGCCGCCTCCTCGGCCGCCCGCTGCGCCGCCTTGTACGCCTCACTCTCGAGGTACGCGCGCTCGACCTCGACGCTGCGGTCGTTCAGGGTGGCGAGCTGCGCGGTGAGGGTCTGCTTGCGGGTCTGGTTGTCGGCGACCTTCGCGTCGGCTGCCGCCTGGGCGTCTTCGGCGGCGGCGAGCCGGTCGCTCGCCTCGGTGGCGAGCCGGTCGCGCTCGGCCCTGGCCCGGTCGGCCTGGGCGGTGAGGGCGTCTGCGGTGTTCTGGGCGGCGACGGCACGGTCGCGGATGCCCGCGGTCTGCTCGGTGAGCTTCGACATCGTGCCGAGGCGGTAGAGCAGCTGGTCGGACTGATCCTGCTCGAGGATGAGCCCCAGCGTCGAGTCACCGCCCGCCCGGTAGAGCTGGGCGACGAGCTGCCCGATCTGCGCCTTGGCCGTGTCGGCCTTGGTCTGTGCGTCGGCCGCCTGCGCGGTGAGCGTGTCGGCGTATCCGCTGGCCGCCTGCAGGTCGTAGCTGGCCTTGAGGTACTCCTGGCCGCGGGCGAAGGCCTCGTCGGCGCGGGCCGCCGCCTCGTCTTCGAGGGTGGCGATGATGGAGGTGATGTTGTCGACCTCCTGCGCCTTCGCCTGGGCGTTCTGCTTGGCCGCCTGCACGTCGTCCCAGGTGGGGTCGTCGCGCACGAGGGGGGAAGCGGATGCGGGCAGGCCGACGCCCAGCACCAGGGCCGCGGTGACCGTGAGGACTGTCCAACTGCGCGCGGAGGGCTTCCACATGGCCTCCAGACTATGTGACGAATGTGAAAATTGTGCAGAATCGTGTCGCGCGCCGTGGGAGCGCGGTCAGGCTGCCACTACCATTCGGGCATGGAGACCGTGATGCCCGAGGGCTGGACCGACTTCGCCGTGGCCAGCGCCGGGGCGGCGGGCGCGCTCGCGGGTCTCATCATGGTCGTGATCTCGGTGAACGTGAAGCAGATCCTCGAGGGGGAGAGCCTTCCGTCGCGGTCGGTGGCGACGATCGCCTCCGTCGTGGTGATCCTCGTCGGGTCGATCGCGATGCTCATCCCCGGTCAGCCGTTGCCGCTGCTCGGCCTCGAGCTGGTGTTCTTCGCGGCCATCGCCGTGGCCCTGCAGATCGACGCGGTGCGGCGCATGTACGCCTCGCACGGCAGCTCGGGCGCCGTCGGGCGACTCGCGCAACTGCTGCTCGGGGTGGGTTCGCCGCTCTGGGTGGCCGCGGGCGGGGTCGCCCTGCTGGCGTCGGCGCCGTGGGGTCTGTACCTCGTCGCCGTCGGTTTCATCTCGATCTTCATGGCAGCGGTGCTGAACGCCTGGGTGCTCATGATCGAGATCCTCCGCTGAGGAAAACTGTTCACCGATTCGGAATAAACTCCCATCTCGATGCATTTGTATCGAGGTGGCCGGTCTCCGCGCCCATCCGACTCGTACCGACTCACGAAGAGAGAAACCCATGACTGACACCGTCTCCATCCCCGGCTTCAAGGCAGGCACCTGGACCGTCGACCCCTCCCACTCGGAGGTCGGCTTCAGCGTGCGCCACATGCTCATCAGCAAGGTCAAGGGCACCTTCGACACCTTCGACGCGACCTTCGTGACCACCGAGAACCCGCTCGAGACCAAGGTCACGGCCGAGGCCGACGTCGCCTCGGTGAACACCAACGACAAGAACCGCGACGGACACCTCGCGACCAACGACTTCTTCAACGCCCCCGAGTTCCCGAAGATCACCTTCGTCTCGACCGGCGTGCGCAACGAGGGCGGCGACTTCAAGGTCGACGGCGACCTCACCATCAAGGGTGTCACCAAGCCCGTCACCTTCGACGTCGACTTCGGCGGCTTCGGCACCGACGCCTACGGCAACTACAAGGCCGGCTTCGAGGCCAAGACCGAGATCGACCGCAACGACTTCGGCGTGAACTGGAACGCCGCGCTCGAGACCGGCGGCGTGCTGGTCGGCGACAAGGTCACCATCACCCTCGACATCCAGGCGGCGCTGCAGGCCTGATCGGCGGCCGCAGGGCAGAGCCAGGCACGACGCCGGCGGACGATGTTCCGCCGGCGTCGTGCTGTCTGCGGGGGTTGGTCGCGGCTGCTCCACAGGGCGGGTTCGGCGCCTCGTCCTCCACAGATCTCGCGGTCCGCCGTTCGAACGGGGAGCGTCGGCCGACGCTGAGGGCATGACCGTTCTCGCTTCGTCACCGCCACCTCCCACCGCCCCCTTCGTCCCATCGTCCCGCCGATCGGAGGTGATCGACGAGGTCGAACGGGTGCTCGGCTACCGGCCTGAGAACTCGCTCGTGCTCAGGCTCCGCCGAGGGGCGCGGCCGGCTGCCGTTCTTCGGGTCGACCTCCCGGGCGGCCGGGGCGGTGACGCCGCCGATGTCGCGCGCCACGGGCCTTTCGCTCGCGAGGTGGCGGCCCTCTCCGCTCGCGTGCGGAAGGTCGTGACCGTCGACGTGGTGGTCTTCGGCTGCATCCCGCGCCTGGCACCCCCTGGGGCTCACGAAGAGTCACGGCTCGAAGCGCTGGCCGCCGCCGTCAGAGGCGGGCTCGCCGACGCGGGATACCCGATCGGGTGGAGCGTGTGCGTCTCGGGCGTCGAGATGGCCCTGCCGATGCGTGCGACGCCCCGTGCCGACCCGCACCATGGGCCGTTCGTTCCCTTGCGCGCCGTCTCCGATCACAAGAGCGCCCCGGGGCGAGCCTCTCTGGCGCCGCTCGACGGGAACACGACGCCGGCCGACTCGCCGACGGGGAAGGTGGCCGGCGAGACTCCTGCGGAGACACCGGCGTGCGTCGTCGCCGCGCTTCGCGCCTGGAGGGCGGCATTGCGCGCCTCCCTGCCGACGCTCACCGAGGCGCGGTGCGTCGCCCTGTCAGGCACCCTCTGCCGGGAGCCGGTGCGCGACAGCGTGCTCGTGCTGAGCGCCTGGGGCTTCGACGCCGCGCTGACCGTGGTCGGCGAAGCGGTCCGCGACCAGCGGGCGGCGAGGGGACGTGGTCACGACGCTCTCGCGCGCCTGCTCGGCATGGAGGTGCCGGCCGGCGCTACCGACGGGGTCTGTGGTGGGGAGGCCGCGGGCGGGCTCGAGGCACCTGAGCCGTGGAGGGTGCGTCGGGCCGTGGAGGTGCTGCGCACCGTCGCGGAGAGCAGTCCGGGTGGGCTCGCTGCGGCGCCGCTCACCATCCTCGGCTGGTTGGAGTGGTCGCGCGGCCGAGGCAGCGCCGCGGGTGCCTACCTCGATCTCGCGCGCGCTGCCGATCCGGGCTACACGCTCGCCCTCGGGCTGAGCACGCTGGTCGATCGCGGCGCCGTGCCCGGGTGGGTGCTGTGAGGGGCGGGTCAGTGGCCGGTGGGCGGGCTGAGCAGCTCGGTCGACCGCGGCGCCGTGACCGGGTGGGTGCTGTGAGGGGCGGGTCAGTGGCCGGTGAGCGGGCTGAGCAGGCGGGCGGCGAGCGAGCGGCGGCCGGTGACCGATTCCTCGAGGTCGGCGGCGCTCGTGCCGACGAGGCCGAGATTGGCACCGACGAAGCGGAAGGGCTCCGGTTCCCACTTGGGCGAGAGGTGATTCACCCACGGAAGTCGGGTGAGCTCCGACTCCGTGCCGGCGATCAGCTCGGCCAGCGTGCGGCCGGCCAGGTTCGTCGTGCTGAGCCCGTCGCCCACGTACCCGCCGGCGAACCCCACGCCCGTGCGGGGGTTGTAGCTCGCGGTGGGGTGCCAGTCGCGCGGCACCCCGAGCGGCCCGCCCCAGCGGTGGGTGACCTCGACGCCGCGTGCCGCCGGGAACAGCTCGCCGAGCGTGCGCTCGAGGTGCGCGAACACCCGGTCGACACGGTCGTGGCCCGGCTTGATCGAGCTGCCCCAGTGGTAGCGCGCGCCGCGGCCGCCGAAGGCGAAGCGGTCGTCGGCCGTGCGCTGCCCGTAGATGAGCAGGTGGCGGTAGTCGGAGAAGGTCGTGCCGTGGGTGATGCCGAGCTCGTCCCAGAGCTCCGCCGGCAGCGGCTCGGTGGCGATCATCAGCGAGTACAGCGGCAGGATGCGCCGGCCGACTCCCGGGAGCTGCGCCCCGTAACCCTCCGTGGCGATGATGAGCGACTCGCAGCTGATCAGTCCTTCGCCGCCCGCCCCCGAGTACAGGGCCCGGCCGGGCGCCCACTCCATGATCTCCGTCTTCTCGGCGATCACCACACCGAGCTCCTCGACGACCCGGGCGAGGCCGCGCACGAGCTTCGCCGGGTGCAGCCTGGCGCAGGCCGGGTCGAAGCTGGCCGCCAGCGAGGAGGTCGCGGCGAGGGCGCGCGCGTGGGCGTCGTCGTGCCCACCGGGCGTCACCAGCTCGAGGTGGTCGACCCCGAACGCGCGGGCCTCGTCGACCTCGCCCTGGGCGGCAGCGCGCTGCACCGTGTCGCGCGCGAACACGAGGGTGCCGCCCCGCTCGAAGTCGCAGTCGATGCCCTCCGCCGCGGTCACCCGCCCGACCTCGTCGACGGTGTCGAGCATCGCCTCCCGCATCGCCCGGGCGGCGTCGTCGCCGTAGAGACGCCGGAGCGCCGCGGTCGACTTCGGGAACAGTGCCGAGCACCACCCGCCGTTGCGCCCGGAGGCGCCGAAGCCGGCGATCTCCCGCTCCGCCACGGTGACCCGCAGCGAGGGCTTCGCCTTCTTCAGGTAGTACGCCGTCCAGAGACCGGTGAGCCCGCCGCCCACGATGCACACGTCGGTGTCGACATCGCCCGTGAGCGGGGGCCTCGGCCGCAGCTCGTCGGCCCCCGAGGTGACGAGGGAGTCGAGCCAGAACGAGAGCTCGTGGTGCCCGCGAGGGGCGTCGGCGCTCAGAGCCTGGTCCAGGCTTCGGAGAGCACTCCCCGGAGGATCTGCTCGATCTCGTCGAACTCGGGCTGGCCGATGGTGAGGGGGGGAGCGAGCTGGATGACGGGGTCTCCCCGGTCGTCGGCGCGGCAGTAGAGGCCGGCGTCGAACAGCGCCTTCGAGAGGAAGCCGCGCAGCAGCCGCTCCGACTCGTCGTCGTCGAAGGTCTCCTTCGTCGCCTTGTCCTTCACCAGCTCGATGCCGAAGAAGTACCCGTCGCCCCGCACGTCGCCGACGATGGGCAGGTCGTACAGCTTCTCGAGGGTGGCGCGGAAGGCGGGGGAGTTCTCGCGCACGTTCTGGTTGAGACCCTCCTCCTCGAAGATGTCGAGGTTCTCGAGGGCCACGGCAGCCGAGACCGGGTGCCCGGCGAAGGTGTAGCCGTGGTAGAACGCCGTCTGCCCGTGCTTGAACGGCTCGTACACGCGCTCGTTCACGATGGTGGCGCCGATGGGGGAGTATCCGCTCGTCATCGCCTTCGCGCAGGTGATCATGTCGGGAACGAAGCCGTAGCTGTCGCAGGCGAAGTAGTTGCCGATGCGGCCGAACGCGCAGATGACCTCGTCGCTCACGAGCAGCACGTCGTACTTGTCGCAGATCTCGCGCACGCGCTGGAAGTAGCCGGGAGGCGGAGGGAAGCAGCCGCCGGAGTTCTGCACCGGCTCGAGGAAGACGGCCGCGACGGTCTCCGGGCCCTCGAACAGGATCATCTCCTCGATGCGGTTCGCCGCCCACAGGCCGAACTCCGCCTCGGTGCCCGTGAAGCCCATCTCCCCGGCGCGGTAGAAGTTCGTGTTCGGCACGCGGAACCCGCCCGGGGTGACCGGCTCGAACATCTCCTTCATCGCGGGGATGCCGGTGATGGCGAGCGCCCCCTGCGGCGTGCCGTGGTAGGCGATGGAGCGCGAGATGACCTTGTGCTTGGTGGGCCTGCCCTGCAGCTTCCAGTAGTACTTCGCGAGCTTGAACGCGGTCTCGACGGCCTCGCCGCCACCGGTGGAGAAGAACACGCGGTTGAGGTCGCCGGGGGCGAGATCGGCGAGCCGGTCGGCGAGCTCGATGGCCGAGGGGTGCGCGTACGACCAGATCGGGAAGAACGCGAGCTCCTCGGCCTGCTTCGCGGCGACCTCGGCGAGCCGCCGGCGGCCGTGGCCGGCGTTCACGACGAACAGGCCTGAGAGGCCGTCGATGTACTTCTTGCCGGTGGAGTCCCAGATGTGGTGGCCCTCGCCGCGGGTGATGATGGGCACTCCGGCGCCCGACTCCATCACCGACTGCCGCGCGAAGTGCATCCAGAGGTGGTCGCGGGCCATCTCCTGCAGCTCGGCGTCGGAACGGCTGCCGCGGGTGGAGGCGGGCACTGTCTGTTCGGTGCTTGTCATCGTGTTCCCCAGTTGTAGAGCTGCTTGTGCAGCTTCAGATAGACGAAGGTCTCGGTGGTGTGCACGCCGTCGATCTTGCGGATGTCGGCGTTCAGCAGGGCGATCAGGTCGTCGTCGTCTTCGCAGACGACCTCGGCCAGGATGTCGAAGGTCCCTGCGGTGAGCACCACGTAGTCGACGGCGGGCATGGCGGCGAGGGCCTCGGCGACGACGCGGGTGTCGCCCGAGACCTTGAGGCCGATCATGGCCTGACGGTAGAAGCCGAGCTGCAGCGGGTCGGTGACCGCGACGATCTGCATCACGCCGGAGTCGGTGAGGCGTTGCACGCGCTGCCGCACCGCCGCCTCGCTCAACCCGACCGCTTTGCCGATCTCGGCGTACGACTTGCGGCCGTCGACCTGCAGCTGCTCGATGATCGCCTTGGAGGTGTCGTCGAGCTGGGGAGATCGCGGTCTCGTTGCCATGTCTTCGATCTTGTCAGCCCGAGACGCCCGCGGCAAGCGAATCCGTCGTTCGGCGCGCCGTGGAATGCCGAAAACATCTGTCGACGAGGGATGCTGGCGGAGCCTCCGCCGAGAAGGCTAGCGTTGCCGGATGGGCAGCCTCCGATTCGTCCCCGCCCGCGCGGCCGACCCGGCGAGCTGGACCCTCCTCGCCGCCTGGCCCGCCCTCGTGCTGCTGCCCTCGACCACCGCGACGGAGGTCGTCGACGCCGTGTGGGCGTCCGTCGCAGGCGACCCGCCCGACCCGCCGACGCTCGAGACCGTCGTCTCCTCCATCCCCCTCGGTGGCGCCGACGCCGTCGAGTCGTTCGCCGTCGTATTCCTCCCGCCGCACGGAGTGGGCACCGCCTCCGTCGTGGTGCGGGGCAGCGCCTCCGTCGATCTCCACTCCGTCGGCGGTGCACGCAGGTTCGGGTCGGGCGGCGTGGAGCCGTGGGCGCTCGCCGAGTTCCCCGCCGTCACCGCGGTCGCGCTGGGCCGGCTCGCCCCCGTTCCCGAGTCCGGCCTCCGGCCGCCGCCCGGGGCGCGCCGCTTCGAGCACGGCGTCGTGGAGGCGTCCGAGGTCGTCTGGGCCCACGACGCGACGCTCTGGGAGACCGGTGCCGCGAACGCCGACGTCTCCGACACCGTCGTCGGCGCACCGCGCGTCTCGCTCCCCGACGACAGCGAGATCGAGGCGCCCGCCCTTCCCCTCCCGCTCTTCGAACTCAGCGTCAACGGCGGCCCCGCGCATCCGCTCGAGGGCCCCGTCGTCATCGGCCGCCGCCCGACGCCGCCGCCCTCCCAGGGTCTCGGCGGGCTGTCGACGGATGCGCGCCCACCCACCGTCATCACCGTGCCCTCGCCGTCGGGCGAGGTGTCGGCGAGGCACGTCGAGATCGTCAGAAGCGGCCGCACGGTCGTCATCACCGATCTGCGCTCCACGAACGGCACCAGGGTCACGCTGCCCGGGGGGATCTCCCTCCGACTCCGGCAAGGGGATTCGGCCGTCGCTACCCGGTCGGCTATCGTCGAGATCGGGGATGGAAACGTTATCCACATCTCGTCGCCGGTGCCGTCCAGCCCCGGGATGAGCGTCTAGTATCCCGGGATAGTCGTCAGGAGATGTCGTGACCCAGATCGGTCGTTCGAGCGCGCGCGTGAGCGTCACACGCGACGGGGCGCCCGCGCGCCAGGTGACACTCGCCTGGGCGGCTCTCACCGACAAGGGCACCAAGCGCGCCATGAACGAAGACAGCGCCCTGTCGGAGATGCCGCTGTTCGTCGTCGCCGACGGCATGGGCGGGCATTCAGCCGGTGACATCGCGAGCGCGGCGGTGGTCACCCGGCTCTCGGCCATCACCGACGCCGTCACCGACGCCGGAAGCATCGAGGCGGCGCTCGCCGAGGCCCTCGACGACATCGACAGGGTCGGCGACGAGTCGGTGCTCGGCACCGGCACCACCGTCACGGGAGTCGCCCTCGCCGAGATCGACGACGACCTCGCCTGGCTGGTGTTCAACATCGGCGACTCCCGCGTCTACCTCTACGAGGGGGAGGAGCTGCGGCAGCTCACCACCGACCATTCCGTCGTGCAGGAGCTGCTCGACGCGGGGCTCATCACCCGCGAGCAGGCGGAGCACCACCCCGACAGCAACGTCATCACCCGGGCCGTGGGCTTCCACGAGAAGCCGGTGCCCGACTACGAGACCCTGCCCGTGGTGGCCGGCCAGCGCATCCTGGTCTGCTCCGACGGCCTCACCAAAGAGCTCACCGACTACGGCATCAAGCACTACCTGGCCACCACCTCCACCCCCGAGCGGGCTGTCGACGAGCTCGTCGCCGCGGCCCTCGCGAACGGGGGCCGCGACAACGTGACCGTGGTGGTGCTCGACGTGGAATCCGACCAGGCGGTCGACGACCAGGCCGGCGGGGGCCGCCGCACCAGTCGCAGCTGAGGCGGCGATGGCTCGGCGTCTTCCTTCTGCTCCACCCGCCCTGCCCGGGTTCTCGCCCGTGCGGGTGCTCGGCTCGGGGGGTTTCGCCGACGTCTTCCTGTTCGAGCAGAACCTGCCGCGCCGTCAGGTGGCGGTGAAGGTGATGCTGCCCGAGGTGGTGAACGAGCAGGTCAGGCGGATGTTCCGGGTCGAGGCCGATCTGATGGCGGCGCTCAGCGCGCATCCGTCGATCCTCACGGTGTACCAGGCCGGCGTCTCCTCCGACGGGCGGCCGTACCTGGTGATGGAGCTGTGCAGCTCGTCGCTCGGCCAGCGCTACCGCAGCGACCCGCTTCCGGTCGCCGAGGTGCTGCGCATCGGGGTGAAGATCGCGGGCGCGCTGCAGACGGCGCACCAGCAGGGCATCCTGCACCGCGACGTGAAGCCCTCGAACATCCTGCTCACGGCCTACGGCGCGCCGGTGCTCTCCGACTTCGGCATCTCGTCGGGTGCGCGGGGCGTCGCGCCGGCGGATGCGGTGGGCCTGTCCATCCCGTGGTCGGCACCCGAGGTGGTGACGGAGGCCACCAGCGGAACCGTCGCCTCCGAGGTGTGGGCGCTCGGCGCCACGCTCTACTCGCTGCTCGCCGGTCGCTCGCCGTTCGAGGTGCCGGGCGCACCCACCGCCCCGGGGGAGCTCGCCCGCCGCATCGTCAAGTCGAGGCTGCCCGGGGTGGGGCGCGCCGACGTGCCCGCCTCGCTCGAGGAGGTGCTGGCCAGGGCCCTCTCGAAAGACCCGGCGCGCCGCCAGCAGTCGGTGCTCGAGCTGCTGCGCGAGCTGCAGGCGGTCGAGATCGAGCTCGGTCTCTCTCCGACCCCCGCGGAGGTGACGGCGGCCGAGTGGGCGACGGGCGACGTCGGCCGCGACCCTGCCGATCGCACGGTGCTGGCACCGCAAGGCGGCACGGCGGGCGCGAACGGCGTGGGCGGTGCGGATGCGTCGGCATCGCCCGGCTCGCACCACCGCGCCTCGGGCCACGACCCCG